>CAZRNR010000118.1:0-1135 GCA_964601505.1 uncultured bacterium | reverse complement strand
GTCTTCCAGTCCTACGCCCTCTGGCCCCACCGCACCGTCTACGAGAACGTGGCCTACGGCCTCAGGCTCCGGCGGGTGTCGGAGGAGGAGGTGCGGAGGCGCGTCCTGGAACTATTGGACCGGCTCGGTCTCACCGGGCTGGAGCGCCGCTACCCGGGGGCCCTTTCTGGGGGGCAGCAACAGCGGGTCTCCCTGGCCCGGGCCTTGGCCTACGACCCCAGGCTCCTTCTCCTGGACGAGCCCCTTTCCAACCTGGACGCCAAGCTCCGGGACCAGGCCCGGGTCTGGCTCCGGGAGACGCTGAAGGCCACGGGGAAGGCCGCCCTCTTCGTCACCCACGACCAGGTGGAAGCCATGGCCATCGCCGACCGCATTGCCCTCCTGAACGAGGGGCGGATGGAGCAGGTGGGTACCCCGGAGGAACTCTACCGCCACCCCAAGACCCTCTTCGTGGCCGACTTCCTGGGGAACCCCAACGTGGTGGAGGCCCTGGTGGTGAGCCTCGAGGGGAGCATGGCCCGCCTCGAGCTTGCGGGTTTTCCCTTGCGGGCCCGGGCCATGGGGGCCCTTACCCCGGGACGGCTTGCCAAGCTGGTCCTCCGCCCCGAGGCCCTAAGGCCCGCAGGCCCCGGAGAGGTGAACGTCCTGGAAGGGGAGCTCGCCCATAGCCTCTATCTGGGAAGCCACTACGAGCACTGGGTGCGGGTGGGAGAGGCCCTGATCCGCTTCACCAACTCCCTTCCCGTGCGGGAGGCCCGCCTTCGGCTTTCCCTGGAGCCCGAGGCCGCCTTGGCCTACCCCGCTTAAGTACCCCGCCGCGGCTTTCGCCGCGGTGGGGGCTCCAAAAGGGGCTTCCCAGTCCCCATTCCGGGCACCCCATGTTGCGAAACCACCGTGCGGCCACTTGGCTGCACAATCGGATTGTGGCACGGGCCGTTCTACTACCCTTTTTGGCCCTGGCCTTGGGGCTATGGGCTGGGCTGACCCTAGGGGCCAACCGCCATCTCCTGGCCCTGGCCCTGGGGGAGGTCCGGGCCCTGGCGGAGGCGGCCTCCCGGCTTCCCGATCCCGGGGCCCTTTGGGGGGTGGGTGTGCGCCTTACGGCAAGCCCCCGGGTGGCCTCTCCCTTCTTGGG
>CAZRNR010000117.1:0-1237 GCA_964601505.1 uncultured bacterium | reverse complement strand
GCAAATCCCTCCATCCCCGCTACCGCTTCCTGCCCATAGACACCCGCTACTTCAAAGACCTGGAACTGGAAATCCTTTCCCTCTTTGACAACCTGGACGAAGCCTTAGACGGCTGGCTCATCAAAAGCGAGAACTACCAGGCGCTCAACACGATGCTACCGAAGTTTCGGGAGAGGGTAAGGGTCGTCTACATTGACCCCCCATATAACACGGGGACTGATGAGTTTATTTATCGAGACCACTACCAATGTTCTTCGTGGCTTGCGATGGTGGAAAATCGCTTAAGACTAACCAAGGGCTGGATGTCCGAAGATGGAGCCATTTTCGTGAGCGTTGATGACAATCAGCACGACACTCTATGGTTACTCATGCGCTCACTTTTCGGGGATGAGAACGCCATTACATCAATGGTCTGGGAGGGGGGACTTAAGAACGACTCGCGGTTCATTTCAGTATCCCAAGATTACATCGTGACCTTCGTGAAAAACAAGGAGTACTTGTCCAAGCGGGATATACGCTGGCGCGTGCGAAAAGAAGGGATTGATGAAATCTACCGAGTGGTCGAGAAACTTCGGCAGCAGTACCCTGGCGACTATGCCAAGATAACAGAGGAGTTGAAGTCCTGGTATTCCTCCTTACCGCGAGGGCACCCAGCAAAGATGCACCGCCACTACTTTATGGTGGATGAACATGGTGTCTTCTTTCCTGGGGACATCTCCTGGCCAGGCGGGGGCGGTCCTGCATACGAGGTTCTGCATCCCGTGACCCGAAAACCAGTCAGGGTACCGCAACGTGGTTGGGTCTTTCCCACCCCTGAGCGAATGCAGGAAGCTATTGATGCAGGCAGGGTGTTGTTTGGACCCGATGAAAAATCGGTTCCCAAGTTAAAGCGCTACCTTCACGAGATTGAAGGGCAGGTGCTTTGGCCTGTTTTTTACAAGGACCGCCGCGGCGCTTTCCAGAAATTGCGAGACATTTTAGGCAAAGATATTTATGCTAACCCTAAAGACCCCGAGACGATAGAAAAATTAATCGAGGCGGCTGGAGATTCTCGCTGTACTGTCCTCGACTTCTTCGCTGGCTCCGGCACCACGGCCCATGCCGTGATCAACCTGAACCGTCAGGACGGCGGCCGGCGCAAATACATCCTGGTGGAGATGGCCGATTATTTCTACACGGTGCTTTTGCCGCGCATCAAGAAGGTAGTTTTCTCCGATAAGTGGCGGGACGGCAAAGC
>CAZRNR010000116.1:0-1720 GCA_964601505.1 uncultured bacterium | reverse complement strand
AGATATTTAGCATCACTTTGACCTAATACTTTTATTCCCTTTTCTGATGCATAGGAGAAGAAAGACCTTTTTATAAAGAAGGATATTACTGGCAAATATGCATAGTATCTATTGAGCCTAAGAAATAGCTTAGAAAAGGTAAGAAGATTATCCTTGTTAAAAATGTCAGCCTTGTCTGTGGATAAGAACAGCTCTTTGCTCAAAAGGTTTATATTCTCTCTCGTTAATGCCATATCATTGATAATCTTTTCTATAAATTCCTTTAGCGAGGTGAGTCTATTTATGTTGTAAATAATGCTCTTTAGTTTTGCGATTTGCTCTTCAAGAATTTTTATGTTTTGTTTTACCTCCTCTTGAGTATGTTGTGCAGATAAAATTTCCTTTTCTATGTATTCCGCAAGCACACTTCCAGATGTATATTTCATATATCCTTTTAAATACCTACCAGTTAAGAGTTTGTTTGACATATATTCATCAAATTTTTCTAACTTATTGACTATATTATCAACTGCTTTGTTGTTTGTGCTTGTTAGTATAACGTTTTTACCATGTATTAGCATATCCATACAATAAGTAGCTATAAGTTGTGTTTTGCCAGTGCCAGGAGGTCCCTCAATGGCTGTAATATCTTGTGCAAGTATTCTTCTGTATGCCTTCTTTTGAGATTCAGTAAGCTCGTGTTCAAGAAAACTTAACTGATACTCTCTGAATGTATCCATATCTGCCATAGCAGGCACTTGTTTTTGCCATAGCTTTTTTAACTTCTCTTCTATTTCCTTCTGCCCCAAGCTATCTTTTATTCTTTCGAGGTCTTTTCTAAGCCTTTGTGTAAACACATCATCTGTATACCAGAATACGAATATGCTTCCTGAAAGGTCCTTATCGGTAGTAGATTGGCTACCTTTTATCAGCTTGGTTAGCTTTAAAACAGATGACGAAGAGAAAACAAGTTTAATAGTCAAATTAGTAGATGGTGTAAGCTGTATTATACCTAAAATCTCAAAAATATTAAGCATAATATCCAGCACTTCAAGCATATCATTTGACTTTTTTAAGAACTTTTTAATTGAGTATTCTTCACCTTTATATTTCTTTATCTCTTCTTCAATGTAATTATTTACCACAGGTTCTCCAACAAGCAGAGCATCTTTATATTCATCAAATTCCAGTTTGTAAAAAAAGGCTATAACACTATCCTCACTGTCTTCTACATTAAATGGTGCAAAAGCAAGACCAAATTTTCTCTCTAATGTCGGATTGTTTTCATCAATAAGATTTACCCGTATAAATTCTTTCAGAGCAGTCTTTATCTGCTTGCCTGAAATACTGCCTATTATCTTAAGCAAATCAGCTTTCCCATGTTCATCCAGCTCTTCTATAACACTTTTAAACACTTCCTGTGAGATATGAAAAACTCTACCTTTTTGGTTGGATATAAGAAATGTGTTGAAAGTATTCAAGTTCAGGAATGATAAATAACAGTCAAGCAATTTTTTTATATCTTCCTCTGTAGGCTCTATGGCATTATAGTTCTCCATCCGCTCTACCGTTCATATAGAATGCTTTTACTTTACTTTTCTCTTAGAATAGCACATTTTAACTTAAACTGCAAGTTGTATATGACCTTCTTAGGGAAAGAGTTCAGACAATTACCTACCCAAGCTCTTCACTATCTCCATCACCGCAGTGTTTTTCTCATAAAGCCTTGTGAGGTTTTCGC
>CAZRNR010000115.1:0-1722 GCA_964601505.1 uncultured bacterium | reverse complement strand
ATAGTTTTGCTTTTTGAAGTGATCTAAAATGTCGTAGATCAACTTATTAGGTGTGGTTATAATGATTTTCCCATTATCTTTCAGTAGTTTTACAATTTTTTGTAGAGATCTTTTTGGATTCTCAAGATGCTCTAGAACTTCAAACATTAATATAGTATCAAATCTTTTTTCTGTTTCAAAGCTGTCAATATTTGATTTTATAACTGAATCGCAAATACTTTGAAGATTTTCTTTTGCCAATGCATACATCTTGGGATTTATTTCTATTGCAAGAACTTTTCCTATATTGCTTTTATCAATGCTTTGCAGAATCCTTTTTAGTTTCATACCATCTCCCGTTCCTATATCTAAGATGTCTCCTTTTATTTCTGCTAATATTTTTCTTAAAACAAATTCTGGGAACTTATATTTGATATCTGGATCTTTATAGAAAAGCTTTTGTATTATTTCTCGTATCATCAATTATTTCTCCTGAAGAGATTAGATTTCGCCTTATCTACCATTTCTTATTCAGATTTAGATAGAGTGAACTACTCCATCTTATAGAAGATGGAGCTTCCTGCTTCAACGAGGCTCATAGGCCTCTCCACAGGCGTAAGTTCGGGCCGTCCCAGCCCTACCATCCTTAAGGTGGATGAACCAAACCCTTTGGTTATCAGGGTTATATATAATTATAATCAGAAACTGACTTCTTGTCAAGTATTTGCAATTCATCTCCACCATGTAGAGGATGGAGACTTCTTGCAAGATTCAGGTTAAAACTATTTTTATTTTGATGTGAATTTTTTCAGAAGTTTTCTGAATATTAAATGTAGATTGAAAATTACTGAAAGATATGAAACTTTTGAAATATTTCTTACATTGACACTGATTTATTTTTATTGGTTTTTCTATTTATGTTTGAGGTTTTGCTTTATTCTATAGCGACTTTTTTTCTTATGGAACCAATTGTTTGGATAATCCATAGGTATGTGATGCACGGTTTCCTTTGGGTTCTGCATAAAGATCATCACCAGAAGTATCCGAATGTGGGTTTGGAAAAGAATGATCTTTTTGTTCTCTTTTTTGCTTCAGCAAGTATAATCTCAATTTACTTTGGTTTTGAAAAACATAATAATCTATTTATGGGATTTGGTTTTGGTTTATTTCTATATGGAATTGCGTATTTTTTCATGCATGATATACTCTCTCATAGGAGAATGAAGTTTATCAAAACTCCAAAGAATTTTTATTTTATATCTGTTATAAAGGCCCACAAACAGCATCACAAACACAGAGAAAAGGATAAGGGAGAATGCTTTGGATTTGTATATCTCTTCCCGATAAAGTATTATAAATCCTCCTTTAGGAACTAAATAACTTTTATATTGTTTCGATAAATTGCATATAAATCCTTATTCATGAATTGGTGGTAGATGAGCTGAAAAATTTAATAAGATCCTAAGAGTTTTATTTTGATATTGTGATAATTATCAGAAGTGATATGTTTTGATTTATTTCTTCAAGATAACTACATACTCCTGATTCATAGTTGATTCCTTTTCTCCTTTTATATTTGACGGTGAGTTTTGTAATGGCATCCTTTTATTTGATATATCACGAACAATAGTTTTTATGTGTTTGAAACCAAAATACGAAAAGAAATCAACAGATATTCTATCTGTATAAAGTTCAACTCCTTTGACTCGTCTGTTCCCAACTACAAAGCAGACAAAACCACCT
>CAZRNR010000114.1:0-1801 GCA_964601505.1 uncultured bacterium | reverse complement strand
GTTAGAATGCTGTATCAAAAAATTTTTATCCTCAACTCACAAATTTATGCCAGAGGAAATTGACAATTTTTGGTACATATTTATTTGACAAAGCAGTTAATCAAGATGGTTTTATTGATGCTGTATTTCATTTTAAGACACAAGATACAGGAATATCAAATCAAGATATATGTTTGAGTGGAGCGTTATTAAATAATATAGAATTTTTAGGCTGTGATTCTATAAGATTAGTCCATTAAATACAAAGCTACTTAAATATTTAATATGAAAAAGCTTGTATTTATATTGATACTTATAATATTTATACCAATATCTTGTAAGGCTTGTATAATTATTAACGATCTGCTTATCTTGGATAATCCTTTCTATTTCTATGTTCTCAACCCTAGATTAATATATCATCCAAAATATGGTACGATTTTTCCACCAAATACCAAACTGTACAGTTTCAAGATAAATTCAAGAGGATTTCCAGATAAAGAATGGATATATGAGAAGAAAGGCAAAAGAATGATAATATTAGGAGATTCCCAGGCAGCAGGAGTGGGACTTAAAAATGTAGAAGATAGATTCTCATCAATTTTGCAAAGGAAGCTGCCGGGATGGGAAATTATGAATGCTTCAATACCAGGATGGGGCACTAAAAACCAATACGCTTTTTTCTCTTCTGAGGGACAAAAATATAATCCTGATATCGTATTGCTTGCACACTATGAAAATGACCTTGTTGATAATGTTAATTATTACTCCACTTTTGCGACACATATCTATAATCTTCTTGGATGGACCTATAACTATATAATACCTCCGATTGCCTTGGCTTCATATTTGTTCTTAGATTTAGGTAGCAAACTATCCACTGAACTTGCAAAAATCAGATTCAGAAGATGGTATCTAGCATATGTTATACTTTACACAAATAATGAGCTTGCTGAGGAGGTGTGGGTAGAGCAGTTGAATCTGTTGAAAAAATTTAAGGAAAAAGCAGAGCAGGTTGGAAGCAACTTTATAGTTATGTCTATCCCTTTAAGTCTCTCTTTGTCCAAAGATTTGTGCTTGAGGGTCTATTCAAATTTTGCAAGTATTTTTAATGTATCCAATCTGCGGTTACAATGTAAAATAGGAACAACAACTTATAACAGGTTAAAATATTTTTTCAATGAGGAGAATATTAAAAATATAATGTTTCAAGATTATATAAATAGCTATCAAGATCCTATGACAATCTTTGGAATGGACAAAGTTCACCTTAATGAAGTGGGACACAAGATTATTGCTGATATCATTTATGAATACTTGGTGAGTAATGGCTTACAGTAGTTTACAGAATGACGAGGCGGTTCTGAATCACCAAAAATATGTAAAAGATTTATAATAGATTAGATTTCAACTCAGTTATTAGAGAGATTAAATTTTAAATGTGCCAAGAAAGATTAGAAATTCACCTGAGACAAAGGGCTAAAAAGGGAAGAAAGCAACATCTTGTCGGATATATATAAGAATGCATGTAAAACATAAATTCAACTCCAATGGTGTTATTGCTTCCTCAATAATAATTGAAGAAGAATATATATGAGTAAGAGATTTTTTGATGTGGTTGGAATTTTACACTAACTCTATCGGATAGCTAAAAGCCAACGAGAGAAGAAAAATTATAATTGTATTTGGTGGTTCCAAAAGCCCTCTAGTAAGGTTATTATTAAACTTCTTTTGTTCGTAATGAAGGAAAAGAAACTTTCACAAAGTTTGTAGAAAAATATTGATCTATGTAAGGGGAACAAGAAGAAATACTGTATTATGT
>CAZRNR010000113.1:0-1842 GCA_964601505.1 uncultured bacterium | reverse complement strand
CCGAAGTAATTGATGGCAGGTGTGGTCATTTTCATACCGATCACACCTGCCTTCTAATTGAATTCAGATTTGAAACTTGTTTTGTAAGATGATTTACGTATTCTGTTATTTTTTCAATATTTTTGTTTATAGTGCTTTCCTGAACTTTTACAAGAAAAATCTATAACGCAACTATGAAGTGATTTAATCTTTCAAAAAATTAGGGAATGCACTATAGGTTTTCTCTTTGAAAATTTTAGGAGATTCGGAACAAAAGCTATGTTTAATGTAGGATTTATTTAATGAAAAGGGACGAATCATGAGAATCTTTTGAAGGATTTGTTCAAAATTTTTTGCTTTGTTAATCGGGTTAAAAAATTTAAGATGCGTCAAGATATGAGGAGTAATATAGGTAATATAATATTTTGACTATGTTTGCAATAGAGGTTTAGGTAGATCAACCAAAGTTTTTCAGATTAGAAGCACGCTTTGATCTTGGCAAGCTTTGTTTGCCCCTTCAGTGAATTCCTTACCAATAACTGCTGGGATACATTCTTTACCAAGAACTTTGCGTATTATCATCGCCCTCTTTTCTGCTCTCTCCACATCTCCTTTATCTACAGCAAAGGATATTTCAGCGGCGATAAGGACTTCCTTTTGTCCATTTTTGCGAGGGAATCCTTTAACTAAAGCATCAACTCTGAGAGCATCCTCTGCTTCCTGAGAGCTAATTATTCCTTTTTCTACCGCATCATACAAGGAGTCAGCAAGTTTGCTACTATCTACAAGATTTGCTCTCTTTAGCAATCGTCCAAAGAAAGCACCAACTCTGTCTCTTACATGCAACTCCATAAATCCGCCCTTTAACCAACCTACATCACTCTTGAGCTTTGCAACATCTTGTTTTAATATTGCGACGTCTTGCTTTAGTATATCAACATCTTGTTTTAGTATAGCAACATCTTTTTCAATTTTATCAACTTTTATAGAAATCCTTTTGTAAGAAATCTTGAAATCTTTTTGGGAGTTCAAGTAGTTCTTCAGTGAGAAAAACTCTTCTTAGTTCCTGAGCCTATTCAGGATGATCTCTCAAAGCCCGATAAATATCTCCTAAAGTTATCACTTTATAGCTATTCATTTCCTTCTCAATTTCCCTCAGGTTTCTTATTCCTTTCCTTCGCATGTATCAATTTTAATTTTAAGACTTTGTTGCGTCCATCAAATCAAAAAATGCTCTTTAAACAGAGTAAGGATATGAAAAGTAAAAAGTATAAACCAGTATTTTGTATTTTTGCAATGGTTGGTTCAGGAGTAGGAATTCTAATCCAGAAGGAATTTTCATCAGGATTCAATGAAGAAGGAAAAAACTTTGACCGCGATACTTTTTTTGGAGAAAAGTTGATTAAATTTAAAAACATGATAAGTTTAGAAAGGAAAAAGAAAATAGTTGAAGCTTTGATAAAATATGGGAGAGAATATGAGGAAGATGAAGGGGAATATGAAGAGGATGAAGTAGTGATAAATCCCAGAAGAAATCCTTTGGGGTTCCTTTTTGGGGTGATTTTTGACCAGAGTATTCGATACGGAAAAGCATGGGAAGCACCAATAGAGTTAAAGAAACGACTTGGGCATCTTGATGTGAGGAAAATAGCTAAAATGAGAAAAAGCGAATTAGAAAAGGTATTACGCGGAAGAAAAGATGAAGAAAAATCTCTGCATAGGTTTCCAGAGAAATTAGCAGATTGGATAATTGAAGCTTCTAAGCTGATATTATCTGAATATAAAGGTAAGGCTCAAAACATTTGGAATGATAAACCTACAGCAGTTGAACTGATAAATAGACTTAGGGAATTCAAAGGTATC
>CAZRNR010000112.1:0-1901 GCA_964601505.1 uncultured bacterium | reverse complement strand
TCATTCCTTGTTTTAAAAAATTTCATTATAAATCCAAATCAACAATCAGATGGTTTTTTCAATCTTGGTTTTATGAATCTTGGTGGCTTTGATAACTGTGTTTTTAATCACGACAAAGAAAGAACAGTAGATATATTTATCTCTATTGACGACGGAGAGTACGGAATATCACTAAAGAAAAATTCAGCTGATATTTTTCTAAACTCAGAAATCATAAAAATGCAAGCTAAGGTGAGCATACCTTACGGACTTAATCAAAACTTCCCATTTATGATTAAGGAGGATGAGCAAGAATATACTGTAAACTGGAATGGAATTTCATCCTCAGTTTCACCCAAACAACCAATAGCTGAAACACAGAATAAAGCAACTGAATTTTCAATCAAACTTAATAAGTTACCAGATTATTTGAAAGGAAAAATTGATATCGCACCGCATCGTAGAGGTTTTTTTCTTCCGAATTATTCACCTGCTCCAGTATCTCCAAATCCAACATCTGATGTTGAGGTTGCTTCAATTATCATTAATGATCCAGACCTTCCACCTAAAATATCAGTTGATCTAGAAAAGATTTTCAATAGAGATTTTAGACTTTATATACCACCAGGAATAGCAACAGCATTCTTCCAGACAACAGACAAGAGTTCAAGAACCCCTGTATATCTTGTAAATGATGGATTTGGAGTAAATCAGGTTGTCTATCTTCTTGCAAAAATTTATAGACCTGAAATAAAAACGATTCTAATAGAAGAACCTGAAGTTCATCTTCACCCATCTATTATTCGTTCCCTTGTGAAAACTTTTTGCTCAATCATTAAGGAAGAAGAAAAACAAATAATTTTAACTACTCACAGTGAGGTATTTGTTAGCTCACTCTTATCAGCGGTGAGAAGAAAAGATATAAAACCAGAAGATGTGAAATGTTATCTTGTGAAAAAAGAGAAAAGAAGCACAAAGTTTGAAGAACAAAAAATTAATGAAAAAGGACAAATTGAGGGGGGACTTTCTTCATTTGTAGAAGGTGAATTGGAAGATTTAAAAGTCTTCTTTGAAAAAAGTTAAAAAGCCTATGCCTCAAATTTTCATAATAGATGAATGGCTATGGTCTGACCTAAATGGTGAAAATGGACAAGAAAAACAAAAAGAGGCTGTTGATTTTTTAGAAGGGTTATACAATAAATGCGATAAAATCGCAGTAGCAAGGGCTTCTAAATTTCAGGAAAAGGAATGGGATTTTTCAAAGTATGCTACATCAGATGCGGTTAAGCGTGGGATAGCAAGATTTTATTTTAAGGCTATACATTTTAATTCACAAAAATATGAAGAAATATATATTGAGGAAATGGAGGAACCTGACATAAACAGATTAAAACCAGATGATGCTTATCTTATAAAACTCTATCGCAAAACTAAAGCACCCATAATAACAACAGATACTAAATTGAAAAGCATTCTTGAAAGCAGAAATATTCCATGTGAGTTAAGAGATGAATTTTTAAAAAAAATATTTATAGAAACCCTTGTACTAACTTATACTAAGATGAACTTAATCTTACCTTTAGTTGAAGAATGATAAAAGAACCTCAAAATGTAAATAGCAGGTATAACCATGCCAATAGAATAATGATAAGATTTTTCCCAGAACACAAAACTGAACCAGATGATGCAGGAAGATTAGAAAATCAATTTTATACTAACAGGACTTTATACTACCTTGAAGAAAAAAGTGGGCAAGGTAAATTATTTTAGTCAAATCCATTTCCAGATAGAAAAGTTTTTGGCGATATTGTTTTCCCACCCTTGAACTCACACCAGAGGAAAAAATCCACTGGGGCAGTTTTAGAACATATAAAAATAGCTCCGCGGGCAGGACTCGAACCTGCAACCCGCTGGTTAACAGC
>CAZRNR010000111.1:0-1916 GCA_964601505.1 uncultured bacterium | reverse complement strand
TTCCTTTGGGCGCGGGCGCTTGCCCCCGCCGGACCGGCGTGGTACCCTGCGGCTGACATCCTCCCGGTGTGGTGCCGGGGCCGGGTAGCCTAGGGTGTGCCCCCACACGCCCTAGGTGGCCGGGGAAGCGGGGTGCCGGGAGAAATCCTGGCTCGCCCCGCACTCAACGCGGCGCTGGGGTAACCCCCCTTCGACCGCACTCACCCGAGGAGATCGGGGTCGTGGATGTTGGGCGACCCGGACAGGTCTAGTAGACGCTAGGCCGCCAGCTCCGAAAGTGGGGGGGAAACCCATCCCGCCTCCGGTCTGGGGGGAACCCTAGGCCGGTGCCCACAGGCCCAGCGCTGAGGCCCACGGATGAACGTGGGGTGTCGTCGGGAAACCGGCGGCTGGACCGCGAGGTCCCAGCCCCCCAAGGGCGACTGGAGGGGGGGGCACAGGGGGGGAGGCTTCGGCTGAAACCCCTGGCCGCGCGCACAGCTCGGGTCTGTACATGGGGCCCGCGTGGCCCCTATGGGAAGCCAAGTGCCCACGGGTGACGCCCTCATCCCCTGGCCCCCCTATCCGAGCTTGGAACCTCGTAGGGTGGGGGGAGTGGTCAGACCACAACAGGGCTGAGGGCTCATAAGGGCGTACTGGCGCAGTAGGGCTGGCTAACGGGGGAACCTCTGGGCGTGAACGCCGGACGGGGTGGGGGCCCCGGTTGATGGCGGTAGCGTAGGGCGGCGAAACCCGGTGCCGTACGGGGAAACCCGGAGGGCCCGGAGAGATAAGCGCCCGCACCAGGGGGGGAGACCAGGCGAGTAGGCTGAACCGAAGCGGCTCCCGTCGGGGTACCTGTCGCCCGGCGGTGTCGTGGAGGGGCGCGCTCCTCGCACCACGCGCCGAAAGCCTGGACCGGCTAACCTGGGTTTCCAGCCCAGGGCCGGCCTCGGCACCACTGGGGGGGAGGGTGGCCTCGCCCTCCCCCGACAGCCGGAAGGAGGCCTCCCCGGGAGGGGAGTCGGAAAGCGGGGCGTGAAGGCTCCGAACCTGCGAGAGAGACGCGAGGGCCGAAGGGGCCCCTGGGAGGAGGGGACTCCTCGCCGGGATCCCGGCGGACTCGCCGGCCGCTCCCGGCCTCAAGGGAGGGTGGTGGCCACCACACGGCCAGCCACGGCGGCCCTCGGCCTCACGAGGGGGTCTGGCCCACCTGAAGGGCCCGCCCCGTTCCCGGGCGAAGAAGGGAAGCCCCTCGGGGGAACTGCCCCCGCCTCCGGGGGAGAGCGCTGGGGGAAGTCCGAACCCCTCCCCGCGGGGAGGGGCCAGGGCGGCGGCCAAGGGGCCTGCGGGCCTCGAGGTCGGAAAAGCCAAGGGCCTCAGGGATGCCCTTATCCCGAAGGGCCCACCCTCACCCCCCGCCCACCGGCGGGGGGTCTCGGCGTTATGCTGGATGGCCGTGGAAGGCCAGGAAACCAAGGCCAAGCCAAGCCACTACCACGCCGTGGTGCGCGCCACGGGCACCCTCCTACCCGCAGGGGAGGGGCGCAAGCACCCCGTCCTCCGGCTGGAGGGCCGGGAGCTTGAGGGGGAGGTCCCCCTCAAGCGCAAGCGCCTCTCCCCGGCCGCCCGAAAGCGCCTGGCCCACACCCTCCGCCGCCACCCCGAAGGGGCCGAGGTGGGGGTCCGCCTCTGGCCCAGGACGGGAGAGGGGCGGCTGGACCTCCAGGCCTCCCAGGTGGGCCTCCTCCACGCCCACCCCAAGCCCGAGCTGGCGGGGACCTTCTCCGTCCTGGGGGTGGTCAGGGCCTGGGAGGAGGCCGCGGGCCTCCTCGTCCTGGAGGTCCGGCCCAACCCCAAGGGCCTCCTCCCCAAACCCTTCGCCCTGGAGCTCCTGGTCCCCGGGGAGGGGCGGAGGAGGGTCCCCAGGGTGGGGG
>CAZRNR010000110.1:0-2004 GCA_964601505.1 uncultured bacterium | reverse complement strand
TTCACTTAGTAATACTTTATCGGATTTATGCGGGCTATTAGGGCTAATTAATAATTTAGTTCCAAATATTACTCAAGAAACTGCAAAATTGCTATCAAAGTGGTCAAAGAGTTTTTCAGGTGAGCTAAAATGTAATTATCAAGAAGATGATGGTAGGAAGAAGGTAAAGATTGAAGATAATGATGGATGTATTAGATTTCCTGATGATATAACGAAAATCTTGAATGAAAGCATTATTAGAGTTATTTCTAATTTTCTTCCTCAAGTAAAACTTTCTATAGACCTAACTACACTCTTTTCTGTTCCGACCGATGATTCACCAAAGCATCTTAGAGCTCTTTTGCCTTTGGTTACAAGGCAGAATGATAAGTATGTTTTTGCAATTCAGGTAAATCCTAATCAAGATATATTTTCAGGTATTGAGCTTTTCACACTTGAAAAAGGAGCACCTGAAAACTTTCAGGAGAACATAGTTCTACCTAAGGGATGCTTCTCTGATTCAAAGATCTTTATCCCATTTTCTGATCCTACGATATTTAATTCTCTTTATTTTAGTGTAATTTGTTCCCAAGATTCATCCTTGAATATTGGGGATGATAACTATTTTTATCTTCCAGATAACAAAAGAAAGGGGAACTATGCGATTAATAAATTCTTATCTCGTGTTTTATCTATGATTGTAAGGTAATTGTGGTCTGTGTAAGAAGTCCAGCGAAACTTAATCTTTGTCTTTTTGTTTTGGGGAAGAGATCTGACGGATTTCATGAAATACTTTCTGTCGTTCAAAAGGTGGAGCTTTGTGATCTGATAGAGATTGAAGAATCATACGAAAATTCTGTTGAATTTAGATCTCATTGGGATATACCAGAAGATAATACTGTTTCGCGCACTCTTAGGTATATATCTGGTTTTACTGGTAATTTCTACAAGGTTCGCGTTATAAAAAACATACCTCCCGGAGCTGGTTTGGGAGGAGCTTCTTCTAATGCTGGGACTGTACTCAAAAAATTTAACATACCACAAATGTCTGTTATTGCTGAAAAGGTTGGTTCAGATGTTCCTTTATTTTTAAAAAAAACCCCATCTCTTATTTCTGGAAGGGGAGAAATTGTATCAGAAATATCTATTGAAGGAATAAATTCAGCTTGGTTTCTTATTGTCTTTCCTAACATATCATCGATAACCAAAGATGTTTATGAAAAATTTGATAGTCTTGGTATCTCTTGCGACACGGAAAGGGTAAGTTATTTAAGAAAACTAGTTTCTTCTGGAGTCATAAAATGGAAAGACTTTGAGTTTGTTTTGGGATGGAATGATCTTGAATTCCCTTTTTTAGATCTTTATCCAGAAGCTAAAAGCGTGAAAGATTTTCTCTCAAGGTTTGCAAAGTTTCATCTGACCGGCTCGGGTTCATCATTTTTTTCTGTTTTTTTCGATAAGAAAGAAGCCAAAAGGGTCTATGATACTTTGAGAAATAGATTTTCCTTCCTATGGCTTGTAAAAGCATTTGAAGATTGAACACAAGATGATACTATTATCTACTACTGCTTTGCAAGAAAGGGAGAAATTTATTTGGAGAATTTTTAACTGCATTGTAAAAAAATTCATATCTGTTTGTAATATCAGGAAGATTTTTACAATTTTTGGTCTATAATTTTTTTACAGTTCAATTAGCCCTTGAATTTGAACTCTGTAAAAATTTGCATTTTCGTTTGTATGTGTATGTTGTTATTTAGTTTTCTCAAATTAAAAGATTTCATGTCTTCATCTTTAAATTTCTTTTGATATTTTGAAATATAGATTTGAATGCGAAAAACAGAGTAAGAATCAGGGTTATTGAAATAACATCAGTTGATTTGCACCCGAATCCTTCTTGAATTTCTTGAATTTCAAGTCTGCTTTCATTGTAGAACTTAAGATGTGGAGCAAGATTTGAAGGTGGGATGTAGTCAGCAAAAGATGTATTATGTCTATCATGAGCAAACTGGCCAAACTTTATGGAGA
>CAZRNR010000109.1:0-2076 GCA_964601505.1 uncultured bacterium | reverse complement strand
AACATTGATTATCTCCTGAAAAGATATCTGTTCCCCTGAGTTCATATTATCTATTTAATTTAAAGTTTCAAATATAATTTTCATATTTTCAATAAAATCTAAAATCATAATAATTTCGTTAGCTATGCTAATATACTATTAATTATAAATAATAAAAGAAAAATAGCTTAACTAAATAATCTAATTATAAAAAATCGTAATTTCATAAAAGGAATTTTTATCTTATTCTATGGATACTAACACTAAAGCAGGATTAAGAGCCATCTTTTAAGCCCTGATGATAAGATTTACGCCTTAAGCGACAAACAAATAGTAAAGTAAATAAATCGTAAAAAATTTTCTTTGATTTCATTCGTTTGTCTAATACGGCGATTTACTATTATTTGATTTTAAAAAGTTTTTCATACATAGATTTTCTCTCCTCAACATTTGCTATTCCTAACTTTTTCCTATACTTGACTATGGTTCTGCGTGCAATATCAACTCCAAATTTTTCCTTTATCAGCCTTACTATTTCAGAATCTGAAAGAGGTTTTGATTTATCCTCATTTGAAATCAAATTATTTATCTCTTCCAATATTGTTTTTTGAGAGACTTTCTTTTCCTCACCTGAAATACTATGAGATAAAAATTCCCTGAGTTCAAAGGTCCCAGAGGGTGTTTTTACAGTCTTACCTCTTATCGCACGACTTATCATACTTGTAGAGATCCCACAAAGCTCACTTAGCTTCTCAAGTGTCAGAGGTTTTATGTCTTTCTTTTTGCCATTCCTCAGAAAATCAATTTGGTATGAGAAAATACATTTTGCAACTTTCAGCAAAATATCATTTCTCATCCTTAATCCTCTTTCAATTTCCCTTGCTCTTCTAATCTTCTCCTGAACTATCTTTTTTGAAGGATCATCTAAATTTATTCCTCTATACCAATCTTCTTTTCTCAGATCTTTTATATATATTTTAGGAGAACTGAGGTGGATATATACATTATTATCATCATAAACTTCAACCTCCAAATCAGGAGATTTTCTGTAAATGCTTGGTTCAGAAAAATTAATTCTAGAAGTAGGGAAAGGTGGGATATCCTTATCTTTGGCGATATCTATTATCTTTGAAATAACCTCATCCTGCTTTATCTTATTTAATACAGCATCTTTAATATCTTTCCCCGAAACAGAAACTTTCTCAAAAAATTCAAATATTTCTGGATATTTTCTCTTTATATCATCAATGATATTCGGAGAAAGCTGATCTTGAATACCATTCTCATCAGCAATTTTTTTCAGAACAAAGTATATGTATTCAGAGGTATTTTTACTACCCATTCCAAATGGTTCAATGGAAGTAATAAGTTCCCTTCTAACACTTTCAAATTCTTCTTCAGAAACATTCAATCCAATCTCTTCAAGACTTTTTAGTATCTCTGACACATCACGAGCTAGATAACCTTTGGAGTCAATGGAATGAAAGATTTCAAGGGCAATCATCCTTCTTTTTTCATCTTCAAAATGGGAAAATATCCGCTGTTTTATGGATTCGTAGGGATATTCTCCTGCTACATAAGTGTTATCTTGTGAATACCTTTCATATTTCTGATCTTCTGCAGAATCCAGAAAATGATGTTGTTCATCTTCATGGTATTCTTTCTCTCTTAAATCTTCAAAGCTTTCCTCCCTAATTGATTTTTCTTTATTCTCTTCCTCATAATTTTCGTCTTCAAGATTCTTTTCCTCATAATTTCCCTCTTCATATTCAAGGAAAGGATTTTCATTAATTTCTTTTTCAAGCATAACATTGAGCTCATCTACAGGGGAAATAAGAATCTGAATCTGAACTTGAGATACAACTAACTTCTGCTCAAGCTTCAGTTTAGGTTTTTGTTCAATATATAACTTCATCGGGGTATAAAAATCTAAATAATAATCTAAATTCTTGACAAAGTGCTTCACATAATGTATAGTCCAAATAAATAATTAAAAACTTCATAAATACTATATTTAATTTTATCAATAATCAAACTTTTCTCCATAATCTCAATTTTTTGTTGAATTTAGAATCAGGTCTAATATTTTAAGCGCTG
>CAZRNR010000108.1:0-2107 GCA_964601505.1 uncultured bacterium | reverse complement strand
TGATGCGGTAATTATCCATTTCTTTTTCAATTTCTTTAGGGTCTTTAGGAACTTTGATTTCCCTCTCCTTCATAAACTTTTATTTTAATTTAAGACTTTTTGAGAGGAAGATATAATTTTATAGGCAATTCCTTGTTTTGTTGAGGGGTTCGTTTTTCCCAACTAACATTTTTTAGTAATACTGTTTTCAGATAAAGTTTATCATTGTTGTTATGAATTATTGGTTACACTGTGTTTTAGGATATGAGAGAATCTAAAATTGAATGTAGTATGGAGGGTGCAATAACTTTGTACCATTTCAATATTATTTTTGATTTTTTATGTTTTATTTATTTCTGTAAAGATATAGATTATTTTTTCCAGAATTCAAACTTTAGAATGTGATGGGAGAAAGTAGTACAAAAGTTTCATTCCTTATCAATTCTCTTGCAGGTGGTGGAGCTGAAAGAGTGGCTGTGAATTTAGGTGAATTTTTAAATGTTGATAAGATTTTTCTGTTAGAAAGAGATGTGAAATACGACTTTCAAAAAACAGAGATAATTTTATTATCTAATCACACCAATAGGACAAGCCCGATTTTAAAGAGTTTGCTTATCCCTGTTTATGCTTTTAAGTTATCTAAAAATTTAAGACGTGATTCAGTTGTAGTATCTTTTCTTGAGAGAACAAATTATGTGAATATACTTTCAACGTTTATATCTAAACACAAGGCTATTATATCTGTCCGTACACCTCAGGAATCATCAAGGAATTTTTTTCATCCCTATAATTTTTTATCGAGATTACTCTATCCGAGTGCTTCTTTCATAGTCTGCGTTTCCAAAAGTATTGCCAGGGAATTGGAAGTTCATTATGGCGTTCCCAAGGAAAAATTAAAGGTTATTTATAATCCGTTAGATATAGATAGGATAAGGTATTTAATGTCTGAACCTATTTTGGGTTATGAGAAGATTTTTAATTTTCCTACTTTGATTAATGTGGGTAGATTGACAAAACCTAAAGGGGCAATGGTATCTCATAAGAATTTTCAGTAAGTTGAAAAAATTTTTCTCGGATTTGAAACTTGTGATACTTGGAGAAGTTAAGCTAAAGGATTATTTGATTTCTTTGTCGGAAGGTTTATCTTTAAAGACATATGTTTGGGATAGGGATAGAATTGAAGATGATTTTGATGTTTATTTTTTAGGATTTCAGAAGAACCCATTTAAGTTTATATCAAGGTCTAGTATTTTTGTTTTCACATCTTTGTGGGAAGGTTTCCCTAATGCATTAATTGAAGCAATGGCTTGCGGTATTCCTGTGGTCTCGTCAGATTGTAGGTCGGGACCAAGAGAGATACTTGCACCAGACACAGATTTTGAATGCGAAGCCAAGGATCCGGAATTCGCACAGTATGGTGTTCTTATGCCTGTTTTTGACGGAGAATTTAAGGGTGCTGGAGATCCTTTGAGCAGAGAGGAGGAGATTTGGGTGGAAACATTATCAAAGATGCTAACACATAGGGATATAATTGAATTATATTCCAGAGAAGTTTTGAAAAGAGCAAGCCAGTTCCACATACAGTTTATAGCTAATCAATGGCGTGATTTAATTGAGAAAGTATCCTTGTAGATTTTAATTTTTTAACATAACTGTTCGCAATATGATTTGTATAACATATTTGTTAGGTTGAAGTTTTCATATTTTGTATTAAATCCTGTTTTTTCAAAAAACTGTTTGAATTATTTTATTTTGGATGTTTGTTATGGGTGGAAGATTTTCTACAAATATTAGTTATTTCAAATTCATCCATAAAGACTTTTTTCATCATAAGAGGACATTGTTAGAGAATTTTCTTTCTCTAAGTTCTTTACAGATAGCAAACTATGTTTTCCCTTTAATAACTTTACCATACATAGTTAGGGTTTTAGGCCCTGAAAAGTATGGACTTATTGCTTTTGCTCAAGCGTTTATTGGATATTTTTTGATTTTAACTGACTATGGATTTAATTTATCAGCACCGAGAGAAATCTCCATAAATAGAGATGATAAACGCAAGCTTTCAGAGATTTTTAGTTCAATAATGATAACAAAATTATTTTTGTTTGTAATCTCACTTCTTATTATG
>CAZRNR010000107.1:0-2391 GCA_964601505.1 uncultured bacterium | reverse complement strand
AGCAATTCCAATAATTATGTGAAGGTATGACACTGGGGAAAATCAAGCTAAATATGCTTTGTCCAATATATTTGCAGGAAAAGGAGAAATTCATTTGGAGAATTTTTTATGATATTAATCATACTTACCTTTCATTGAAGCTAGTTATACAAATTTTAAGGATATGTGCTATGATATAAAGAAAAGATACAAATTCAAAAATTGTTGGACAAAGCAGCTAAATATATTTATTCTTTCTTGATTTTCATATAGAAACAAACCATAATCAATATTTTATACGTGCGTATCTACTTCTTCACCACAGAAATCACACTGATTCATCTAAAAAGATAGTTCAAAGAACGAAAAATTGAAAATGTTTCAAACCTGCAGGTAAAAATTAATATTTCACTTTAAAGTATGCAGAAAACAGAGTATATATGGTTTAATGGGAAATTTGTAAGATGGGATGAGGCAAAAATCCATGTCTTAACTCACACGCTACACTATGGTCTTGGTGTTTTTGAAGGTATAAGAGTCTATAAATGTAAAGAGAATATATCTAGTATATTTTGTCTGTCCTGGCATGTTAAAAGATTTTTTGAATCCGCAAAAATAGTTGGAATAAAGATCCCATTCTCCGATGAGGAAATTGAAAAAGCTATAGAGGAGACAGTAAGGATAAACAATGTTCAAGCAGGCTACATAAGACCTATTGCATTTATTGGAGATGGAGAGATGGGACTTTATGCATATGATAATCCAATACACGTAGCAATAGCTGTCTGGCCTTGGGGGACATACCTTGGAGAAGATGGACTAAAAAATGGAATAAGAGTTAAAATATCTTCGTTTGCAAGACACTATGTTAATGCATCTATGACGAAAGCAAAAATATGTGGATACTATGTCAATTCAATATTAGCTAAGAAAGAGGCCAAAGAACTTGGTTTTGATGAGGCAATTCTACTTGACTCAGAAGGGTTTGTTTCTGAAGGAGCAGGAGAAAACATATTTATAGTAAAAGATTCGGTTGTGAAAACCCCTTCAGCACACTCAATACTTCCCGGAATAACCAGAAGAGTAGTTATGCTGTTTCTGAAAGAATTCGGAATAGAGTGTAGAGAAGAAAGATATACAAGAGATGAACTCTATACTGCTGATGAAGCTTTCCTAACAGGAACAGCAGCAGAAATAACCCCAATAAGGGAAGTTGACGGGAGACCCATAGGTAATGGAGAATTTAGGCTTGTCAGAAGAATTCAGGAAAAATTCTTCAATGTTACAACAGGAAAAGATGAAAAATATATGCACCTCCTTCACTTTGTAAACTTCAAATAGATTGACCGATTTCAAGCAAAATTAAAAAATTTTTCCGATATTCAAGGGGATATATAAAAATACAAAAAGAAAATAGAAACTGCATAAAAACAACACAACAAAGAAACGCTATGGAAAGATTTTCGTCCTTTTACCTCAATAGAATTTAGATAACATCAATATGAAGTTTTACATTGATCCTAAATATCAACATTTATCTACTTTTTTGCGAGTCTTTTTTCGTGAGATCAAGACTTCCAAATTTTCACTTTTACATCATAAAAATCTTTTACATTCTCTTCCATTCTCCAAGCAATCAGTGAATACTTTTGAGATATAGAACTTACCACTCAAAACTTTGTATAACTATGATCCCTCTTTGCTTTGCCAGATTTATAAATCCTTTTGTAGCATGGTGTGTCACAAGGATTTTCACTACATCTATACCCTGACCATACTCTTCCTTGACAGCACTTACCTTGTCCTCCAACTCATCGAAAACTCCATCTTGTGCCTTCACTTCATCTAGCCTTACCTTTGCCTCCCCCACCACAAATACTTCCTTACCTTCCTTTTCACCTATCCCAAAAATGTTTATTTCCTTACCTCTTATTTCTTCCCTAACGAGCCTCTTCTTCAATACTATACCAAAATTCTTCTTGAGAAAATCCGGGAGAGATCTAAACGCTTCATTCTCAAAAGCATACGAGAAACTCCTTGAAAGTCCACCTATTTCTCTTCTAATAGATCTCAACTCCTCTCTAATTTCATGGTCGGATCTTATTAAATTCTGTATTTCAATCTCCGTCCTCTTTTGAGCCTCTGCCAACTCATTTACCCTCTCCTCCGTCCTCTTCTGAGCCTCCACTAACTCCCTCACAATATCCTCAAGCTTACTCACCCTCTCCTCTGTCCTCTTCTGTGCCTCCGCTAACTCATTTACCCTCTCCTCCGTCCTCTTCTGAGCCTCCACTAACTCCCTCACAATATCCTCAAGCTTACTCACCCTCTCCTCTGTCCTCTTCTGTGCCTCCGCTAACTCATTTACCCTCTCCTCCGTCCTCTTCTGAGCCTCCACTAACTCCCTCACAA
>CAZRNR010000106.1:0-2481 GCA_964601505.1 uncultured bacterium | reverse complement strand
ATATTTGAATTAGTGATAGAAAAATTGATATCCGATAAAATACCATCAGTAGATGATATCATAAACGAAACATGGAATATATTGAGTTTTAGCGAAAAGCATGTGAGAGAAGAGTTTGGGGAAGTTTTGATGAGATTTGATAAGGAAGCAACAAATGTTTTTAAAAAGTATGAGAGGGAAGCGATCAAAGAATTGGCGTTATCATGGATAGAAAGCCGAAAAGATGAAATCAAAAGAGAACTATATGAGATAATTGAAAAAGAAGATTTCGTAGAAAGATTAAGTCAAAAGTTTGTTGAATTTGCGGTTTTAGTTCAAGACTTTGAGAAGATTCTTGGAAACATGCGAAAAGCAAGGGGCGGAAAAACTTTTGAAAAGGTTTTTATTTTTTAAATTACAAAATATAAATTAACTGCGAATCACCCATGGAAGAAATTAAAAAGGGAAAAAAGAAACTCACAAAATATAAAATACTGAAAGATGAAGAAATTCAAAAAGTATACGAGCTAATAAGGAATATGTGGGAAAAGTATCTCAAGGATAATGGGGTTAAACTACCAAAGCTTAAAAAGGATGGTAAATACACAAGGGACGCTCTTGTTCTTGTTTATCTTGCACAAAACTATCCAAGTACTAAACCAATTTCAAAAACGGAGCTTACACAGTTTATTAGGCGTTGGTATCCAGATACTACTGACGTTCAACAAGCGAGACATCTTGCAAGGCAAAAAGGCTGGTATATAATATCCTCTACGAGAGGCAATTACTTGGAAGTGGAAATTCCAAAAGATAGCTACCTTTTGGTATCTCTTGAAGAACCTTATCCTGGGTGGACACCGCATAGAAAGGTTGGAATTAGTGATGAGGCTTTTGAAAAACTCAAACAAATTTACAATTATAGATGTGCTACTTGCGGTTCGGAAGAGGACAAACCAAATCTAAAAAATCCAAAACGCATAACAAAGCTCCAAAGGGCACACATAGACCCTAAGGACGAATCTAAAGGATACATACCTCAGTGTGAGGAGTGTAATCGTGCATACAGAGATTGGTTTGTGTTTGATAAACTTGGAAGAGTAATAACCATAGCAAATCCAAGGGTAGTGTTAAGAGCGTCTGAAGAAGTTCAAAAACAGGTTTACAAAATCTTAAAGCTAAAATACAAAGGGAAGTAAATATGAAAGACATAGAAATTATACTTGGCGATGCCCTTGTTTGGTTGGAGAGAATTACTGAGAATACAGTTGATTTAGTCCTTACAGACCCACCCTATTTTCTTGACAAACTTGACAACAGATGGTCTCACGAAGAAGTTCTAAAGGCAAAAAATAGTGTAGGAACGGTTAAATACTTGCCTGTGGGTATGAAATTTTCTCCAGATCAGGCTGTTGAGTTTGGAAGGTGGTTCTTCTTTGTAGCCCAGAAAGTTTTCAAGATTTTAAAGCCCGGTGGCTGGTTTCTCTCTTTTTCTCATCCAAGATTGTTCCATAGGCTTGTGTGTGCCACAGAGGATGCTGGGTTTTGGGTTAGAGATATATTTCTATGGATATATACACAAAATCAGCCAAAGGCTTTTAGTCTTGAACATTTTCTTGATAGAACTTCGCTCCCTCCCGAGGTCAAAGAAAGACTGAGAGAAGAGTTAAAAACCTATAAAGTCCCGAAAGTAAAAAGCAACTATGAGCCTATAATGGTAGCCCAAAAGCCTCCAGAAGGTACATTATTGGAAAATTTTGCGAAGTATGGAGTTGGACTGTTTAATGTCAAAATAAAGCAAGGAAAAGGGATGTTTCCATCCAACATAATAACCACAGATAGCATAGATGAAGTTATGGATAAATATTTTCTAATTGAGAAACCAGATAGGAGAGAAAAGGATGCTTTCAACGACCATCCAAGTGTAAAACCTGTAAGGCTTCTGAGAGTTCTAATTGAACTTACTACAAAGGAAAAAGCCTTGGTAGTTGACCCATTTATGGGTAGTGGCTCTACTGCGATAGCTTGTAAAGAGACAGGTAGAAGGTTCATAGGAATTGAGATAAATAAGCACTACTATGAAATAGCAATCAAGAGGCTGAAAGAAAGACTCAGCTTATTCGGGTAAATTTATACTTTTGCTTTTGTAATAAATATTTTGACGCTTGAAGAACTACAAACTGCTTTATCTAATAACGAAGTTATGAGTTAAAACAGACATAGTGAGATATCGGAGAACTTACAATCAGAGATTTATAAAAAAATAGGAGAAATAATCCCTATATAGGAAACATCTAATAACGAGCATGATAAAGAGTAAAAGACAGACAGATCACGCAAATAACCAATAATTTAAGATTTTTCAAACCTTTTTAAAGTTTGTCATCAGACCGCAATACAGATAAACATGAATCTTGACAAGAGATTTTAATTTCTCACCTTCTGCTGTAGCATTGAAAACACCAGATAAAGCAATTTTTTTAACTTGTAAAAGAACACTGCGTG
>CAZRNR010000105.1:0-2635 GCA_964601505.1 uncultured bacterium | reverse complement strand
TCACCTGCGTTATAATAGGTTAAGAAGGAGGTAAAAACTATGACTTTTTGGCGAATAAATCTAATACTTTTGCTTTTTCTTGTTTTTACCAAAAGCATTTTTGCCAGCGAGATAAATATAATAGGCGATAGTTTAATAGTAGGAAGTCAAAAACATATAAGAAATTTGCTTTTTGAGTATGAATTAAACATAGACGCAAAAGAAGGCAGACATTTCAAATCCGCTTTTGAATTGATAGAAAAGATAAAACCTGGAAGTATAGTGGTTATAAATCTCTTTAACAATTCATCAGTGGATTATAAAGAAATAGAAACCTTGGTTCAAATTCTTACAGAGAAAGGGTCAACAATTGTTTTTGTAAACACTCATGTGCAGAGAAGTTGGAGAGAATACAATAACAGGAATCTACAGTTTATAAAATTGAAGTATCCTCAAGTCTACCTACTTGATTGGGAAAAGGCAATGAGTGTGTTATGTTATAACATAAATTGCTTACGCAGTGATGGGGTTCATTTTACTCAAGAAGGAAGTTTCAACTACGCACTGGCTCTTTATTTTGTCATATCTCAAGCAATAAAGGAAAACTATGCTTACAAGAATAGAAAGCCTTGACAATCTTAGAGGATTTCTCGTCCTGTGTGTTTCAATATATCACTATTTATCTATTTTTCATCAAGATTATGTTCAAAGCTTTAGTGGAGGTTTTTTGGCAGTAGAGGTTTTCATAGTCCTTTCTGGATATCTTATAACTCGCGTCCTTATAAAGGAGAATAGCTTTAATTTTTTGATAAAAAGGTTTCTCAGAATCTATCCATCCCTTGTTTTTATGATTGCTATAGTTTTGTTTATTGTTTACATGAATAATTTTGAGCCTCTCTCTCTTGCTTTTAAAGAGTCCGTCTACGCACTACTATCATTCTATAACTACTTTTTAATATTCTCAGATATACCTTACTTTGACAGGTTTGAAAAGGAGGTAGTCTTTCTACCACTTTGGTCTCTATCTATGGAGTTTCAGTTTTACGCTTTGAGTTTTCTTTTATTTCTGTATCTTCCAAGAAGGTATATTCCGTATGCCTATATGTTTTTGACTTTTGTCTCCATGGCATCATCCTTTTATTACTTTCAGGTTCAGAATTTAAACCCAGACCATGTGTATTTCAGGACAGAGGCAAGAGCTCATGCCTTTTTTATGGGTGGGCTTTTGGCTTTGTATGAAGATAAAATTGTCCATATATTTCAAAAAGTAAAAAGGCTAACTATTCCAATTTTTCTTATCACCACTTTTTTAATCTCCTTAACCTTCTTCAAATTTAGCATATACACAGACTGGTTTTTCCCTTTTGGTTTCCTGATAGTGGATATTCTCTCTTTATTACTCATATACTCTCTGATACTTTTAAGCTACAGTTTTAAACCTTTGTATCTACTCGGAAAAATCTCATATCCTATTTTTCTGTGGCACTATCCCATTATGCTGTTAACAAAATATTCAAGCACAGCACTGCTTTGTGCGGAGTGTATTATGTTTTTAGCTATTTTAAGCGTATCTATAATCACTCATATTCTAATAGAAGAACCTTTCAGAAAACAAGAGAATTTAAAATACGCCAGTACTAAGATTTCCTTGGGCGTATTCTCCATATTTACCTTATATTTTCACAACATAAAGTCCGAAAATTTAGAGGAAAAGGTTGGAAGGAATATAGAAAAAATAGAGCAAAGGCCAGCAGAATTTACAAAAGCGATAAAAGATACTGAAGTATCACATGCTCTAATCTATGAACCTAAGGAAAGAGAATGCAGTGCCTTTTTGATAGGAGATTCTGTTATGAAAGGTGCTGCTCCCTTTTTGGTAAGGAAGTATGATGGACTTTTTATTGACGCTCGGGTCAACCGTTGGTTTTCTGAGGCTTTAGAAGTGGCAAAAAGGAGAGCTGATACCATAAGGCGGTGTGAGGTGGTAGTTGTCCATTTGGGTCATAACGGATATCCTCGCAGGGGGTTTGTAGAAAACTTTATAGATGCTCTGAGGCAGATAGGTGCTAAGGAAATATATTTTATAAACATAAAGGCGTCGATATTGAAATGGGAAAATTCGTATAATAACCTTTTGAAGGATTTGGAAATGAAGGGCAAAATAAGGCTTATAGATTGGTATAGTATTGCTAAAGAAGAATATTTACATACTGATGGTATTCACTTAAATATAAAAGGAGCAAAGGTATACACAACGTTGATTGGAAAAAGTTTGAACCTTACTGAGGCAGAAAAGCCTACAAAAAGCATGCTTGTTGAATACAAGGATCAAACCAATATACAAAAAAAGGCACATCAAAACGTAGATTTAGAAATTGAAAAAACAAAAGATACACAACAAGTAGACTACAAAGAAGGAGAAAAAGAAGGAGAACGTGAAGAATTACAAAGGGATATGGAGGAATGAAAAGCATATATATTGTAGGTTGGGATTGTTTCATCCATTGTGTAAAAATAAAGTAAGGAGGTGTTAACATGAAACAGCCGAACAAAGAAAAAGTAGAACAGTATCGTAGGGAATTCAGCAAGCTCCTCAAAGACCCTGATGGCTCAAACCATCGGCAAAATGCTACAGGCTGAGCTGGATGAATTCCTC
>CAZRNR010000104.1:0-2726 GCA_964601505.1 uncultured bacterium | reverse complement strand
GTAAAGAAATCATAGAAAACTGTGGAGATAGACCAAGAGTTTATAGAAATACTCTCATATTTTTATGCCCATCAGAAGATGATAGAATTAGTTTTAATAAATTTATCAGAGATAAACTCGCATGGCAATCAATAGAGAAAGACAAAAGCCTTAATCTTACTGACGAAAAGAAAAAAGAAGTGAAAAATAGAATCAAAAAATTTGAAGAAGATGTGAAATCAAGAATTAGGACTCTCTATAGACTCATTGTCTTACCCTCAAAAGAAGGACTTAAAAAGATTGATTTAGGCATACCAACCTATGGAAAAGAATACCTCTTGGATGAAGAAGTTTATAATAGATTGAAAGGTGAAGAGATTTTAGAAAAATTGGGCGCATTAACAATTAAAGACAAATATTTAAAAAATGATTATGCAAGCACAAAGAGTATCATTGAATCCTTTTATACAACACCGGGAGAAATCAGAATCCTCAGCGAAGAAGTTTTTAAAAATGCAATAAAAGAAGGAATAAAACAAGGTTTGTTCGGACTTGGGAGATTAGAAAAAGATAAACCTTTCTGCAATTATTTCAAGGAAGAGTACTCACCAGAAATAGCAGAGGAAGAGGTGATTATTAAAGCAGAATTGTGTAAAAAAGAATTTTCCGATAAGTCTGAAATAGTAGAAAAACCAACTCCTGAACCTGTTGGAGAAAAAGTAGCTTCAGAAAAAAGTGAAGTATCTCAATTTAAGGAAGGATATAGCAAGATACACCTTAAATTTATTGTTCAATTTGGGAAATTATCAGATATTGGAAGGATAATTAATTATCTAAAGTCAAAGTTTAGCAAAGTAGAAATAGTTATGGAAATATCAGCAGATGGAGGAAAGATAAAAAAGGACGAATATGAAGACAAAATCAAAGAAGCTCTCAAGCAATTGGAAGTAATTGATATAAAAGAACTATCTTCTGATTAAATCATTGTTGCAAACTCACAGAAGAGTGCTTCAAAACAAAGTTTATTTCCTTTGAGGGAAAAACTTGAATCTCTTCAACATTATAGCAAGTTCAGAATCACTATCAAAAACTTCATAGCAAAAAGCAAAGTCCTGAAAACTAAACACAGAAATTGCAAAAAACATATCAAAAAAATCAATAATTATGGTGATGAAAGGAAATTATGAATGAACAACGATGAAAAGAGCAAACACCATAATCATCCTATTTGGTCTGGTATCTTTGTTTGCGGACATAACCTATGAAAGTGCCAGAAGTATTCTTGGCCCCTACATAGGCATTCTCGGTGGAAGCATAGCTCTTGCAGGAATAGCAGGTGGCCTGGGAGAAATGATAGCTTATTCACTCAGGACAATAACAGGATACATCGCTGATAAATTTAAATCTTACTGGTTTTTCACAATTCTGGGATACATAATCGGACTTTTCTCTATTCCAATTATGGGCTTCTGCCAATCAGCAACTCAAGTCTTTATTCTCTCTCAAACTGAAAGGTTAGGAAAGGCTCTGAGAAATCCATCAAGGGACTATCTTATAAGCACAGTCTCAACAAAATACGGAAGATCTTTCGCTTTACATGAAGCAATAGATCAAATTGGAGCTGTAATAGGTCCTATTCTTGTAGCAATCATAGTGTCTTACGCAGGATACTCAGCTGCCCTAAAACTTATGATAATCCCCACAACCATATCAATCCTACTGCTAATTGCAACCAAAAAAATTTATTCAGATGAAATGAAAAAATTTTCTGACGACAAAACAATAGTGCCAAAAACACAAAGCGAAAATCAGAACAATAAAGATAAACTGAAAACATATATAACATTTGCATTCCTCACAAATCTTGGATTCATAAACTTTCAGATAATATCTTTTCACTTTAAATCATCTGGACTATCAGATTTTTGGATTCCCATAGCTTACGCCATAGCTATGCTAGTTGATTCCATTACTGCAATACCATTTGGAATTCTGTTTGATAGAAAACCAATTCTTACTCTATCATTCATACCTATTTTTGGGTTTGCAAGCTCCTTCTCATTACTCAATCCAGTTTCCATCATCTTCTGGGGCGCTTATATGGGACTTTCAGAAAGCATACTAAAATCAGGATTAGCAAAAATAAGCAGAAAAGCAACATCTTTTGGAATACTTCACTTTTCCTCCGGAATCTCATCTCTTATCTCATCCGTTATCTTTAGCAAAATATATGATTTTGGAATAAATTGGATTATATTGTTCTCACTTATAACACAAGCTCTATCTCTTTTCGTTCTGATAAAGAACTTAGAAAGATTTAAATAAAATAATTCCTAATTTCATAGAGTCTCAAACGTATGTCAAAGTTCAATCGCTCCGTTGCATCATAGTCAAAACAATGACTTATGTATTTTACTTTTCATATCCTAACGCACTATCTTAATTAAATTTTTTGATTTGATGGAAAGCATTAGTTTATTGTCAGAAGGTCCGAACTTTTAGAAACTGTTGTCCATCAGCCTTTTTGAGAACTCCTTTAAACTCTTTGCTTTGATTATCTCCTTCTTCAGTTCCTTTAGCCTTCCAATATCTGAAATCTCTCTTATCTTCTTCATTAGCCTCAAACCCTTTTTACCAAATCTTAACTCAAGGCCTAAAGCTATCGCACTGTATAGGCCCTCTCTTAATCCAACTTCTTTCCCCTCCTTCAGTCCTTCCTTCAGTCCAGCTTCTTTCCCCTCCTTCAG
>CAZRNR010000103.1:0-2865 GCA_964601505.1 uncultured bacterium | reverse complement strand
AAAAAAGTTATGGATTATGAAGGAAATATAATAAGGGCAGATAAACTACTTGAATATGTAAGAGAGGTTGTAACAGATTATGCAGTTCGTCAGATTTTACATAATGGAATTGCTTCTGAACTTTCTCCACTTACAAGATTCTATCTTCTCTGGAGATGGACTTATGGAGAGGCAAAAGTCCCTTTTGATGATGCAAGAAAGCTTGCTCAATCAGTAGGTATTGACCTTTCAAGAGAATGGAATAAAGGGTTTATTAAAAAAGAAAAAGAGTTTATAAGAGTAATTGGTCCTGAAGAAAGAGATTTAAAAGAATTAGAAAATTCAAGCGAGCTTATAGATGTGCTTCATCTTGTATTAATACTCTGGGAGGAGGGAAGAAGGGATGAAATGAAGAAAGTGCTAATGGATAGTGGCTCTGGGATGAAGGATTCCTTTTACAGGGTTGCCCAGGCAATTTCTGAAACACTCCCAAATGAGAGTAAAGAGAAAAAACTCCTTGATGGCTTCCTTTCAGGGAAGGAAAGAATAATTTCTGAAATGAAAGAAGGACAAATAAAGTTATTTTAATTAAACAAATAAAACATGAAAACACTTCAAGAGATAAAACAAATATTGAAAGAAAATAAAGAGGAAATTAAAGAAAAATACGGAGTAACGATTCTTGGTATTTTCGGTTCATATGTAAGAGGAGAGGCTGATAAAACAAGTGATATTGATATACTGATTGAAATTGAAAAGCCTATTGGTTTTAAGTTCTTTGAATTATGGGATAAGCTTGAAAAATTATTAGGATGTGAAGTAGACCTTGTCAGATCAAAACTATTGAGAGAGGAAATAAGAAATGATATTTTGAAAGAGGTTATTGAAATATGAAAAGAAAAGCTTCCCTTTATATCAAAGATATAACAGATGCTATTACAAAAATAGAACAATTTATTGAGGGTATGGACTTCAATGATTTTATTCAAGATGACAAAACCGCAAGTGCTGTGGTAAGAAAGATTGAAATTATTGGTGAGGCGACAAAACAACTGCCAAAAGAGGTTAGAGACAGATTTCCAGAAATACCATGGACTTCAATGGCGAAAACAAGAGATAAAATCATTCATTTCTATCATGGTGTAGATTATGAAATTATATGGGAGATAATAAAAAAAGACCTTCCCTCTTTAAAAATGCAACTATTAAAAATTTATCATATATTAATGAAGGATGAGGCTAATTTAAAATGAAGCCCTTTATAACCATAGCAACCCCTCATAAGGATATCCTTGAGGGAAGGCTTACCATGGATATTTTCGCTGCAGACCTCTGGCAAGTCTTCAAGGGAGAAGCTCCTGAGGAATACAAAGACCCGGATGTGTTTTTCAGAAAGACCTTTCTAACTGCTGGATTAAAAAATCTCTTGAATATAGCGGAAAAAAGATTGAAAGGAGAAGGTGGAGACCCAGTAATTCAGCTGCAAACTCCTTTTGGAGGTGGGAAAACTCATGCTCTGATTGCACTTTACCACAAAGCGAAAGAATGGAACTCTAAAGTTATAGTCATTGATGGCACTGTTTTTGACCCAAAAGAGAAAACACTTTGGGAAGAAATAGAACTTCAACTGACAGGAAAGATAGAATCACTGAAAGGGAAAGTCTCGCCCGGGAGAGAAAAAATTCAGGCTCTTTTTTCAAAAAATCAACCACTTTTAATTTTAATTGATGAATTATTAGAGTATATCACCAAGGCTTCAGGAATAAAGGTTGGGAATTCAAACCTTGCCTCTCAAAGCCTTGCTTTTATTCAGGAACTTACAATAGCAGTAAAAACCCTTGATAGATCTTTACTGATTCTTACCTTACCCTCAAGCCTTCTTGAACATTATGATGAAAGTGCAGAAAGACTTTTTCAGCAAATACAACACATAACTGGAAGAATAGAAAAGGTTTATACACCTGTGGAAGATGAAGAAGTCTCATCGGTGATAGTAAAGAGATTGTTTAGTAATATTGATGAAAAAGAAGCAAGAAACAATATTGAGGAATTTTTAGATTATGCTGAAAAAGAAAAGATTCTGCCAGAAGGTATAGATAAATCTTATTACCGAGAAAAATTTTTGAAGAGTTTCCCTTTTCAACCCGAGATGATAGATGTTCTTTACAAAAGATGGGGAAGCTTTCCAAATTTTCAGAGAACAAGAGGGGTGTTAAGGATTCTTGCTTTAGTGGTTCATTCTTTGAAGGATTCTAAAAATCCCTTTATAAGATTAGGAGATATTGATTTAAAGAATGAGGAAATAAGGCGGGAACTTATTAAGCATATAGGGAATGAATTTGATAGCATATTAGCAGCAGATATAACCTCGCCTGATTCTGGATCTAAAAAAGTAGATAGAAGTCTTGGGAGTGCCTATTCACCCTTTTCCTTTGGCACAAAGTGTGCAACCACAATTTTTATGTATTCTTTCTCTGGAGGACCTGAAAGAGGAATATCTCTTCAAGAACTAAAACTCTCATGTGCAGAAGTTTCTCATCCAAGTAGTATAATTGTTGAAGTAATTCAAAAGTTAAAAGAAAATCTCTTTTACCTTTCCGATACCGAGCTCTTTTTTACCAATCAACCAAACTTAAATCGCATACTTCTGGTAAAAGCTGAAAGCATAGATGATAGAGAAATTGAAAATGAAGAAAAAGAAATTATCAAAGATAACATCTCAGAAACAGACAAAAAATTTGATATTTTTATCTGGCCAGATAAATCAAAAGATATTCCTGATACGAAAAAATTAAAACTTGTCATTTTAAAAGATTATTCAGAAGAAAAATGTAAAGAAATCATAGAAAACTGTGGAGATAGACCAAGAGTTTATAGAAATACTCT
>CAZRNR010000102.1:0-2935 GCA_964601505.1 uncultured bacterium | reverse complement strand
AAATACACAAGAAGGTATAGAGATATTCATCTTATAGGAATAGTTTTTTCAGAGAAAGAAAGAAAGATTGCAAGCTTTCAATGGGAAAAACTTGGGCAATAGAAGAAATAAAGCAAATAATAATGATGATCAAACACTATAAATGGAACAAAAAATACTGAAATATTTATGCCATTGTTGATGGTTTCTGTTGTAATTTCAATAAAGCAAAAAATATGATAAATTTTAATGTATGATTGGAAATATGATAAAAAATTTAATGTATGGTTGAAGCAAGACCAAGCTTTTGGTTAGAAACAGTTGAAATAGAGCTTGAGCAGCAGTTAGAGGGTCAGGTAAAATGTGACTTTGCCATAATAGGTGGGGGATTTACAGGAGTTGCAACAGCTTACTTTCTAAAAGTATTTGAGCCTTCTTGTGAGGTAGTCTTGCTTGAAAAGGAGTATATCGGGTTTGGGGCAAGTGGAAGGAATGCTGGATTTGCTATGACTTTATTCGGACTCACACTTGAACTCACAGCCTTAAGGTTTGGCAAAAAAAATGCCTATAATGCCTACAAGTATATGTATGATGCTGTATCTCTTGTAAAAGAACTCGTTGAAAAACACAGCATAGACTGTGATTTTGAATATAACGGATTTATTAGAATAGCAACAACAAAACTATATGAAAGAAGGTTAAAACATGAGTTTGAATTTGCAAAAAAACTTGGCATAGAGGATGCGCAATGGCTTGAAAAGAATGAAATCCAAAGCAGAATAAATTCTCCTATAGCAAGGTGTGGATGGTATGAAAAGCATTGTGCAATCTTGAACCCGGCAAAACTTATTATTGGAATGAAAAAAGTTATCAAGAATCTTGGAGTCAAAATATATGAAAAAACACCTATAAAAGAGGTAAATAAAATTTCAGGGAAATTTGAAATAAAAACAGAAAAAGGTAAAGTTATATCAGAAAAAATTCTTTTTGCAACAAATGCATTTTCCCACCTGATACCACAGATAAAAAGAAAGCAAGTCCCAGCTTTTACTCACATAGTTCTTACAGAAAGGCTCTCTGAAAACAAAATGTCCGAAATAGGATGGAAGACACGAGAGGGGCTTGAAGATTCAAGAAATCTCATACATTATTTCAGGCTGACAAAAGATAATAGGCTACTTATGGGGGGGAGTGATGTTTCAATTGCTTTTGGCAAAAATATGAACTATGACATGAACTCAAAAACTTTTTCCAATCTTGAAAAATTCATAGGAGAAATTTTTCCTCCATTGAAAGGTGTAAAAATAGAACGAAAATGGGGAGGACCAGTATCTATAACAGTTGATCTTGCACCAGCCTTAGGATATGTCGGGGATAAAAATGCACTCTACTCTCTCGGATGCATTGGACATGGTGTATCTCTAACGCATCTGAATGGTTTGACATTGGCTGAACTGTTTCTTGAAAAGAAAACAGAAAGAACATCTATGTTTTTCGTAAATAGATACACAATCCCATGGCCTCCAGAACCAATAAGATTCATAGTGTCCCATATCATAAAAGGAGCTATGAAACTACAAGATAGAATATATCAATTCTTCTGATTCTATTATCACAAGATTCATCTACAAAACATAGCAATGCAGAAAATCAGATTTATATTTGAATCTAATGAGAGAGAAAGATTAGATGTATTTTTAGCTGAAAAATTATGTAAGTCAAGAAATCAGGTCCAAAAAATGATTGAAGGAAAACTCGTAAAAGTAAATGGTGAGATAATATCAGAAAAGTCCAGAATACTGAAAAAAGGAGATATTATTGAAGCTGAAATCCCCCCTGAAACAAAGTTCAGACTGAAAAAAGAGGATTTTCCAATTGACATAATATGGGAAGATGAAAACTACATGGTAATCAATAAGCCAGCTGGTATGGTTGTGCATCCCTCATCACACCACACAGAAGGAACATTAGTTAATATTCTACTTAATCACTTAGATTTTGAAAATAAAGAGGTATCAATTGATGATCTTACAAAAGGTAGAATAAGACCCGGTATAGTGCATAGGTTAGATAAAGAAGTTTCAGGAGTTCTGCTAATAGCGAAAAATCAGGAAGCCCTCAGAAAAGCTTCTGAACTTTTTAAGAACAGAAAAGTAGAGAAAACATATATAGCATTATGTTTTGGATACACGGAGAAAAAAGCATGGGAAATAAACAAAAAAATAAAAAGATCAGAAAGATCAGATAAAGTGATGACCATATCAAAAGATAAAGGGAAAAATGCCATAACTTTCGTCAAAGTACTGAAGTCTGATCCAAAGTTTGGTATAACGCTTTTTGAAGTAAAACCAATAACAGGTAGAACTCACCAGATAAGAGTTCATATGAGTTCAGATGGTTTCCCAATAATCAAAGACAATATGTATGGTGGAGGTGGAGATAAACTGAAAAAACTAACCGAAGCAATAGGAGAGATAAAATATGAAGGTATATTTCTACACTCTCTATCGCTTAGAATACTCGGGAAAAAATTCCTTGCCCCACTACCAAAAGAGTTTGAAGAAACAATAACTAAGATATTTGGAAAAGATATACTTGAAAAAATATAGTGAATCACAAAATAAATTTACTCTGTTTCAATCATAGTCAAAATACCGTGTATTTTACTTTTCATATCCTAACTCACTATCCTACTAATTTTTTGGTTTGAATGATATATTACAATCTTTGCAAAAAGCAATATATATGTATTCATAAAATTCCGATGATATTAAGCTTAATACAACGCAGTAAATATCGCTTTGCTGTAATGTCTATTATATAAAAACTCCTTAAGAAGCTTTTTCCATTAAAAAATAGCATTTCATCGTAATCTGAAATCTTTAGTTTATCGTCAGATAGTCCGAACTCAAGCTTTAGATTTCCTTAATTCTTTTTGAGAACTCCTTCAAACTCT
>CAZRNR010000101.1:0-3056 GCA_964601505.1 uncultured bacterium | reverse complement strand
TTCCCGCGGCTTCCCCGGGCCTGCCGCCTCCTCCCCTTGGCCGCCCTCCTCTCCTGGACCCTCCTCCTTCCCTGGATCCCCCAGGCCCGCGCCCTTCAGGGAAGCATGGGCTACCTCGCCCTCGTGGCCTCCAGCCTCCCCTACCGGGAGGTGCGGGCGGCGAACGAGGCCGCGGGCTTCACCGCCGCCTACTACGCCCGGGACAAGGAGGTCGCGCTCCTCGTTCCCGGTCCTGGGCTCGAAAGGGCCCTCCTCCTCGTCCCCGCGGACCTCCCCCCTCCTCCGGAGCTTCGGCCCGCCCTCTCCCGGAGGCGGGGGTTCGTCTACGGCGGCTGGGCCCTCCTCCTGCCCAGGTCAGAGGGGGGTGGAGCGTATCATGGAGAGAGGAGGTGAAAGGTGCAGCTCGATGCCTACCACGTGTTTCCCCGCGCGGCGGAGCTCTCCCTCGAGGTCAGACGGCAGTACAAGACCGTCCCCCTGAGCGCGCTCCTCGAGCCCGAGGTGGCCTTCCGGGACCCCGCGCCCGAGCGGGTGAAGAGGCTCGCGGAGAGCATCCTCGCCGTGGGGCTCCTCCAGCCCCTCATCGTCACGCCCAAGGGGAACGCCTACTCCGTCCTCGATGGGTACCACAGGTTCCTCGCCCTCAAGGCCCTCGCCGAGTCGGGCCAGGGGCCCTCCCAGGTCCCCGTGGTGGTCCTCTGGGCGGAGAACCCCAACGCCCGCTACGGCCTCTACCTGATGGCGGCGGCGGCGAACCTTGAGAGGGAGGAGGCCTTCGACCTCGGGGAGGCCCTGAGGCGCTTCGTCCTGGGCCTCGGAGGGGAGGCGGCCCTCCTCGAGGCCCAGGAGGCCGCCAGGGCCTTCAAGGGGCTTCCCGACCCCTCGGGCTACGTGGAGGCCCTCCTGGAGGCGGGGGAGCCGGTGCCCTATCCTCTGGACTTCCCCGGAGCGCAGGAGGCCTTCCGGGGGGTGAGGAGCCTCTTCTGGTTCCACCTCCTCGCCTTCTTCCTGGAGGGGCTCGTGCCCAGGGAGAGGATCCCCTCCGAGCTCCAAGCCGCCCTCCTCGGGGGGTCCCCAGCCCGCGAGACCGCCTCGCGCCAAACCCCCTCCCCGCCCCAGGTGAGGACCGTGGTCATCGAGCTCCCCGAGGTGAGGCGCCCCTCCGACTTCAAGCGCTTCGCCAGGAACGCCGCCAAGGCCATCGCCCTCGGCCTTAAGGGGGTCAAGCTCGGGAGGAGGGACCTCGAGCGCCCCGAGGTCAAGCTCTTCCTGGAGCGACTGCGGGAGGCCGTCGCCCTCCTCGAGGCCCTGAGGGCCCAAGGGGCGCAGGCGGAGGAGGCCGTGGAGAAGCCCTTCCAGGGGGCCCGCGCGGAGGAGCTGGGGGAGGGACGGAGGAGAGAGGAGCACGAGGTCCCCCTCCTCATCGAGGAGGACCTCACCCCCGAGCTCGCGCAAGAGGTCCTCGAGGAGGCGAAGGGCGAGCTCTGAGCCCCCGCGGGAGCCCGGAGGAGCCCGGGGCCTCGAGGCCCCGGGCTTCCCTTTGCGGGCTTCCCCGGTAGAATGGGCCTGTAACCGCCCCCGCTCCCGGGGGCAGAAGGCCCGAGAGGGCCGGGGAGGGGCTCCACGCGGGAGGAGCCCGGGGTTTTTGGGCTTCTAGGCGCGGCCCGCGGCGCCTGGAGAGGAGGAAGTATGCTGAGGTCCGTGGTCTGGGGGGCGGCGGCCGCCGTCCTCCTCGCCCTTTCGGGGCTGCCCTTCTGGGCGGCCCTCTTGATGGGGGAACTCTTCGGGGTCGCCGTGCTGGCGATCGCCCCGAGGAAGAGGTGAGAGGAGGGGAGGACGCCTTTAGCCCCCGCCCCACCGGGCGGGGGTCTTCCTTTCGCCTCGAGGCCTCAGCCCTGCTTGAGCCCCGTCAGGTACCAGAGGAAGTCTCCCTTGTGGTTGGCGACCTCCTCCGCCTCCTTGGCCGTCAGGAGCCCCTTGCGGACCATCTCGGCCAGGTTCTTCTCCAGCACCCACATCTCCTCCGAGCTCATCATGTGGTGGCGCACCTGGTGCACCTTGCCCTCGCGGACGAGGCTCCGCACCGCGGGGGTGGCGAAGAGGAACTCGTGGGCGAGGAGGGGGGGCCTTCCGTTCCGTTTGACGAGCCTCAGGTTGAGCACCCCGAGGAGGACGTCGGCGAGGTTGCTCCTCGCCCCGTCCCGCCGCTCCTCGGGGAAGATCTCGAGGAGCCGCTCCACCGTCTCTTGGGCGCTCCCCCCGTGGACGGAGGCGAGGACGAGGTGCCCCGTCTGGGCCGCCCTGAGGAGGACTGCGGCGCTCTCGGCATCCCGCACCTCCCCGATCATGATCACGTCGGGGCTCTGCCTCAGGGCCGCCCTCAGGGCCGAGGCGAAGTCCCGCGTGTCCACCCCCACCTCCCGCTGGCTCACGGCGGCCACTTTGTCTTCGTGGAGGTACTCGATGGGGTCCTCGATGGTGATGATGTGGAGGGGGTAGTTGCGGTTGATCCAGTCCACCATGGCGGCCAAGACGGTGCTCTTCCCGCTCCCCGTGGGGCCGGAGACGAGGAGGAGGCCCGTGGGCCTCGCGAGGAGGCCCACCACGTTCTTGGGCAGCCCGATGGCCTCGAGGTCGGGCGGGGCCGAGGGCACCCTGCGGACCACCATGGCGGGCGTGCGCCGCTGGTAGAAGGCGTTGAAGCGGAAGCGCCCGAGGCCTGGGACGGTGAGGGCGAAGTCCAGCTCCCTCTGGGCCTCGAGGCGGGCCTGCTGCTCCTCCGTCATCAGGGCCCGCACGAGCCTCCCCGCCTCTTCGGGGGAGAGCCTCTCCTCCCGCAGTCGGACGAGAACCTCGCCCGCCCTGAGCAGGGGGGGCTTCCCCGAGGCCAGGATGAGGTCCGAGCCTCCCCTCTCCACCATCTCCCGCAAGAGCTCGACGAGGTCCATTCACCCCTCCCTCACTCGCGTTCCCGCCGCGAGGTCGTGGAGGCCCCGCCTGTCCCTCCTCAAGAGGAGGGCCAGGAAGGGAAGGCCGAGAAGGCCCAGGGAGAGGAG
>CAZRNR010000100.1:0-3070 GCA_964601505.1 uncultured bacterium | reverse complement strand
TTATTTCTGCTTATTATTCAATTAACCTAGAAAATCCTATACTTCATAACTCCTACTGTTAAAAAGTTTAGCAGATGAAAACCAAGATGTAGAGTAAATTATTCAACAAAATAACAAAATTATTCAACAAAATAAAAATTTGTTGACAAAACATTTAAGTCTCCCGAGAAGATCGAAATATTAGGCAAAGTAATTTCTTTCACATAGTTTTCTATGGCACGGCTATGGCTAAGTTTTATCAAAAAATGTCCTTTCTCTTTTTGAAACTTTCGCCATGTGTAAAAATAATGTTATCAATATAAGACATGTTCATTGAACTTGGCTTTGATGATATACCATCTGACTACCTGAAGATTCTATCAGATAAGAAGAAAGAATTAAGAAAAGCTTTCGGGAACGCTCAGTTGTTCCTTACGCCAAGAAGAATAATTCTGAAGTTTGACTCAAAATATTTTGATCATAAGAAAATTCTTGAGTTCATCAGATGTCAGTTTAAAGAAATGAAATGGGTTGGAGGAAACTCATATTCTTTCGTAAGACCTCTGAGATGGATTTTATCTTTTGATGGGGATAAAGCTGTAGATTTTGAACTCTTTGGGGTAAAAAGCTCAAATTTCACTTTCTCGCACAGGGCTATTGGAAATAAAAAGGTATATGTAAATTCAGAAGAAGATTATTTCATAAAAATAGCCAACGATTGTAAGGTTGAGCTATCTCATATCAGAAGAAGAGAGAAGATAGAAAATTTTCTCAAGAGCCTTGACATTAATCCAGAAGATTATAAAAAACTTTTAGATATGTCGGTATTCACAACGGAATTCCCAGATTATGTTCATGTAGATATAGAAATGGATGAAGTTCCTCCCAAAATAGTTGAGAAAGTATTAGTGGATTTTGTTTTTGTATTCCCAATAAAATCTGAAGCTACAATCCTTGGGAACAAAATAAAAGGTTTTGTTGCCATAATTGATAATCCTGATCCAGATAAAGAAAAGATAAAAGAAGGGTATCTTTTTGTTGTAAAAAGTAGATTAGAGGACGCAGAATTTTATATAAAAGAGGATAAAAAAATTCCATTCTCCCAAAGGATTCATCTTCTATCTGACATATTATACAATGAAAAATTTGGCTCTTATTATGACAGAGCTGTTTTTGTTTCAAAGATAGCAGATTTTATAAGTGCCAAAACTTCTCTTGGAACAAGGTCTGATTTAAGAAGGACTGTTATGTTCTCAAAAGCCGATATAACAACCGGGCTTTTCAGGGAATTTCCTGAACATCAAGGTTATATTGGTATGTTTTATTTGATTCAGGAAGGAGAAGATGAAAAAATCGCTCAAGCTGTGTATGAACACAAGCTCCCAGAAAAACAAGACGATGAAATTCCTAAAACAGAACTGGGAAAAGTTGTCTCACTTGCAGATAAACTTGCCCATGTTCTTTTAGCTTTTCTGACTGACCTTCCTATAACTTCTGAAGAAGATCCATTTGGAATAAGAAGAGCTGCAAGATCTGCTTTGAGGATAATGGTGGAGGGAGAAATTGATATAAACCTCGTTGAACTTGCTGATTTTATTACCCCTCTTATGAAAGATCACTTTGAACAGAAAGGAATAAATGTTGATGTAGAACAAAAGATTGGGGAAGCTATTGCTTTTATATTGGAGAGAACAGAGTTTTTCCTGTCGGAATCTTTTCCAAAAGATATAACAAGGGCTGTTTTGAGTAGAACTGTTTCTCCATACGATGCTTATCAGAGAGTGAAAGCTCTGGTAGAAAATGATTTTTATCCGGCTTTCTATGTAGCACGAAGAGTCAAAAACATATTAGATCAGGCTCAAAGTAGAGGATTTCTGGAACAAGCAAAACAAGCAAATATCACGAACGATATAGAAAGAGCTGTTTTTATATTGTCTGAAGAATTGAAAAACTCAAATTTTGTTGCCCAGAAAAAATACACAGATTTCCTGAAATTTTTTGAATCAGCTCGGGAAAAGATAGATATTTTTTTCAACTCTCTTATTGTTCTTTCAGATAATGTAGAGGAAAGGAATACCAGGTTATTTATCCTTTTGAAACTTTTTGAATCAATAGATTCATTCGCTGACTTTTCTATGATAGAAAAACCTCAAAGAAGATGATAGATACATACATCCGCTACAATATTTATTTTTCTTTATTACCTTTCAGAACCATGTTATGATTATCTGTGTGAGAGACAAAGTCTTTATACTAAAAATTTCATTGAATTTTTATAATATTTTTAGTAATGCTTGTTTTAAAGCGCAAGGAGGGGCAGAGTATAGTTGTCGGGGGAAACATAATCATCAAGGTTCATAAAATAGAGGGGAAATCTGTGAAGTTAGCTATAGATGCTCCAAAGGAGATAAACATCTTGAGGACGGAACTTATAGAACGTGCAGAAGAGAAGACAAAACAGGCTGTTGTGGATGAAAGGATAAAGGAATTTCTCAAGATGAATGTTGCAGGCTCAACTATACCAACCAAAAAGAAATAAAACCTTTTTGTGGAATTCTGTAAATTTTTCTGTATGCAGGATATATACAAGATGATTAAAACTTTGTGGAAAAGAAAAAATTTATTGTAATTGATATTCAAAATTTCTTCATTCAAGATCATTCATTCTATTCTATTTTCCTTGATTGTCAAACCGCATAGAAATCACTTAAATTTGAATAAGCTCTTTTCACTAAGCGAGCTCAAATACTTCTTTGTAAAGTTCAAAATAAATGAAGAAACCTTTCTTCACTTGAACTTCAAAAATAACCACCGTACCTAAATTCTTATCTTTCTGGCTATATTTAGTTATCTTGGTCGTCTAAGAATCACTCTGAATCCCTGATATTTTTCTTCATTGATTATGAAACTTTCAACAAGGCATCTACTCCCTGTAATTCATTTAATTCTTGTGCTTTCTCTACTTCATCTTTAAGAGTTTTTATCGTTCTTCTTAAGAATGATTATTTTTTTTCTATGTAGATGAGAAAAGTGAGAAACAAAGGAAGAAACACTAAAAAAGAAAAAAGAACTTCAAGAATAGAAAAAATGT
>CAZRNR010000099.1:0-3190 GCA_964601505.1 uncultured bacterium | reverse complement strand
ATTTGAAATTTGATAAAAGTGATGAATATAGGAAAAAACATATTGAACAAATAATTGAAATTACAGATTATCTATTAACCCCTGATAAACATAAATATTTGACTCAAATCTCTGCATGAAATATTGAGTGAATCAATCTACATCATCTCCATCTAACTCTTATTTTTATCCAAAAAGTCAAAAGTAAAGCTTTTATTTATTGATACAAGCAGATAAATAAACTTTAACTATTGAAATGAGACTAAGGATATTTATATCAAGCTCCAAATTTGTCTAACCTTCCTGCAAACGCAAGCAATAATGGTAGAATCTTTGTAGCATATATCAAACCGATAGTTCCCTTCATACAATCTCTTTCTGTAAATCTCCCCTCACCATCTCGAAAAATTCTATTCTTTGAATAAATAAGAAGAGGAACTGGATGGAAAGAGTGCCCAGCCATAACAGAAGGAGTAGAATGATCCCCAGTAATAGCAATGACATCAGCTCCTGCTGAAAAAATTTCATCAACGAAAGAATCAAATTCCTCTATAGCTTTTATTTTAGCTCTAAAGTTTCCATCCTCACCAGAAGAATCTGTCTTTTTAAAATGGAAGTAGAAGAAATCATATTTGTGGAATTTATCTTTAAGAATTTTTACCTGTTCGGCCAAAGTACCGGTCTTCACATCTGCTATATCCATTCCAAGAATTTTCGTCAATCCCCTGTACATAGGATATGAAGCAATAGATAAAGCTTTAAGCTTCCATTTATCTTCAAACTTTTGGATATTTGGAAATTTTGAAAAACCGCGTAGCAAGATACCCTGAGCGTATTCATTATTCTTTAGAATTTCCGATACCTTCAAAGAAAGCTTATACGCTACAGAAGAAAGTTTTCTTTTCTGATCTGTTTTTTCCCCAAAAATCTCCGGCTCCTTTATATAAGAACCTTCTTTCTGAGGATCTGTATCACCTATATCATCTGAAATATCTTTTGCCCTGAAAGAAACACAAACTCTATGTTCTTTAACAGGATAAAACTTTATTTCTACACCATCTACAGACTGAATATTCCTGTTCAAAAGGTCACAAATTTCCCTATTTATTTCAGTTGATATTCTTCCAGCTCGGCGATCTATAACTTTTATCCCGGAGTTATCAAAGACACACTTTGCGAAATTTCCTCTTGCAAATACCTGATCTTCTTCGGGCTCAATACCTATACCGAGAGCTTCCATTATACCTCTTTTTATTGTATTCCTAACCGGATCGTAGCCAAACAAAGCAAGATGAGAAGGACCAGAACCAGGAGTAATACCAAAATCAACGGGTATATGCATTCCTTTTGCAGAAATCTTTGATATCCTATCTAAGTTGGGAGTATTTGCTACCTCCAACTCCGTCTTTCCGCCGAATTCTTCAGAAGGTATCCCTCCAAGACCATCCAAAACACAAAGGATTATCTTCCCACCAGAAGGTCTTATTATATCTTTGAAAACTTCAGAAAAATCGTAATTCATAAATAAAAACTTGATAAAGCTATGAAAAATAGAAAGCTAAAACAATATCTTCTCGTCATACTTTTTACTCTCATCGCTTATCTCCTTGTAGAGGATCTTGCTATCTGCTATCTCCCTTAGGGCAAGAACGATCTCCTTATTACCCTCAAGGTTATCAACAAGAGGTCTTGCATTCCTAACCAACTGATATGCCCTTATTATAGCCATCCTTACAAGAACAAACTTATTAGGGACTTTTTCCAAGCAATCCTCAATAGTTATTCTTGCCATCTTTTTATAATAATAATAACCAAATAAAAATATATTTTTTACAGATTCTTTGTAATCTCCTATTAAAAAACATGCAAAGCTGTAATGACCATATAAGTCTAAAACCAAAAAAGATTTCAAGGCTACAACATTAAGGAATCAAAGCAAACCTCGCGAAACAAAATGATAAAAAATATCAGAATCCAAGGGATCTCCCTTTTCTTATTCTATATAATTTATTTCCATAAAAAGATCCAAATCATTCAAGTGAATTCAAAAGAATTCAATGAATTATAAAACAAATAATTCAAATTTCCAAAATTCTATTTGTGACAGAGATACTATACATTCCAAACATATTAACTGCTTTCCGATTGATTTTAACTCCATTTATGGTGTATCACATGTATCGTGAAAACTGGGAGATAACATTTTTCATAGGATTTGTCGCGGTAGTATCAGATTTTTTAGATGGAACAATAGCCAGAAAACTTGGTATGGTTTCTGACTTCGGTAGAAAATTTGACCCGACAGTAGATAAGATTGCACTCCTATCTATATTTCTTTTGATCTATCACAAAAAATTTGCACCAGACTGGTTTTCTATTCCCGTTATAGTGAAGGATATATCTATACCATTAGTTCTTCTTTTGGGGAAAATAAGAGGAGTGAAAATAAATTTCTCTCCGACAAAAATGGGAAAAACAACAGTCGCTCTTCAATTCTTCTATATCATATTACTTATATCTGAAAAATCTATAGGAGTGAAAACATATCATCAATACCTTATGATACCACTTCTGATCCTTTGTTTCTTTTCTGTTATGAGCTATGTGATACTAATGTACAAACTTGTGCGAAAAATCAGCAGAGAAGGAGAAATAGATATATAAACACCCATTGATTTTCTCCAACTTATCGCTTCTATGTATAAAAACACTAATCTTTTGGAAAAGATTCAGGAGAATACCTTGATTGCATTAAATCTTTCCTTTAGTATTGCATTACACACTGCAAATTGTTTCCCCACTCGAGGTTCTATTTTAGGTTTCCTTAAGTGAACTACTCCATCTTATAGAAGATTGGGCCTCCTGCTTCAAAGAGGCTCATAGGCCTCTCCACAGTTTGGTTAGTTCCTACCCTACCACCCTTGACAACCCTTTGATTATCAGGGTTATATATTATATTAAATTATAATCCGAAACTGACTCAAGTTTTTGCAATTCATCTCCACCCTGTAGAGGATTGAGACTTCTTGCTAAATTTATGTTAAATTACATATAATGCTATATATAAATGAAATATCTAATTGAAAATAGCATCAGATTATATTCAAAATAAAAAAGAATAAATGGATTCTACTAATCGCAATAATGTAAAAATCTTGCTTTGTTGCAAACATAGTTAAACACGTTGATTATTGGAAAGTTGAGGGGAACT
>CAZRNR010000098.1:0-3435 GCA_964601505.1 uncultured bacterium | reverse complement strand
ACTCCATTGACCGTCGTATAACTTAAAATTGGAACCATCGTATCTCCATGACTTCCAAGAACAAAAGCAAAGATATCTTTCGGACTTACTCCAAGCTCCTCAGCCAAAAACATTCTGAACCTTGCTGTATCAAGTACCCCCGCCATACCCATAACTCTGTTTTTACCAAAACCCAAAATTCTGTAAGCCGTATAAGTCATCGCGTCAAGTGGATTTGAAACCACTATAACTATTGAGTCAGGACAAAATTTTTTTATCTTCTCGCTCACATCTTTTACTATTTTAAAGTTCGTTTCAAGGAGTTGCTCTCTGGTCATTCCAGGTTTCCTTGGAACACCAGAAGTTATAACCACTATTTGAGAACCTTCTGTAATCTCCCATGAATCGCCACCCTTTATGTTTATATCATATCCGTATATAGGTGCTGTTTGAGCTATGTCAAGAGCTTTACCTTTTGCAAGATCTCCCAGAATATCAACAAGAGCTATATCTGCAAAGTTTCTTTCAGCAAGCCTCTGAGCTAAAGTTCCTCCAACCATACCGGCTCCAACCACTGTTATTTTGAACTTCATAATACATCTTCATTTAACCCTGTATAAAATACTTTCTCAAAATATAGGAAAGATTAACTCTGCTGAAACGTTTAGATGGTTTAGATAAAGTTCTGCTTTGTCCAATATACTTGCAGAAAATGTAGAAATTTCAGCCATCTGGAGAATTTTTATGATATAAATCATGGTTGTTGAGCTGTTGTCCTTCAATAATCTTAAGGCAAGGGCTAAAAATATTAGACAAAGCAATAAAGTTCATTTTTCTTGAAAACCAAAAGTTTGTTTCGGGTCAGTTATTTCCTCAATTCTTCAGAAATTCTTAAACATCCTTGCGATTATGTTGAGAACAAGTGTGAGCAAAGCCGATATTATTATTGATGATACAATAGGGAAATAGAATGTAAAATTATCTTTCTTAAAAACTATATCGCCAGGGAGATTACCTATTTTGGTTTTGGAAATAAAGGAAGCTATCTTTGTTAAATCTAAACTCATGATAATGCCAAGGAAAATAAGGATAATCCCCAAAATTACAAGGAAAAAACCAGGTCTGAACTCCATTTACTTAATTAAAATAATAATCTACTTTTCCATATTGGATATTTATGAAAAAACTTATTGAAGATTTCTTTCTGAAGGAAGAAAGGTTTGTTGAAAGAAAATCACTTGGTCAAGTAAAGCTTGTAAAAAGAGATATTTTAGAAAAGATAGCTGGATTTGCGGGACCAGATGATGTTGTAATAGAAATTGGCGGAGGCGAGGGCAATCTAACTGAGCTCCTTTCAAAAAGAGCAAAATTAATAATATGCTTTGAGGTAGATCAGAGGTTAAAGGAAAAGATATTAGATAAAATAGAATTCGGTTTATTATTGAATATGGATTTCCTATCACTTCCAATTCGCAAGATAAAATCTGTTGAGATAAATAACTACAAAGGAGATCTACAAAAAATAAAAGAGATATTAAATCTTACAGAAAAGTTTAAGATAGTTGCAAACATACCCTTTTATATATCTTCAAAACTGATTCATAAGATCCTATCTCTTGATTTCTTTAATCTTAAAGGAGTTCATATTTTAGTTCAGAGAGAATTTTCAAGAAAACTTTGTGCAAAACCGGGAACAGAAGAATACTCCGCGATATCTGCGATATCAAATTTTTTCTTTGATATAAAAATAAATTTTGATGTTCCAAGATTTTATTTTCGTCCAATCCCAAATGTTCATTCATCTTTCATATCTTTGATACCTAAAAACACATCTCTGCAAGAAGAAAAAATCCGTGATTTTATAAACTTTACATACAATCTCTTTCAAAGAAAAAGAGCAAAGATCGGAGAAAAGAGGATTTACCAGATTACTCCCCAAGAAATATTTAATTTTTTCCTTTATGATGCAAAGAAAATATCCTGATTAAATTTTATTTTAATGAGGATCCTAATAGTAGATGATCACGAACCTATGAGAAAGATAATCAAGAATATACTAAGACAGGCTGGATTGGAGGATCTAGATGAATCACCTGATGGTAAGGATGCCATTATGAAGCTAAAAGAAAAGAGCTTTGACTTAGTCCTTCTTGATTGGAATATGCCGGGGATGAACGGATTAGAAGTTTTAAAGACAATGAAAAGCGACCAGAGATTAAAAGACGTTCCTGTTATAATGGTAACAGCCGAATCCTCCAGAGAGAAAATAATTGAAGCGATAAATTTTGGAGTTTCCGATTACATTGTCAAACCATTTACAGGAGAAGTTTTAAAAAAGAAAATAGAATCAGTAACATCAAGATCAAAAAAATAGTTTGAAATTACCGGTTTCTTCTAACAACATAATAAATCATCACGATCAAACCTTTTACTCATCCAAAAAGAGTATAACAGATAAACTAAAAAAAAGAACACAAATGATAATAGATAAAACAAATGTCAGATTGTATAAAAATAAAAGATTTACACCTACGGAGCATAGTTGGAATAAATGAATGGGAAAGGAGAGAAAAACAGGATATTCTTATAAATGTTAATCTATACACCAACTTGAAAAAGGCAGGTAAGACAGACAATATAAAGGAAACAATTGATTACAAAACTGTCAAAAATGAGATAATAAATATCATAGAAGGGTCCTCGTTCTTCCTAATAGAAACAATGGCCCATAAGATAGCAGAATTATGCATCAGAAAAAACGGTGTAAAGAAAGTTGAAGTTGAAGTAGATAAACCAGGAGCTCTCAGATTTGCACGCAGCGTGTCTGTTAAATTAAAAATGGAATGGAAAACATTCGTAATATCAATAGGCTCAAACATAGAACCTCAGAGAAATATAATTGAAGCAATAAATAAGATAAAAAAAATAAGCGATATAAAAATTCTAAAAATTTCGAATTTCCTTGAAACCTCGCATATAAATGAACATGGAGAATACGATTTTTCATTCCCAAAGTTTATAAATGGAGTGTTGAAGATAGAAACTTTCCTTGAAAAAGATGAACTTGAAGAAAAACTATATCAAATAGAGAAAGAACTCGGAAGGAAGGAAAAAGGAAGCTTTTCCCCACGAACGATTGACCTTGATATTGTTTTGATAAAAGATTCAGATGAAAATATAAAATTTTTTAGCAAAGATATTTATGAAAGAAATTTTCTTTACTTCCTTGTGATTGAAGTTGAAAACGATATCGGAAGGTTTCCAATCCATACTCGAGAGAATTTTATCAGAGAAATAAAATCTGGATTAATAAAGAAGGTTGATCTTGGCGTAAAGGCAAAAGATATATAATCAAATTGTAAGAGAAAGTGCTCTGTCCAACAATGCAAATTTTAAACTTCCATCAAAATTCCACTTCCTGTTTTTTATACTATACCACATACACCTCAACTCCCA
>CAZRNR010000097.1:0-3568 GCA_964601505.1 uncultured bacterium | reverse complement strand
GGATTAAATAAGATTTATGGAACACGGATTTGTTTTGTTGGTTCAAATTGTAAACAATTTTTGTATTGTAGGATTTACCGACCAATGCTGTGATCATCCAAATATAGGAGTTCTTTTTCAGATTTTACGTTTTTCTTTATGTTTTCTTATTCTTCTGATGAGGAAAAAGATAATAAGTGGGATAAAAATTTCTCCTCCGCCCGCTGAGCACCCCTTAGAAACAGGGGAGTGATCTGGTATATTTGATGTGTTTGGTTTTGATGGTGGCATAATTGTTGAGTTATCATCGCATGAGCCTGAAAGATAGCACATAGGAAGTCTCGGAGCACCTCCTGACACACATATATTTGAAACAGAACCAACAGAACCTACTGTTGGAGATGTTGGGTAGACTGTTGGTGAAACTGGATATGTAGTTGTTACTGGAGAGTTTATAGAACCACCGGAGCTCACAGTATAATTTGTAATACCTTGAGACCAGCATGTATCAAAAGATGGTCCTGTTTTCACTATGTAAATGTCACCACCTGCACCAAAGCTTTGTGTCCCTCCAGTGACAGCAAATCCTCCATCTGAACTCTGAATTATTGAATAAGCATAAATCATCAGAGCTTCCCCCGATGGTTTTGATCCATAAGACATTCCCAGAACTATCTAACTTCACTATGTAAATGTCATAACCACCTGCCCCAGAGCTTCCTGTATATCCAGCGACAACAAACCCTCCATCTGAACTCTGGATTATTGAATTAGCAATATCAAAAGAGCTTCCCCCGATGGTTTTTTCAAATATTGAGCTTACACCAAAAGGTGCCGATGTTATCGATGATGGAGAACCAGAACCTGTAGCATTCTTTGCATATATCCTGTAGTAATATTTCGTGTTAAGATATGTAAAATCTGTGTAAGAGGTAGTGGATCTTGGCAAGACTTTAAGTGTAGTAAATGTTATCCCATTGTGTGATTTTTCTATTACAAAATTCTCAACATTTGATGATGGTTCTGGGTAGCTCCAGGATAAAGCAACATAGGTTAGCCCCCACGAGGAAATAGCGAAATCGGGTGCAAAACAGGGACGAGTTGATTCATCTACATAACCATCACAATTATTGTCAACAAAGTCGCAGGTATTATCTGGCACATCCGGATTTATAGCTGAGTTAGTATCATTGCAATCTAGTGGTTTGGATACAGAAGTGAAACCAGAAGGCGTGGTGTTTGCGCATTGAGAAACAGAGGTTGTCCAGGAATCTGAATCTTGATCTTGGTAGAACCAAGATTCAACAACACCAGAGCAATCATTATCTTGACCATTGTTGCAGTTCAAAGGAGCTCCTGGGTATATAGATGAATCAGAATCATTGCAATCAGAGGTAGAAAGATGAGAAACAACTGTTATCATTCCTGGGAATGAGACAGTATCTACACATGAGGATGATGAATTAGGAGCATGTCTATCACCATCTGCATCCATATAAGCCCATCTTTCTATATTTCCTGAACAATCATTGTCGTATTGTTATTACAATTCAAAGGAGCTCCAGGATAAGTACTTGAATTTGAATCATCACAATCCAAAGCTGTTATGGATTTCAGATTATAAGGAGAGGAAGAGGCACAAGCTATCTGGGTTGCACCATCTGTATAACCATCTGAATCTGCATCCTTATACCATACCTTCATATGAGGATAATCTGAGGAATTAGAAGGATTTGTCCCTGCCAGTATCTCCTCAATGTTGCTCACCAAATCTCCATCATCGTCTATATAAAAATTCAAAGAGGTTTCAGCTTCCTTAACCTCCTCATCAGCTTTCAAATCTATTGTTATTTCTTGTTTAGCTATTGTAGTTCCATTTATCTGAAAATCCTCATCAAGAGTTCCGAAAAAGATCTGAATATCTATTTCCAATCTTCCTTCAGACGCAGGTAAAGCTGAGATGAGTTCTATTCTTCCCCCTTCTTCAGTTATACTTCCGGGGGCAGTCACCATAGCAACCCAGTCTTCCTTCTGTGATAATCGTGGAGCTATTGCGGTTACCATTCTGCCTTTTATCATTCTTCCTGTGACGAATCTACTTGTTAGGATTCTACCTGTAGTGAGCCTTCTAGTTATTATTCCTCCGACATTCTGTCCCTTCTGTTTTGCGACCCCATCTACCGCTTTGATTTTCTGCTGAGCTTCAGGGGATATTAAAAACTTTACCTGAACCTCCTTGGCTTCCCCCTCAAGATTTGACTGTTTATCTTTTTTCTTACATGAGAAACCTACAATTAAAACGGCAACAAGTAGAAATTCTTTAAACTTAATAAAGTTATTTTTTTATCCTTTCATACTTGAAAATTTAATACATAATTTCGTTGAAAGTTGTTATCTCATTGCTAATGAATGAGTTGAATATTTTAGATTTGTATTTATTTTAAATTCAGTCGGCATTTTAATCATTCAGGCGATCAAGAATTTTGATTCCTGTGATAGTTATATTTGTAAGAGAATTTTAGGATTCGTTGTTGCACGTGGCGAGTTGCATTAAAGGTGATAAATGGGTAGAGGAATCAATAAACCTAACAGTGATTGGAAGGAAAGAGATTGAAGTTATTTTGCTTTTCTGGCTATGATAACTCCGGAAAGTCTGAAGAGATTGAAGGGTATTATTATTTTGTTCTTTTGTGGCCCTAAAAATGACTTCTATGGGAACCAGTGCTTTCGTTGTTTAGTCGTTATTTTAAGACCATTGAAATCTTCGTAAATAGATAATTTCTTCCTTATCCTATAAAGAAAATTGCAATGAAGAAACGTGGGAGCTTTAGATAATTTTTATAGTGCATTCCCCTTGAAAGAAAATCTTAAATTTCTTTAATAGATAGTTATAGCTTTTTCTTGTTCAGGAAAGCACTATATTTTATTAATTTAAGTCTCCCAAGAAGATCGAAATATTAGACAAAGTAGAAACCAGCAGAGCGCTATCCAAAAAATGGTCTAATCTCATCTGGGGCGTTCAGAACATAAACTACTTCCCCCGATACCCCGAAAGTAATTAACCCGTTTTTTATAGCATATCTTTCAGTTCCATCTCCATATCTACCTGAGGAAAAAACTCCCCAGATTTTTTTACCCCTGAATTCAGGAAAGAAATCAAAAATAGACCTTAACTTCTCAATAAACTCATTTATATAACCTGCATGAGCAGTTGATTTGACCTCAACTATAAAGCTTTCTACCTCTCCATTTTTTTGAGCCTCAAATATGATGTCAAATTCTCCTTCCTCACCCCTTGAAGTCTTGGCTTCAACATGCCTTAATATCCTTTTTATCTGATAGCCTCTATCTTCAAGGAATTTTTTGATGCCACTTTCAGAAACTGATTCCCAAAAGAGTCCTTGAGCATCTGTCAGATCTCCTATCCTTTTTCTTAACTCTTCCCCAAGTTTCATAATCTTTCTATCAGTTTCTTCACCAAGTTGTCTTATTTTTCTATCGGTTTCTTCACCAAGTTGTCTTATTTTTCTATCGGTTTCTTCACTAAGTTGTCTTATTTTTCTATCAGTTTCTTCACTAAGTTGTCTTA
>CAZRNR010000096.1:0-3664 GCA_964601505.1 uncultured bacterium | reverse complement strand
CAGTAGATCTTACAACAAGTCCAACTATCTGGTCGGTAATCTCAACAACATCCTTTATAGATTTTAAAGAATCACCTAATTGTTGATCAAAACCAGATACCATTTCCATAAGTTTATCAACATCTGCTTTAAATTCATTTATGAGTTTTCTTATGTTCCCAGATTCTTCAGAAGTTCTAACCGCAAGCTTTCTAACCTCATCTGCAACAACGGCGAAACCTCTTCCAGCTTCTCCAGCTCTTGCACTCTCTATTGCAGCATTTAGTGCAAGAAGGTTCGTCTGGTCTGCTACATCCTCTATAACATCTAACACCTGCTCTATTGCCCCCATTCTTTCAGATATCTGAAGCATAACATTAGCTATCATTCTGAAACTAGCAGCAATCCCTTCAAATTTTCCCAAACCTGTTAATACATTTTCCTTGCCCTTTTTAGACTGAACCTCAACATTCTTCTGAAAATCCATAACACTCCCTGCATTTCTTGATATCTCCCTAGATGTGGCCTCAAGTTCTTCTGTAGAAGTAGATATATTACTGATAAGCGATGTTTGCTTCTCAAAATTTCCAAATACCTCACTCAAAATCGCATTAAGAGATTTAACATTCCCAACAAGTCCCTGACTAGCATGGACAAGAACACCCACAATCTTTGCAAGCGAGTCCAAAAACATATTAAAAGCTCTTGAAAGCTCCGCAATCTCATCTTTACCCTTGACCTCTATCCTCTTTGTTAGATCACCTCCTCCCTTTGCAAGTTCCTTGAGAAAATTTGTAACCCATATTATCCCTTTAACAATACTCCTACCAAACATAAAAGCAAACAATGAAACAACAACGAATGCCAGAACAGAAGATACTATATTCAAAAGAGATGACCTTTTTGATATATTTACAGCTCTCCTGTAAAAATTTGACACAAAATTTGCAAATGATTCATCTAAAGTTTTTGAACTCTGCGCAATCTTTTCAAAATCAACATCTCCAGATGAAATAGCTGATCCCAAATTAGCTATATGTTCTTCAAGCGCTTCCTCAAAAGTTGATGTATCAAAGCCAATGCTTTTCAAATCTTCAGAAGCGCTTACGATTTTCTCAATATGCACCTTCGTGTCCTTCAATCTTTCCATTGAATTGAACTTCAGAGCCTCAGATGCTATTTTTTCAATGGCGAGCATTTGCTTTCCTATTTCAAATAGGCGTGGGCTTTTCTCAAGAATCTTCTCAACCTCTTTTGAAGAAAAAAATGAAAAAATACTGGATATGATGAAAATAAAGGCGCCTGCCGAAAAACCTAAAAATATTTTATATTTTATACTCATTTTTTAAATTTTATACTTCTTATATTTTATATATTTTACACACAGTCTTTCACTCTATTTCCAAGAGGACTTTCACCCCTGGTGGTAAAGGAGTACCTTCTGGTACAAACCCAACAGCTCCTCTCTCTCTTCTCACTGCTTCAATTATACCATTCTCATCTAATTCTTTCGGTAGTCCTCCTTCTCCAGCAAGAGCCTTTGAGAGCCAATGAGCTCTAAACTCTGTTATTTGGATACCAATGACGTCTCTTACAAACTTCTCTTTCAGTTTGCTTTCTTTCAAGACATATATCCTTACCGGAGTTCCATCTGGAAAAGTTCTTTTAAATCCAAGATATATATTTTTCACATCATCCTTTGTGAGAGATGGAACATCTGATCCTCCTATAACTAACAACTTTCCAGCATAGGAAGTCAAAGCAAATAGAGTAATTCCTAACAGAAAACCTATAATACCTGTAAAACCTCTATTTATGCATCCCTTCATTTTCTAAACCTCCCTCTATTTAATAAAATCTACTTACTACTAATTCAACATCATCAGGCATACTTAAAACGCTAAAGCAATTCCAAATGCAAAAACTATGCTAGAATCTCCATTCTTTTCCCTAACATTGAGAACTTGAGTTTTTATTCTCAAGGTATTATAATCAAAAGCAAGCCCTCCTCCTATTGAGTTTGTTACCTTTGCTTTTATTTTAGCAAAACCATCCGTAATGAAATACGGCGTTAAAGCAAAACTTTGTATTGTAAGAGAATAACCCAAAAGCCCATATCCAGCGACAGCTTTAACTTCTGCTATGCGTGTATAAGCCATTTCACCCAAAAGTTGTAAGTGACCTGGTCCAACTTCTGATATAGAAAGCAAAGCAAACCCACCAAATGTTGTCTGCCTTTTATTATCAAAATCTTTATCCGTATAAAAATCTCCACCAATCATTGATCCAGTAAGTTTTCCACCTGGCACTCTGGCAAAGATATGAGCCCCTATAGCTTTATCTGCATTCCTATCTATTGCGTTAGCGACTGATCCTCTACCGTTAGCAACCTGAACAACGTATCCTAAAAAAGGAAGTTCGCCCCTTAACTGAATCCCATGATTGTAAAGAGGAATCAATGTGCCGATATCAGGTAATTTTCTGTAGATTGAAGGTAAAAGTGCAAAAAGATAAACTGGTACTGCATCCCTTTTTTCAAGATAAAGACCAAAAGGATTTAAATACTTCCCTGCTCTAAAAACAAGTAAGTCAATAAATCTATATTCAAAAAAGGCAAAAGCTATATCTATCTCACCAAATCCTTCTACCAACACCTTACCAGCTCCCTTATCATCATATTCAACTTCATACTTATCCTGATTTTTCTTAGCCTCAATTTTACCAAATATTTCAAGTTCTGGAACATACTTCATCTCAATCTCTGACAGGAACCTCGCTTTCTCAAAAGGTTCAAACTCAAAAAATGAAGCAAATAGAGCTTGAGCAAATGAACCCCCCTTGCTCTGACACTCATATGGCAAACCCAATCCTATTTTATTTTTTGTTGATATACAAAAGTTAAACGCACTATAGCCATATATTGAAAGCCTTTCAGATATGATATCTACAGCAAAGGTTGGTAGGGGGAGGAAAAACAGGAAAGCAAAAAGATAGAAAAACCACATAAACATAGTGTTCAATTTCAATAAAACATTTAGTATAATATGATATTTTATGAAAAAAAAATTCAAAAAGTAAAAATTTTTAGGTTTCTACTTATCTGGATTTGGGGCTTTAGGATATCTTGCAATCCCAGAATCCCCATAGCACTCCATAGATATACAAAAGTGGTAAATAAAAGATAGAGAACCAACATAAGTGTTCGTTAAAATCGTTGCGAACTTCATTCTTTGCCATTGTTCGATTACAAAAATTCAAGAGAAAAAGAGCGGACTAAAATTGTTTTGTTGCAATGTGCGCCAGAGCATGAACGATTTTTTAAATTTCATAAAAAAAACCTATAGCAGAAAGAAAGAAAATTATTAATTTCCGATTTGCGATCAGACGATATTAAAATATAAACAGTGCAGAGAAAAAATAACAAAAAGAAAATAGATGCTGAACTCTACAATGAGATTTACTCCATCGTAAAATTACTTGTTGATGCGAGGTTAAAAGAAGTTAAGGGTGAGAAGGATGAACTCTCTGAGATAAAAAGAATTTTGTTCCAAATTGCAGAAAATCAAAGAAAAACAGAAGAAAACATCAGGGGACTTACAGAGGCTCAGAGGAAGACAGAGGAGAGAATAAATGAACTTACTGAGGCTCAGAAGAGAACTGAAGAGAGAATAAATGAACTTGCTGA
>CAZRNR010000095.1:0-3989 GCA_964601505.1 uncultured bacterium | reverse complement strand
AAACTGCGAAGAACTAAAACCAAAACCTCCTATGTACCAATCCCACTCGTTAATGGTGTAAAGATTAGCACCAGCCACAACATCATACGAAGCAGCATCTCCCTCCGCACCCCATAAGGTAAGTTGCTCCGTAGGACCAGCAGGATTATCACCTGACTGCGTCATCCAGTAAGCAACACAATCTGCTTGTGTATTACTACCAGCTGTTCTATCATCATCTGCTATATTTATTCCAGCATAATAAGCAGCATTAGAGTTTTGCCATCTTGTAAGAATCTCAAAATCTCTTCCAACATTTGAGTGTGCAATAGCAAACTTTGAAACAAAATTGCCTGTTCTTATAACACTTCCGTAATTCACAGAATAATTAATTGAGTTTGCATTCCACTTGTTTGTGTTGAGAATACTTCCACTAAAATCATCAAAAAACTCAAAAGTTTTATCTCCAGAGTTAATAGATGTTTTAGATGAATTTCCAAAATAAGCATACAAGGTTTGGTTTCCTACAGATATATAAGGAATTTTCACCCAAACCCGGGCTTTACCTTGATATAACATCCTCACTTCATAAGGAGCAAGCTCACGAGAAAATATCCTTAAATCATCTACATAGCCCTCCCAATCTTGGTTAGGATCAAAATTACCACATGATGCTAAATCCGACTCCTGTCCAACAACTATACATCCAACATTCAATGTTCCACCTGCTCCCGTTATTACTCCCCCGGTAGAAGGATTAACAGGATTCCCATCAATATATAGAAAAACTCTGCTATCAGTTCCAAGATCTTTCCTCACAGCAACTACATGGTGCCACCCCGGAGATTCAAGTGTAGTCCCAGCACCTGAAAAGGTATAAAAACCACCTTTGATATAAATTGCAAGATTTGCTCCGTTTTTATATATTAAAAACTCGTTATCTGAACCACTACCAGACGCAGATAAAATAGCAGCGTTAGCTCCTGCAGAACCTGTCCACCTAACCCACACCGAAACGGAGACATCGGATTTCCCATTCAAAGGTGCTCCTCCTATAGAGACATAATCTGCAGTGCCGTTTGGAGTGAGATCAATACCGCTTGCATATTTTCCCTCACCCCATGATGCACCGCTGCTTAAGGTCCCTGTATTTACATTTCCAGATGAATCAGAAGCTGAAGTTCCAGAATTTTCATCAAACTTCCACCAACCAGACAAAGTAGCATCTCCTCCACACGGACCACGAGCCTCAAAGTAATACGGGAAACTCAAACCCCACAGATCAACTTCAAAATATGGAGAATCAGAAAATCTCAAATCTCCGCAGTCATTTCTTATCTTGCCAGTAGTTATAGGCTCTGTAATTGGAATCTCAAAAGCTACCTGAAAATCTCTCAATTCCTGAGTTGAATTCAACGTTAGTGGAATCCTTCTGAAGAATAAACCAGTATAAGAAGAAGCTGCTTCTGACCCCACAGAAACAGAAACATTTGCATACTTTGCAATCGCTATGTCATCAACATAGTAATCTCTCCCCCCTCGTATGGCAAATCTACTAAAAACAATATGATTGTCATCGGAAGTAAAAATCGTAGATGTTCCCCCAGCATGAGAAAGCTCAAAGGTAAGAGATGAACCAACCTTGTAAAACACAAAAAGGTTCCACTCACCTGTATCTGTAAGAACAACACCAGCGCTTGCAAGATCAGTCCCACTACCGTTGTCTCTCCTTGCGATACCAATTAAATCACCCTGAGTATTTTCAAAAAACGAATATCCATCGTTATTAAGGTCCTCAAGTCCTATACTATCTCTTCTATCAGCTGGTGCCCCGGAAGTTATATCTACTCTCTTTACCCTGGCCATACCTATAAAGTTTGAGACCGGATATGGTAGCTCTCTATATCCACCGCTCGGATCACCACCTCCGCCAGCAGAGGAACAACCTGAAGCTGTGTTAAAGCATCCTTTTATGATGACCTTATTCCCAGAGTCATTTCCAACTTGAAGTATTCCTGATCCCAAGGTCGTCCATCCAGATGGAGGACTTTGTCCTACCGTATATGATTCAATATTATCAAAATAGACGAAAACGTTTTTTGGATCAGAAACTGCATCCGCGTTTTCATTTCCATAATACATATAGATTGTGTTCGCACCAGATGGAAGGTAAGGGATTTTCACCCAAATAGTAGTCTGAGCAGTATTGCAAGTTGATTGCCCTTGTCTGTTTATACCAATCCAGTAGGGTAAAAATATTTCATCTGATTGATCTGTAAACCTTATATCAGAACAATCTGCTTTCATCTTTCCGCTGGAGATCAATGTTTGAGTGTCTAATGTAACACGAATCACAACATCTGATTCCGGAGTAGAATTATTTGTCACCGTTATTGTTCTTCTATATGGCCAACCACATCCGGCAGCTTTTCCTTTTATACGAGAAGCCCTTCGAGCTGAACAAACGACAGGTGAGGCAAAAAATTCACGAGAATAACCTGAATCGCCGAAGGAATTTAAAGAACGGGCACGGTAAAACCAAATTCCTTCATTAGGAACCTTATCTTCAAAAGAATAGTTTTTCCCTGCTTCAACGGAAACTTCCTTTATCAACCTCCAATCGCTCTCACCTTCTCCTTTCCTCTCAATGAGAATCTTTTCAGCATACGGTGAAACAGAAAGCTCAAGCCGAAAAGTTAAATCATCATATGAATTTATGTAAATTAAAGGAGGGGAGATCGTTTTGATAGTTATAGGATCAGATTTCCTTCCATCTAAAGTTTCAAACTCAAAAAGAACAATATTGTCTGACGGAACAGCAACTTTAAGATCACCTGAATCAAAAGTATCTACATTTTCGTATTTTGCAACAATTTCTCCATCTATTTTCTCCTCCCCAACTTTTTTCCGATTTGTCAGATAAAACCAATCGCTTTTTGAACCTTCCTCATACTTCATTTTGATTTTTACTGGAACAACGGGTTCCCAACGGAGATTTACAAATCCTCCATTATACTCAAATTTTACCGTCAATTTGGTGTCTGAATTCTTTTGATCGTGCCGTCTTGAATCAGCAGAATCAATCGCACAGGCAAAATACAAAAATAATATGGAGGATAAAATAAAAATTCTCTTCCTTCCAGCCAAACTTCCATTTCTTTTTAACCTATTATTCATATCTATTCTCCTCCTTCTACTTTTACTTTATATCCAACACATTCTGTATTTAATTTTAATACCGAAAATTCAAAAATGTTATTTCTGGACTCACTTTTCTCCTTTTTTGATGTGTATTAGCAATGATAACAAAAAACTTAATCTCAGAGAAAATCAGAGTAAGAGAGAAAGTGAGTTATGAATTCTCGGCTCAGATCTAATTTTTGATTTACACCAGGAACCTAGGGAAATATCCTGAGCTTGAATATATCTTCAGCAGCTAATAGTAAGTTTTATCAGAAAACGCTAAAATATAGTGCATCTCCAAAATCTAACAATTTCAACAATAGAATGCTTTATGAAAGTTCAGTAATATAATATTTCAATCAAGTTATTATGTATGAAGGGAAACAGAAAAAGCAATCAAAAATATCAAATGCTGAAACTCCAAAGAAGTAAAAAAGCTACACAAAAGGATAAAGAATTAAGAAATTTTATAAATGAAGAACTATGACGTCAAAGGAGATTCAAGGAAATAATAGGGGGAAAAGAATAAATCTTTGAGCCTATAAACAATGATTTTTTGGAAGAAGGAGCCAAATAGTTTAACATTATTTACTTAATTATTTACTTAAATTAAGCAAAAACCTCTTTATTTGGATAGGGAATCATGAGAAAGAAATGGATTAGAAAGGATTTGTATTTTTGCTTTTTAATATTTATTTAAATGTTCTAAACTGGAACAAATCCGATAACTATAACAAAAATCAATAATAAAACAAAAGAGAAAAAATTTATGAAAATAACTCAAAGAGCAAATAATTTTGAGATTACAATACTACCCTTACACCTGA
>CAZRNR010000094.1:0-4181 GCA_964601505.1 uncultured bacterium | reverse complement strand
TTTAGAAAATGCAATAATAAAGGTATTAGGTGGAACATAATTACTAATCACCTAATTTTTTTATACAAGCAAAAAAGGTGATAAAATTATGAACACCATTGAGTTAGGAGTATTTGCTTTGCAAACATTACCTAAATAGAAGGAAGATGTAAATTTCAAGAACTGAGGTTAAAATCATTAAATTGATTGAAAATTATGAAACAACTCTCATTTAATTATGGAATTATTTAAGCAAGACTTTCTAATAGAGCTTGATGAGAAAGATGATCTAAAAGAAGCTTTTTTACTATGTGCAGAAAATAAGCTTGTATTACCATTCATACCAATATTTCAATCTGATTGTAAGAATTTCTTCACATTCTCTTTCTTTACAGAAGAAATATTTGATCTGCCAAGCTCACACTATATAGCAGGCTTTGAAATTCTTCTCAAGGGCAAAAAGATAAAATATGGGGGGAAAGTGCATATAACAAACACAGGACTAAACTTGAAATCTATATTCTTTTCGTTCGGATTGAGAAAAATACTTGGAAAACAAAACCCTATAGATATATCTGAAAATGACTTCACAATAAAAAAGATCTTTATAAAGCTCATATCAAAATCGTATATAATCTATGGAGAATCAAAGCCAGAGAAATTAAGAGAGATAGAAGAGAAGATAAAGGTATATCCGAAATATATTTTCAAAACACGAGATGATTTATTCTTTATCATACCATCAAGATATAAAATATATGAAAAATATCTGACTTTACCAGAAGATTTTTTGATCATCTTAGAAAAAATACCTTATAAAAGCATACATTCATTAGGAGAAAAAAAATACAAATCTATTGAAGATTTCTTAAACGAATCAAAACAAACCAAAAACTTTATCTTGGTAAAACAGAAGAATTACCTGATATCTCTATACCCAAATGATTGAAGAACTGATCAAAATAATTGCGCTATCAGCTGCATCTCTTACGAGAGTATTGTTAGCTTGCTTAATAAGCTTGGTTATAGCAGTTACTATCTCTTACATAGCAATATCTAGCAAAAAAAATGAGAAGCTGTTTATTGGGATAATAGATATCCTACAGTCAATACCAGTCCTGAGCTTTGTGCCTGGAGTTATGCTAATTTTTTCAAAGTTAGGGAAAATTGGTATTGAAGTCTCCGCAATAATACTGATTCTAACGGGGACAGTGTGGAATATAATATTTTCATATTATTCGTCTTTGAAGTCAATACCAAATAGTATGAATGAGTTATCAAAGGCTTTGAAGTTAGGACCAATCAGAAAATTTTTTTTTATTGATTTCCCTTATTCTACTCCCCAGCTTATTTGGAACACTATACTCTCTTTCGGTGGCGGTTGGTATTTCATAACATACTGTGAGATATTCTCAGTAGGTGAACTTGAACATTCTGTATTTGGTATAGGTTCATATATGATGAGCAAGTTAGAAAATGGAGAAAAACTATATGTCATACTGAGCCTAATCTCAATAATGTTTGTGATAACACTAACTTTCATTCTTTTGTGGCTACCTCTCTTGCTTTTCTCTGAAAGATTCAAATTTGAAGTAAGATCAAGCATAGAAATAAAAGGATTGCCTGAAATTTTAGAAAAGAAAATATCCGATACCTTTGATGGATTATATGAAAAGTTCATCCCATTTTCTGAAAAAATTGAATCAAAGCTAAAAGGATTTTTTCTCCCTGCAGGCAAACTTATCTCTAACACTTCCTTCTTTATTCCTATCTCCTTGATAATTCTGATATCAATCTACTTTTCATCTGAGCTAAAGAGTTTATCAATAGATGATATAAAAATAACCATTTTTTCAGCAATATTATCAACAATAAGGGTTATTATAGGCATAACTCTATCTGGAGTTATAGCTATTCCATTTGGGATATTTGTTGGATTAAACAGACAAATTTATACAAGACTTCAACCATTAATTCTGCTTCTTTCATCAATTCCAGTACCAGTATTCGTTCCTCTGGTGTATTTAGAAATCACAGAAAACCCAATAGGGAAGTTAGCAGGTCCAATAATATTTATCTCTCTTTCATCTTTCTGGTATTTATTTTACAACACCGTAGCTGGAGTTTTGTCCATACCTTCGGACATCTTTGAGGTTGCAAAAGTTTTACGAATGAACACCCAAAGCAGGCTAAAAAACGTAATACTTCCGGGAGCTTCAAAAGACATATTCGTAGGATTCCTCACAGCATGGGGAGGAGCGTGGAATGGAAGTTTTGTCGCCGAATACCTCCATGTAGGAGAGAAGAAACTTCAAATACTTGGTATAGGAAGCCAAATATCAAGGTCAGCATCAGAGGGGAATATTCCACTTCTGATATTTTCAACAATGTTCATGAGCTTACTTGTCTTCACAACAAACATACTGATATGGCAGAGATTAATAAAAAAATCTGCTAAAAGAATAAAGGATTAAAAGCTCAATGTTTAATCCAATCTGCAAAATACTTTTGAGCATCAAACATTATTCTATCTATATTGGTAATCTGACTTGCCCTCTGTGGAACTTTCGCACCACTCATCGTAAGTAGAACTTCCCTGACACTTGCTGTCAGTCCCTCTATACTATAACCTCCTTCAAGAATAAACACAAAACCTTTGCAACCTGGGGAAGATTTAAGTATAACATCGGTTATATAGGAGAAACCTTCCTCTGTTAATCTCATATCTCCCAAAGGGTCTTTATAATGCGCATCAAAGCCAGCAGATACTATCACTATATCTGGGGAAAACCTCTGGGCTACAGGAGTATATATCTCCTCGTAGATTTTTGCATACTCCCCGTCACCAAGTCCTGCTGGCAGAGGAACATTTACAGTATAGCCCTTACCCTTTCCTTCACCAACTTCATCAAATTTTCCTGTTCCCGGATAAAAAGGATACCTGTGAGTTGAAAAATAAAGGACATCATCTCTTTTGTAGAATATATCTTGTGTTCCGTTTCCGTGATGTATATCATAATCAACGATAAGAACCCTATCAAGTCCCATCCTTTTAGCCTTCTCCGCAGCGACAGCAGCATTATTGTATAGACAAAACCCCATAGCTTCAGAAAATGTAGCATGATGTCCCGGAGGTCTTGCCAAAACAAAAACACTTCTGAAATGTCCATTTACAACAGAATAAACAGCCTTAATAGACGCAGATGCCGCATACAAAGCTACAGAATAACTTTCAGGTGAATAATAAGTATCTGAATCTAAATTTCCATAACTCCCAGCAGTCCCTTCAATCGTCTCAATATGATGTTCAGAATGAACAGAATGCAAAATATCTAACGTCTCATCTTTATCAATATCTATAATAATTTTTTTAAACCTCCGCCAAAGAGAATCAATCTCAAGAGAATTCACTATCGAAGATAATCTATCTGGATTTTCAGGATGTGAATAGAATGGCTTATGCTCCAAAAAATAATCATCATATATTATCCCAACATCTTTGAATTCCTTTAAACTCTCATCCATGAAATAAAAAATAGTCCATTAGAACCTTTAAACAGAAATTTTCTGATTGTCTAAAAACAGAAACCAACTCACCAGACACAATATAGAGTATTTCCAAAATAAAAAAGACATTGATAAAGCAAAGGAAAGAATAGATATAAAAAACAATGCAAACACACTTATAGAGGTAGGCTCGTACTAAAAAGTAGTAGTCAAGAAAACAGCTCAATCATTCTGGTATAGGATAAAATCAAATTTCATAGAGATCCTGAGACCAAAGAAAAAGAACTGAAAATCAAAAATCTTTTAATGGTATTGTTGCAAAGTTATAATATCACTCCTCAATATGATCTGACAATCAAGAAAAGCCAAAATATAACAAACAATTATTCCCGATTAAGTCAAGAAGGCAAACTTCAACGCCTCTACACCAAATTTTCTCTTTTTCAAATCTCATCAACAGTAAAATCATCTTATGGGAAAGTATGATATTTCTTTGAAAGAGTTATTGGAAGGTTCGGAAAGGGAAATCTTATCTCTACTTGGGATAAAATTCAAATCTATAAAGGTTCAGAATGTTGAACTCTTTGAAGTAAGAGAAAGGAGAGTTGATAAGATATACATTGGTTTTATAAAACAGAAAAAAGTTGTATTTCATTTTGAGATACAGTTGCAGTATCAGAGAGAATTCCCGTTGA
>CAZRNR010000093.1:0-4442 GCA_964601505.1 uncultured bacterium | reverse complement strand
TCAAATCTCACAGGGAAAATTTTGCAAATTTCTAAAAACCATTGAAATTATTTTCTGATAAAAATGGTGCGATACCAGAATCAAAATCTTACTAACTGTTATACCAGGAAAAAGAAGAACCATACTCACTATTTAGCATTTCTGATGAATGCAAGAAAATTTTTTTACTTTTTACGCACCCCAATTAGTTACCAAATTCTTTTACTCTGTTGCAATCATATTATGTATTTTACTTTTCATATCCTAACTCTATATTTTTTGATTTTATGGATGCGACAAAGCAATAAAGATTTAATTATCAATAGAATTAAAGCGAAATCAGAATAGTTGCCCATATATTCTTTTCTTATGCTCTTCAAACTCTGGAGATTTTTTTATCTTCTCCCAAATATATTTGTTTGATTTATACCAATCTATAGTTTTTCTTATACCTTCATCAAATTTCACTTCAATTTTGAATCCAACATGCTTTTTTACTTTATTTGAATTCATAGCGTATCTGAAATCGTGGGCTGGCCTATCTTTTATAAATGTGATCAGAGAATTACTTTTACCCAGTTCCTTAAGTATTTTTTTGGCAACATCTATATTTCTCATCTCTTGCCCTGCTCCAAGATTGTATATCTCTCCCTTTTTACCTTTAGTGGCGCATAAATAAATCCCCCTAACACAGTCAAGAACATAAATCCAGTCCCGCCTATTTAAGCCTCTTCCATATATTGGAATAGGTTTGTCTTCAAGGGCATTAGTTATACACAATGGAATAAATTTTTCCGGATACTGATACGGACCATAGTTGTTCGAGGGACGAACTATTATAACCGGAACACCAAACATTTGGTAATAAGATTGTGCGATAAGATCTCCACCTGCTTTTGATGCAGAGTAGGGGGAAGATGGGTGCATAGGGGAACTCTCATCTACAAATCCCCTTTTTACTGAACCATAAACTTCATCTGTTGAGACATGGAGAAAAACCCCAACCCCATACCTTCTTGAGTTTTCAAGAAGAACATATGTTCCCTGAATATTTGTTTTAAGAAATTTTGGTGGTTCGTAAATAGATCTATCAACATGAGTTTCTGCAGCCAGATGAAAGACAATATCTATTTTTTCAGCAAAAATACTGCTTACAACAGATTCATCACAAATATCCCCCTTGATAAACCTTATTTTACCTTTTACATCAACAAGATTTTCTGGATTTCCAGCATAAGTTAGGTCATCAAGGACTATCACTTGATCTTTAGGATGTCTCTGTACTATAAATCTTACAAGGTTGGAACCTATAAAACCTGCTCCACCTGTTACGAGTATCTTCATGAGGGAACAGCCTAAAAAATATTCCTAAAAATATATTTAATAATAATATTATTCTCAAAACTTTAACTAATATTACTTATTCCTTTACATGATTGATTCTCTGTATCCGATTAACGATAAGAAGACAATATCAAAATTTTAAATAATTAGACTAACGTATTACCGAGCCTTTAAAGATATTTAATAATCCTTTTTCCTCTATATGAGAAGCTTTTCTTATTTTTCTTTTCCAATTTGAACTTTTACCAACCTTATAGTGATTCCAATTTGAATGCCAGAACTTTACCTTTCCACTCTTTTTGACCTTGAATCTTTTTACGACGGTTTTTGAGACTTTATTCATTATTGATCAATCTCCTTGAACATTAACAGAAATAGATTTCTTCTTTGCTTCTTCCTTTTTAGGTATAGATACTGTAAGAACACCGTCCTTTATCTTTGCCTGCGCTTTTTCTGGTTGAACATATTCAGGTAATCTTATCCTCCTCATAAAACTTCCGTATCGTCTTTCAGAGATATAAACATTCTTCTTCTTAATTTCCTCCTCCTCTTTTCTTTCTCCCTTAATAATAAGTTGGTCATCTTGAATCTCAACTGATATGTCCTTTTGGGACATACCTGGAGTATCTACTTTTATCACCAAGTTTTTTTCATCTTCCATTATATCTAAAGCAGGTATAAATGACTTCCCTCTTTCCTCAACAAAGAATGGAGAGAAAAAATCATCTATAAGCCTTTCTATTTCCTTTGAAAAACTTTCCGAAAATAATCTCGGTATATTTCTCTTCTCCATAATGAATGCATTAATCATATCTTGATGTTATTTTAAATTTGCAAAAATCTTAAATTTCTGAAGTTTATCAAAAGCATTTTTGACAAAATAAAATGAAAGAAACAAATTTAATGATTTACATAAATAAAAAGCAAGATCGGGGGAATCAGCAAATGAAGCAAGAAGAAAGGAAAACTATAAAAATTGCTATAGCTGGGGTTGGTAACTGTGCCAGTTCCCTTATTCAAGGAATATCTTATTACTCACGTAGCTGGAAGACGGATGGGTTAATTCATTCTGAGATAAAAAATTTCAGACCACAAGATATAGAAGTTGTAGCAGCATTTGATATAGACAAAAGAAAAGTAGGGAAGAAACTAAAACAAGCTATATTTGAACAACCAAACTGCACAATGGTATTTGAAAGGAACATAAAGGATGGAGAAGTTGAGGTTATGATGGGACCTGTTCTTGATGGAGTTGCTGAACACATGAAACACTATCCAAGGAATAGGAGCTTTATTATTTCAGATAAAAAGCAGGTTGATGTAGTAAAGGTTTTGAAAGAATCTGGAGCGGAAATCCTTGTAAATTTTCTACCAGTTGGTTCAGAGAGAGCATCAAGATTTTATGCAGATGCGGCAATTGAGGCAGGTGTAGCATTTATAAACTGCATACCTGTTTTCATAGTTTCAGACAAAACATATGCAGAAAAGTTCAAGGCTGCTGGTCTTCCAGCAATAGGGGACGATGTTAAATCTCAGCTTGGTGCCACAATATTACACAGAGCAATCGCAAAACTCTTCAAAATGAGAGGAGTAAGATTTGAAAGAACCTATCAACTGAACTTTGGAGGTAATACGGATTTTCTGAATATGTTAGATAGATCAAGACTCAAATCTAAAAAAATATCAAAAACAGAAGCTGTAACATCAGTTTTGGGGAACGATATGAAAAATGAAAGAATTTTTGAGTCAGTTCATATTGGTCCATCTGATTATGTTCCATTCTTAAACGATACAAAAATATGCTATATAAGGATGGAAGGGAAAGGTTTTGGAGGAGCAAACATAGAGATAGATGTAAAACTTAAGGTTGAAGATTCACCCAATTCAGCAGCAATTGTAGTAGATGCTATAAGATTTGCAAAACTTGCTCGCGAAGAAGGTATAAGCGGACCGGTCTATGTCGTATCAGCTTTTACAATGAAACATCCGCCAATACAAATGTCAGATGAAGAAGCATATGATATAATATCAAAATATCTAAAAGGCGAAGGAAAAATATGGTAATAAGGATAAATTATGTTCCCAAGATCTTATTCGACAATCAAATTATGCTCCAAAACTCAAAGTTTGAAGAAAAAGAAACATTCGGGAAAAATCTCAAGGAGAAAAACTTCCTACGAGAGATTGTGTCAGAAGTATCCACCCATCTGAAAGCACAAATATTATAAGTTTGAAAGGGACAGAAATAAGTATGGGGGGCACCATTATCATTCCCATAGCCATAAGTATTGACGATATAACGAAATCAATCATAACGAAAGGTATATAAACAATAAAACCTATTTCGAATCCTTTTTTGAGTTCAGTGAGTATAAAAGCCGGTATGAGAACATCAGCTGTTATGTCAGATGGAGTAGATGGACGTGGTTTCCCACCAATTTTTACAAAGAGATCTAGTTCTTTTTCACCGACTTGACTGAGCATAAATTTTTTAAATGGATCAAACGCTTTATTTAAGAAAACTTTTTCATCTATTTTTCCATCCGAATAAGGAACAAACGCCTCATTATAAAACTTGTCAAGAGCTGGCCTCATTATGAAAATAGTAAGAAAAAGTGCAAGCCCTATTAGAACTTGATTTGGTGGAACTTGAACAACTCCCAAGGCTTGCCTAAACAAAAATAAAACAATCACTATTCTCGTAAATGATGTTATCATAATAAGAAGAGACGGAACAAGAGTTAAAATAGTCAAAAGTATGACTATTCTTATTGTATTTAAAAATCCTTCTCTTCCCTTGCCAACTTCAATTGTTATGGGTGGAATTGGAGGAGATGGAGCAACAGGCTTTACAGGATTTTCTGGATTTTCTACCTTCTCATTAACTTTCGTGCTCTTCACTTCATTTTTATCAGCATTTACATGTTCAAAGAGCATCAGAGGAAATAGGAAAAAAGCAAAAACAAAAAAAATTCTCATATATATGAATTTTACCAAAGTCTAATATGAATGGGATAATGGAGCAGAGACACAACAGATATAAAATCACTTCAAAAATCTACCAAAATAAATTAAAAGGGGAAAATACAAAACTTTCCCATGAACTACTAATCGGTAAG
>CAZRNR010000092.1:0-4450 GCA_964601505.1 uncultured bacterium | reverse complement strand
GTCCTTATACCATACAGTGTTTGGATTTATTGATGGATTTGAATCATCGCAATCTAATGGGTTAGATACATAACCGGGGGGTTGTGAGGCTGCTTGAGTTGCAGCAGAAGGATTCCCAAAACCATCTCCGTCCTGATCTCTGTAAAATGTCGGAATTCCTCCACCTTCGTCTATTTGTCCGTTGCAGTTATCATCTATACCATTAATAACTTCAATAGCATTTGGTTTTACCGCAGGATTTGAATCATCGCAATCTAAAGAGTTGGAAACATATCCTGTTATTTGATTGCATGCTTGTGTCGTTTGTGATGGACTACCAAATCCATCTCCATCTTGATCTTTATAAAATGTTAGTTTAACTTCTTCATCTACCTGACCATTGCAGTTGTTATCTATCCCATCGCATATTTCAATGTTGCCCGGATGAGCTGATGGATTTGAATCGTCGCAATCGTTTGTTCCTAGTGTTGTCATTGCTTCCACATATCCCTTTGTTATGATATCAAGACAGTAGGAAACACTGTTTGGAGAGTAGTTGTCTCCATCTGCATCTATGTATGCAAATGATTCTATATTGCCGTCGCAATTATTATCTTTGGAGTTTGTGCAATTCGGTAAGGCTCCTGGGTTGATATTTGGATCGCTATCGTCGCAATCGCCGAATCCTAAAATTAGATTCAAAGGTTTTAGATTTTCATTTGTATCACATACTGGTGTTATGGAACCTGCATATCCATCTTTATCTTTGTCTTCAAAGAGAAATTTGTTATCAATCCCATCGCAGTTATTGTCTTTGCCATCTTCGCAGATTTCTTGAGCTCCCGGATTGATATTGGGATCTGTATCATCGCAATCAAAAATGGTAGATGTGGTTGCAGTGATATATCCGGGTAGCTCGTTTATCCTGTATATAGTAGTATCAGATGGAAACCCGTCATTATCTAAATCTGGATAGAATGCTTCTGGTTTTACTTCAATTTTTAGCCAAGCTGTCATTTGTGGAACATAATAGAAATTCCTTGAGAAGGCTTTTATAAATTTCCCCGCATCTTCCGCATATATTTGTACGGTATACTTTTTCTCCCTATCTGATTTCATTGATATGTCCCTGTAATATAATCCATCTTTCGTCTTTTCAAGATCATCGTATTTTGCTATTTGTTCTATGAGCTTTATACTCTCGCATTTTATTTCTCCTTCATTCTCCCAAACATATGTTTTCTCACATTTTTTTGCCTGTTCTAAATCAATAAGAGAGAAAGTTATCCTCTCCATGAACTTTTCTCCACCTTCCTCACCAGATCTCATCTGCTCTAATATTTCGTTTTTGTTTTCTTGCGTTGCTGAGAAATCCCTTTCAAGAACTACAACATTCAGAGAAATATTTGACCTTTTTAGTTTTTCCAAATCTTCTTGAGGTATTACGATCCTGACTTTGAATGTGAATTCACCTTCTTTGCCTTTGACAATACACCCTGATGGAATTAATATCCCAAGCAGGTAAAAAAAGATGCTAACTCTCCTCACGGTTTTCCACCTCCGTTTCCATCTGGTTGCTCTATTTTTTGTTGTTCGGTTTCAGGTTTATCTTCTTGTTTGTCCTGATTTTCCTTAGGATTAGTTTTAGGAATCTCTTCTGTTTTAGTTTCTTCTCCAGATGGTTCTTCTTTTATTTTTTCTTCTTTTATTTGAATTTTAGGATCTGTTTCAAGTTGAGGAGATTTCTGATCTGTTTTTTCTTTACCGAGTTCCTGATTTTCTTCAGTTTTGGGAATGGGTTCAGTTTTTGGGGGTTCTTGCAACTCTAAACCGGTTATTTTTTTGATAATAACTCTTCTGTTTCTTTCTCTATTTTCAGGTGTATTGTTTGGAGCGACTTGTATTTCTGAACCTTTCCCTTCCGCGGTTATTCTATCTTCTTTTATACCTTTTGCAATAAGGTATCCCTTTATTTCCTCAGCAGCTATTTTTGTGATATTTTTATCAAGCTCCGGATTATTTGACCTATCTACATATGTCTCAATTGATATTTTCAAATCTGTATTTCTCTTGAGATATTCTGCAAAGGCATCAAGTGAGCCATATGATTCCTTAAATATTCTTCCAGTTAATCTATCAAATTTTACTCTTGGTATATTGAAATATATGTTTTCTCCCTCTGAAAATTCAAGTATGCTTATTCCTCCTTTTATTTTTGGTAGAACTGCAAGGATCTGTAGATTCTCGCCTTCTCTGACTTCTACATCTATTTGTCTTGAATAGAATCCTTCAGAAGAGATAATCAACGAATATCTTCCTGCTGTTGTCTCAAATGAAAATTCACCATTCGGAGATATTTCAAACATTTTTTGGGATTCATACACGAATATCTGTCCGGGAAGGCCGTTTTCCTCTTCATCGATTATTTTTCCAAATATTTTTACTTTGTGCTTTATCTGTGGTTTGCTTGTGAGTTGTATTACTATGTCTCCCTTTGGTAATATAGCGGATGTTGGATTGAATCCCTCTTTTGATGCCACAATTTTTAGATTTTCTTTTTCTTCAGGTATTTGCAGTATAAATAGACCGTCTTTTTGTGATATAGTTCCATATCCTTCTTCCTCATATACGACAGCACCTTCTATGGGATTTTTATTTTCATCAACTACTTTCCCATATATCTTTATAAGATTTACTCCTTTTTTCATACCGCCGATTATGTGTGTGCCAAAATATATGAAGTAGGGCATAGGATAATTTACCCCAAAACTCTTTGAACCGAGTGATATTTCAACTCCAGCACTTATCACAAGCCAATCTATGGGACTTGCCTTTATCACAGGAGAAAGTGAAACCCCTGTCTTTCCATCAAAAAAGTATCTTCCCGTTATCCTTAATCCTCCTGCTGTTTTTAAAATACCGCCGAAGCTATACTCTACTGACGAAAGAACAGAAAATATTACACTGCTCGGTGTTCTAAATATCTCATCTATTGCATTGTTCGAAGAGCTTCTATCAAGGTTAAGTGTAAAAGTGGGGACAACTATTAATGGAAGATTTTTTATTTTTTCTGATATGTTTTTCAGTCTGAATTTTTGATAACCAAATATTGAATATGAATGATTTATGAGAAAGAGACTCCTGGTAAATCCAAATTCTGGGGAAAAGCCTAATACTATATTATCTCCATAAAGAATCAGGAATTTCGGAGCTATGTGAAATGAGTAAAGAAAGAGTTTGTCTTCAGATGGATACTTATTCAGGTATTCTGTCTGGAGAGTGCTACCAATTGTTTTGACTCTTATGTCTATGGTCTGAAAAAATTTCCTGATGTATTGGTATTTTACTTCTTTTGAGTATATTCCTGAATTTGCTCCAACAACACCAAATACTCTGAAGAGTGAATGTTTTTTATAATCGTTTTTTTCCGATGCCGATGAGAATCCGACATATGAAAATCCTATTATCTCACGAAACTCTAGGGGAAAGGGATTTGCACTTTCTTTGAAATCAAATAATGATATCGCGAAAACCTCCTGCGTTGATATGAGTAAGACTATAAACACTCCTGTCTTTTTGAACATTTTGAACATTACAGCAATTAAATTATTAAACTTTCTTATTTCTTTTTCCATAACTTTAGATATTTTTTCTATATATATTTAGCATAGCTAATCGTATTATTTGTATTCAAAATTAATTAAATAAAAAATATATAAATCGGATTTTATTTTGATTTTTATTGATCAGGCCGGTTAGGATTTTGGAACTAATTCCGCAGTGAGTTACTACTGTCTCATTACATTGTAAAGATTCATATCTCCAACCAAAAATAATATGAGATCATGGAACCTACTTTGAAGGGATACTTCATAGTTAATGAAAATTTCAGAAAGGTGCTATGATAGAAACTATGAATTTGGATGTCAGTTGAAGAAAGGTTTTATTTGATTTTGTGGATTGAGTAGGATTACAACATCTCCTGATATTCCAAATGTGATGAGCCCATTTTTTATAGCATATCTTTCAGTTCCATCTCCATACCTACCTGAGGAAAAAACTCCCCAGATTTTTTTACCCCTGAATTCAGGAAAGAAATCAAAAATAGACCTTAACTTCTCAATAAACTCATTTATATAACCCGCATGAGCAGTTGATTTGACTTCAACTATAAATATTTCCTCCTCTCCATTTTTTTGAGCCTCAAATATGATGTCAAACTCCCCTTCCTCACCTCTTGAAGTCTTGGCTTCAACATGCCTTAATATCCTTTTTATCTGATATTCTCTATCTTCAAGGAATTTTTTGACACCATTTTCAGAAGCAGATTCCCAGAAGAGTCCTTGAGCATCTGTCAGATCTCCTATCCTTTTTCTCAACTCCTCACTAATCTGTCTTATTTTTCTATCGGTTTCCTCTCCAAGTTGTCTTATTTTTCTATCGGTTTCCTCTCCAAGTTGTCTTATTTTTC
>CAZRNR010000091.1:0-4563 GCA_964601505.1 uncultured bacterium | reverse complement strand
AAGAACGGAGCAGAGAAAGTATATGAATTCCAGTTGAAAGAGGAAGAACTTACAGCTCTTAAAAAGTCAGCTGAAATAGTCAGAAAACTACAAGGAGAAGTTGATGATCTCCTTAAAAAATACTCATAATTCGTTGTGTTTTTATGCTAAAGATTATTTTTTATTTTTGACATAACGACGAAATTTAATCTTGCAATGGATTTTCATATAATAAAAACATATCATTTAACAGAAAAACTTGGTTAGAAATATAACCCATTGATTAGGCGATTTTTTGACGGTTTAAAGCAAAAATACAAGTCAACTGAACTATCATGTTATTCTATTCTTTTTATTCCTATTTTTTAGCCTTCTTCTGATAGATGCAAAAGCTATTATTGGTGCTGAAGCTAAAATTATCTGGAATGCAGAGCATCCGTATTCTTTTGAAACTGTTTCTCTTGCTTTATGGATTGAAGGAGCTGGAGAGTAAGTCTTTCGCTTGAACACTACTACGCAACCATTTTCGTGTATCAAAACAACATCATCAAAACCATCTGATGTGAAATCAGCTACTTCTATATTGGGACTTGAGTTTGTACCTATAAAACCAGAATTTATGGAGGAAAAGTAACTTGAGGCTGGATAAGGAAAGTCTATTATAGAAAGACTTAGATTGATGTATGTGGTAAATTGGGAATAAACTGTATATACATAATCTGGTTTTCCATCGTTATTGAGCTCTGCTACCTTGACTTCTCGCCCAGTTGCTGCACTACTTATAAAAGCACTGGCTGTGGCAGAAAATTGAAAGTCTATGGTAGAACCTGAGGAATTATTTACATAAAGATAAAGAAGGCTATTGGTTTGAGATGTGACATATCCTCCATATACAAGAATATCTGGCTTACCATCCTGGTTGAAGTCACCTGCTTCAATCCTATCGGCCATGGTTATAGGTGTTGTAAAAGATATGTTAAATCCTGCTCCTGTATTTATGGCAACGTAAATGTAACCGTTATCTGCTTCAACACCGGCTATATCTGATTTGCCGTCCTGATTAAAATCAGCTATTACAGCATCGGGCGTCCATCCAGGAACTCCAGGAATAGATATAAAGTTCGGGAAGCTTGTTCCATCACCATAAGCGATATATGCTGAGGTATTGGTTGTGTCAGAGCATCCTAAAAACAGGTCTATTTTCCCATCTGAATTGAAATCTGTAAAGGCGGAAAGATAGAACAAGTAACATGTTGAAGGGATAGGGACTGAAACTGATTGGGAGAATGTTCCATTTATATTTCTAAAAACTTTTATGTAAGATGATGTAAAAGCGAGAGCTGTTATTATGTCAAGAGCCCCATCAGAGTTTATATCTGCCACGGAAAAAACTAAGGGGGCATTTTCAAGCCCAGAATTATAAGATATCCCGTTCTGAAATGTTCCATCCCCGTTACCTGTAAGTATTTGGAAGTAGCTATATCCCATGCCGGTATATATGCTAACAACCATATCCATTTTACCATCATTGTTAAAGTCCCCTATAGCGAATGAGTTATCATTTATTATGTCTGGTGATAATATGCACGAGGTTATTGGAGTGAAGAAATCAGATGAATAGCCCTGGCTTGTTATAGTTATATGCGTTGTAGCGTATCCATAGTTTCCACAGCTATTTACTGCTTGAACTTTTACAGTTTCTGATGTGTAGAATGTATAGTTTGTTGTAGGGTTTGTAGATGTTGTATCTATAACTCCGTCGTTATTGAAGTCCCATCTGTATTCAGATATTGGGTAAGCTGATGAAGCCGATGCTGTGAGAGTAACATTTAGTGGGCTATTTCCAGATGATGGATTTGCGTAAAGTGATACAGATGGTGTATCGCATGCGGGAGCAGATTGAATTTGTATATTTACACTTCTTGTATCATAGTCTCCATCATTGTCATAAACTGTAACGGAAGCTTTAAAGTTCCCTGCAGTGTTGTAGTTGTGCGAGATAGAAACAGAGAATTCAGATGAAGTGAGAATCCTTTGATATCCGTCCCCGAATGTGAAAACATATTTTGATATACCAGATTCATCTGTTGCGCTAACCGAGAATGATACATTTAAAGGAACATTTCCAGATGTGGCAGAAGCACTGAAGGATGTTATTTGAGGAGGTCTGTTATTTACCAGTATCAAAGCAATATCCGATGATATATTACTATAACTGTTGTAAGCTGTAACTTTAACTCTTTTATATCCAATAGAGTAGTATGTATGAGATGTTATTGAAGATTGAGATATTGAACCGGAACCATCTCCAAAGTCCCAAATAAAGTAGTCTGCATTTTCAGATTGAACAGATAGAGATATAGAAAGTGGCTTAAATCCAGAGGTAGTTGAGACGGAAAATCCCTTTATCTTCGGGGCTTCTCCTATTTCTACTGTAAGGTTATCCCTTGCTGTGATACCATCTTTGCTTTTTGCTTCAACTGAAACATTGTATTTTCCTGAACTTTGAAAAACTTTTTGAACATACGGAACAGATGTTAATTTTTTCTCTCCATCGCCAAAATCCCAAATGAATTCTACTGCATTTCGAGAATCTGCACGAAATTCTATTGATTCACCAACTCTGAATTTTGTTTTGCTTGAAATTAATTTCACTAATGGATATACGGGAACATTTTTCACTTTTATGGGTTTTTCTACGAATACGCAATTGTATGATTCATCACAGACTGACGAGTATATAGAAGCAAATATATCGCTCGTTATATTATAGAAATAAATTATAGGAGATGGGCTGTAAGCTTGTGATATACTGTACATAAAATATGAATCTTTGAAGCGGATATAACTGAAAGATATAAGTTCATCTTGTTCGGAATCGGGATCTGATATTGATAATTTCACCGTGTAGTATTTCTCTTCCTCTATTTCATCTGGAAAATCTATAGATAATTTTGGAGGAAGACCTTTTGTTCCAACATAACGACAATCTGATACGGTATTCTCTTCATCTTTAACCGATATGCATACATATCCTGATTTTTTGAAACTATATTTTATATTATTCCCTTCGCCTATTAGTTTGCTTTCATGATACCATTCATAAGTCAAGTTCTTACTGTCTGGATCATTGGCAGATACAGATAGGTTTATATTATCTCCCTTATTTACTTCGCTGGGTATAGATATTTCCGTTATTACTGGTGGAATGTTTATAGCTATATTGCCAAGATCTATGGAGCATGAGTCATTTAGTTCTAATACTATTTTTTTGCTTCCTATAAAGATATCTAACGCTTGTTTGCTGTAAGCGAGAAATTTCAACAAGAATCTACCGTTTTCATCTGTTTCTGTGTAGTATCCTGAAATCCAAACTGATAAATCTTTAATTGGATTGTTTTGTTTATCAACCGCTCTTCCTTTTACATCGCATGATTTAATAGGGAGTTTTATTTTTCCTATATACCTTGATGGGTTTCTTTTTACATTTTCAGGAACATAAAACCATGAATCTATTTTGTGAGCTGTTGAGCTGAGAACAGGAGAACCAATTTTTGACCAATTTACTCCTATGTCTGAGATTGTTGGGATTATGGTTGCACCACCTATACGCACAATCACTTTTGAAAGGGTTTCACCTCCTCTTTTTTCTACTGGAATATCGGTAAAGGCAAAAGAGCTTTTGACTCTTGGGTTAAACTCATATTTTGATTCTTTTTCCGTTTCTGTACAATACAATGCTGTTATGTTTTTGGAGAAGGTTCTTTCAGAACAGTTCATAATTTTTGGAGAATTTTCACAAACAAATCCTTCAGCTGTTTCCTGACATCTTACTGACCATTTGTTTATAATCTCATCTCCTCCGAGAACTATCTTGTCTGAAATACTCTTTAGTTCTATAAAAGAAAGAAAAGCTTCAATCAAGATTTTTGTTACATCATCTTGAAATTCTTCTTGTCTTATTGATAATCTTGGAGCTTTCTTAGGTTTGAAATAAGCACAATCTCTCTCAAGTATATCTTTACATTTTTCATAAAACTCCGGAGCACCTTCTTTCAATTTTCTGAGAAATTGTCCATAATGTCTGAGAAATTTGTCAAAACCTGGTTGAACTTGTTCCCAAGCTTTTGCAGATTTCCATTCTCCATGTTCTCCCCAGGCTTGCATTGCTTCTCCAGCAAGTACTCCAAAAGCCTGTAGAGCAAATAGAATAGACCCCGCACCGCTGCTAATTTTGATAGTAATTCCTTTTGGATCTTTTACAAAAGAGAAGAAGCATATATCAGCTGATTTTGCTGTGCTTTCTACCACATTTCCGATACATTCTTTGAAGTCATCGCTTGTGAGTGTGTTAAAAATTGTCCCAAATACTTGGTTTGTAAAGAATCCTCCAATATCAGCTTCTCCTTTGTTTAAATCTATCCCAAATTCTATCACACTTTTCAATTTATCCTGTACGAACTTCAATCCAAATTTTTCGCATCCTGTTATCCCTTCAAACTTGTTAACCCAATTATTAGCTATATCAAGGGCGCATCCTATGGTGTTATCAATTAAGAACTTTGTAGCCTCTTCTCCTATATT
>CAZRNR010000090.1:0-4922 GCA_964601505.1 uncultured bacterium | reverse complement strand
TTTATCCTATAAAAGACAAAAAAAGATTTAGAGCAATTTACTGGTGGTATAACTACAGATTCTACAGAATGGGAGATTTTCTTGATTCGCTTTCAGATAAAGGCTTGATATCATGTATAGAACACGAGGTTGAAGAGGGAAGCAGGGAAACAGATGAAAAAATTGATGAAACATGGAAACTGAAAACTGGTTTGATAAAAAAATTTATTTTTGTCAAACCTGGATTCTTTCAAAGTGAAAGATTCTTTTCACCAGATCTACTGAAAATAAAAATCAAGGAAAGATTTATGCATGAAGCATATAGGTTTATAGAAAACAGAATGCCAAGAGATTCTTACAAAGTGTTTGTGCATTTCAGGTCAGGGGATTACAAAAATTTCAAGATCTTCGGCAAAGATGTAGTTCCTCCGTTGTCATATTACAAAAGTCTTATAAAGTGGTTTGAAGAAAACAGAAAAAACTGCTTTTTCATAATACTTACAGATGAGCCGAATGAGGCAGAAAATTTATTTTCTGGAATTAGTAACAAAGTTATATCAAAAAATCATCCAGGAGTTGATATGTCTATAATGAGCCTGTGCGAAGGTGGTATTTTATCTCCAAGTAGTTTTTCTTGGTGGGGTGCATATTTTATGAAGAAGAGAGATATAGTTTTTGCACCAAAATATTGGCTTGGCTGGAAAAGTAAAATTGAATATCCAAAAGGGGTATTTCCTTCATTTGCTCAAGAATTTGAATGTTAGAAGAAATTCAAATTTAAAATGAGAGGTGTTCATAATTAAGCAAAAGTTTTTTCTTACCTCTTCTTGCTCCTATCATTGATTAATTTTTTATAAAAATCAAGCCAGAGGAGGTAATAAAATTATGAACACCCTTGATAAAATATTAGTGTTCATATAGAAAAAAATTGGCAAATCTTACAAAAGGATAAAAAGTCAGGGAAGCCTTTCTATTATTCTATTCCTTCCTTCATCTCTTTCTTCGTCCTTTGTATATCCAAGGGTATTACAAGCTTTGCATAGGTTCCTTTAGGAAAACCCAAATATAGCAGAAAAATCTGGTTGAAAAAAATCCCTTCAAGAGTACCTAAGAAGATTTAAACAGGTTTGGAAAGATGTTGAAAAGCTAATACGGCCCATCGGTAAGACTCAAGATGTATTATATGGTGATAAAAGCTTAGTGTGGCCAGAAGAAGCAATCATACATAAAAGAAAGAAAGAAGAGAAGGAGAAAAAATTAAGTACTTTGTCAAGAAATTCTATACCAAATATTGTCAATTATTTCATATAAATTGTATAATCGTCCCACTTCTTTCATAATTGTCAATTTAAAAAGGAAGGTTATTCTTTATGAATACAAAAAAAGGAGGTGATTATTTATGAATACACTAAATATATTTGAACTTTTAAAAATTATAACACAGCGAATTAGAAAAGCAAAAATAGCAATTTCTATCCCCCTTTCTAACCTTTATGTCCCTTGCCTTCTTATCTCTCTTTGGATCAATGTTTCTATCTCAACTATAAAAGGGTAGATCTTTGCTTATAGAAGAACTTTGCGTGTTCCTGAACCAAAGTCAAGAGGAAGAGGGAAAAATTAAAAGAAGAAGAAAAAGAAATAATCATAAAGATTGCAAATCCTGAAGATTTAGGCTTCCCTTTTCAAGATGGACTACAAGGAGACTTTCTCAAGTCCTACAAAAAGAATATGGAATTTGTGTCTCTCATGAGACTATAAGAAGGATATTTCAAAAAGAAGATATGATATTCAAAAAGTCAAAGGCATGGATAAAATCTCTTGACTATCAACAAAAAAGCAAATTTTATCAGAGCTAAAAGAGAGTATTCCTAATGACATAGCTTTCTTATATGTTGATGAGGGTATAAAATCTGTGAAAGAGTATGGAGGTGAGAAATGGAAGGAAGAGAGGATTTTGAAGCATGAAAGGAGACAAGAGACAAAAGGAGTTATTTTTCTTTCAGAGGATAAAGATGGAAGTTGGAATGGCTAGAGAGGGATATTGGAACAATGAGAAATTTACAGAGTTTGTATCTGTTTTAGCATTGGAATACAAAAGAAGAGGTTATAAAAGGGATGATACTTGTTATGGATAATTCTTCATATCATAAAAAGGCACAAGAGAATAAGGTTGGAGAGGCAACAGGGATACAAATTATGTGGTTTTATCTAACAAAGAGTTCAACCATGGTTAAACCTAGTGGAATCTGAATGGAGTTTTTTTAGAAAGTTTCCTTTGAGGGAATTTGAGAGCAGGGAAGAATTTATAGATCTATTTTTTAGATTTATAAAAGACAGAACGAATGAACAGAAGATAAAAATTTGTTGGAACAGAATTTAAAATTATCATCATTATCTTTAGAAAATAAGAATAAGACTGCGAACTATACGATTATGAACAAAGATTCTCGAAGGGTAAAGAGAATAGCGGTTTACTTTGAAAGATTTAGACCATCGGTTCACGAGAATAAAGAAGTGGGTCAAATCATATTCGGTTTCCTTGATTTAGGGATTGATGTAGATCTTATAACATACTATAAAAAAGAACTTGATAGCTACAAACCTCCATTTGGAATTAAAATTATATCAGAGAAAATCAATGAAAAACTATGGAAAGATTACGATCTCGTTATTGCTCTAACATGGCTTTCTCCCAAATATAATACATTCATAAAGACGGTCAAAGATCTAAGCATACCAATAGTAGTAAAGGGTGATACAGATGGAAGAATAACTTTTCCAGTTCCTCCACGTATATGGTATATGATAAAAGTCAAACCACACAAACTAGCTATAAAAAACGTTTTAAGAATAGCAAAAGGAATAATAGTTCATAGGAAAAGATTAACAAAATTAATAGAGCAAATAGATCTAGCAGATGCTATAGTTTTAGAATCGCCTTCTGCCTTATCAAACCTAGCTTACATTCTAACGGAGTCTGGAAATTTCGAACTTATAAAAAAATTATCTTTTATTCCCTCACCTGTTGCTGAGGATGTGATGAATTACCCCTTGAAAGAGAAGAAGAGATTGATAATAACTGTTGCAAACTGGAATGCATATGAACAAAAAAACTCTTTTGTTATGATAGATGTTATTGAGCAATTCACTAAAATAAGGAAAGATTATGAGGTCAAAATAGTTGGCCAAAATGATTTAATTCATAGCAAATTACAGGAATCCGAAGAAAGAGTTAAAGTTTTAGGTTACGAACCACACAAGAAACTCATCGAGCTTATGGCTGAAGCGCAAATTTCTTTTTCTCCATCAATATTTGAAAGCTTCAATCTATCTATAGCTGAATCTCTATGTTTAGGTTGCTCTTTTACTGGAACTCCAATTGAAAGCTTTTATTTTTTTTCACACGGAGGCGAATTTGGTACTTTGGCTTCAGATTTTTCCAAAAATGCTTTGTTATCCTCTCTCTTGATAGAAACAATAAAGTGGGACATGGGGAAATATAACCCAGAAAAAATAGCAAATTTTTGGAGAAACAAACTCGAAAGAAGCAAAATAGCAAAAGCATTCCTAGAGACAATTTTCTGACAAATTTATCTCAAAGTTCTTCAGCCTTCAAAATTCACAGTTCTTTCTTATTTTTGATTACCTTTTTTAGCCCAATATATTAGACAAACTCTCCCATTTTCTGATCCTTCGAATTTCCTTTTGAATATTTCATTTACTGCCTTGTTAACTCCAGAAGCGTTAGGATAATCATGGAAGGCAACAATTCCTCCAATTTTCACAAAAGGTACCCAGTTTATTATATCGGTATAACATCCCTCGTATGAATGATCTCCATCAATCCACAAAAAGTCTATTTCCTTATCCCAATTCTTTACTACATCCTGAGATCTTCCCTTTATCGGGACAATAACATCTTTTAGTTTTTCCGTGTTTTTGAGAAACTCCGAAAATATATCTTTACTATCACCCCTTGCCCAATCTGGCATCTCAGAACCTTCAAATGTATCAATAGCAAAAAGTTTCGATCCGGGGATCTTCTTCAAACCCGTGGCTATGAACATTGTTGATCTACCTTTAAACGAACCTATCTCAACAGCAACTCCATTTTCTGAGATACGCGATGCGCATCTAAAAAGAAAAGCTCCCTCTCTTAGTCCAAGATGACCTTCAATCTTTAATATATAAGGATATCTAACAAGTATCTCTATAATCTCTTTAATCAGTGTCAGTTCAAAACTATACCTCCTTATATTCTCTAATCTAAAAAGATCTCTATATAATCTCATCTGATTATCTATAAATTGTATTGTTATAAAAAATTCCAAGCTATTTACAATTTCAGAATCTCAAGAGCCTCGTAACAAAGCAATATATAATTAATTGAGGGGTGTTCATAATTAAGCAAAAGCTTATTCTTCCCTCCTTTTGTTCCTATTACAAGATCAACATAACTTCCCAAATAGTGAAACATCATAGATACTGGATTTTTTGATTTCAGATCTTGTTTATTTTACAAGATTCTTATGGGGGTACCCTTATTAGAACACCTCCAAGAAGGTTTAATTTACTTGAAATCAAAAAATTCTTTGTAAATTTAATCAGTTTTTGGCAATCCTTTCTTTGTAAAATAGGCACTTTTAAGGATTAGAAGTTAGTGTATCTAAAAGGTTTTCAGCTTTTGAACAGTTATGAAAATGTATCAAAAATTTGAAACTTGGTAAGCTACAATAGACACCTTCAGAAGTTTTGAGATTCATATATTGGGAAAGCACTGACTTTGTACAAGTAGAATTTAGACACTATATATGTGAGAGAGATAAAACCAGCTATCACGACAAACTCAATCCACCCGAAAACAGGTTGATCAGATTTAACGACTTGAAAATAAACCACATCGTACGTTCTGAGAAAAAGTCCAAGAAGAATCAGGGAAGCTA
>CAZRNR010000089.1:0-5307 GCA_964601505.1 uncultured bacterium | reverse complement strand
CTAAGGTATGAAAAGTAAAATGCATAGTATTTTGAATATGATTGCAACAGAGCAAAGGGATTATATAACTTTTAAATTTTAAAATAATCCTTTAACAAATAAACAAGAAATTCTTTTCTTTTATTTTTTTTACAAAGCATTCAACTCAAATCAATTGACACATAAACTCACATGACTAAATGAAGGAAATGTAATGAAGTTCTCCATTCGTTTAATCAGAATAAAATTTTGATAAAAAAAACAAGCATTATTCCGATTTATAAAAGAAGAAGTGGCAACGATAAGGGAAATTCTTCTTGGAGGTAAGAATGGTTTATTTGCTTCCCGCTCTGCCCTTGATATAGTTTCAAGAAATATAAACAATGCAGAAACGGAAGGATACACAAGGCAAACTCCCCTGCTTTCACCTCTATCTCCAAGTCAAGTTGGTGTTCTTTTTGAAGGAGCTAAGAGAGAAAGATTCATATTTCTTGAAAGAAGAATGCATTTTGAATCTCAAAACTTAAAAGATTTTGAAGCTCAAAAAGGATTGCTTGAAAGGATAGAGTCATTATTCTCCGATAATGAAGGTTCTGGATTGCTAAGTGAGCTTGATGAATTTTTGAACTCTTTTGAGGAGTTATCCACTAACCCCGAAGCACCTGCATTAAGACAAAATGTAGTCCTAAAAGCTCAACAATTCACTTTCAGATTAAGAGAAACAGCAGAAAACTTAGCTGCAATTCGTATTGACTCTAATAGGGCAATATCGCAATATATCAGCGAGATCAACTCAATAGTGAAGGACATAGCTCTTCTGAACAAGAAAATAGCAGAATTTGAGGCTGCTAAAGAGAATCCAAATGAACTTAAAGACAAAAGAGATCTACTCATAAGAAAACTTTCCGAGATTGTAGATATAAACACATTTGAAACAGAAAACGGCATGATAAATGTTTATCTCAAGGGCGGGGGGCATGTTCTTGTTGATAGAGACAGAAATTTCTCTCTTCAGGTTGAGGTTGATTTGAGCAATCAATCCAAAGTTGTAGAGGATTCAGATGCTCTATACAAAATAAACTATGTTGATGGTAAGGGACATATATGGAATATAACTCCGTTTATAACAAGTGGTGCTTTAGGTGGGACAATAAAAATAAGAGATAAAGTCTTACCAGATACAATTTTAAAGCTCAACGCTTTGGCAAGGCAAATAGTTCAGCTTATAGGTTCGATACACGCAAAAGGAGTTGGTGCTTCTCATATAAAGACTGCAACATCAACCTATTCTGCTTCTGATTCTTTCACTCCAATAAATTCTGCTTCGCTCCCATACAATGCAAATGCTGGTCAGGTATCCTTTGCCATATACGACGAGTCTGGAAATCTTGTAACCATATTCACAATAAATTATGATCCCGATGTTGATGGAATAGCCAACATCGCATCACTTATAAATGGAGCAATCGGAAATAATGGCTACCTCAATGCTTTTATAACTCCAGATAACAGGCTAAAGCTTGAAGCACAAAATGGTTTCAGATTTGATATATTTAACGATACTGGAGGATTAGCGGTCTCACTTGGTATAGATACACTAATTGTAGGAGAAAATGTATTCAAGATAGATGTCGAGAGTATATTCAAAGAAGATCCGAAAATAGTCAGTTCATCATCTGATCCAGCTTCACCTTTCTCAAACGATATTGCCCTTCAAATTGCTCAACTTAGAACACAAAAAGTTGATGGTGTAAGAACTCTTAGCGATATATACATTGATATACAGAATGAAATAGCAAATTCATTCAACTTCGTGAATATTGAATTTTCAGCCAGAAAGCTTGCGGTTGATACTCTTGAAAGAGAAATACAGCAGAGATCTGGAGTTTCTTTAGATGAGGAATTTGTAAGAACAATACAGTTCCAAAGAGCTTTTGAGGCTTCCGCTAGAGTTGTCAGAATTGCTGACGAAATGCTGATAACAATTTTAGGTTTAACAGGAGGCGGGTAATAAAGGAGGTAAGATAAAATGAGAGTTCCAACAAGATTTGTTTTTGAAACGAGGAAAGAGGACATCGCGAAAAACCATATCTCTGTTCTTGAACTTCAAAAGAGAATATCATCTGGCTTAAAAGTTTTAAGACCATCAGATAGTCCATCTGGTTATTCCCTATCAAGAGTAATAGATGTCAGAATAACAAAGATTGCAAGAGATATATCTGATGCAAACGAGGTGTTGCATTTTCTGAAAGCGAAAGAGGATGTACTAGATAAGCTAAGTGATATTCTTGCAAAAGCAAAACTTCATGCAGAAAGAGGGATAGATTCATCTACCTCTGAGGAATTCGGCGCATTAGCTTCAGCTGTTGAGGAACTACTTAACCAAGCAACAGAACTTGCAAATACATCTGTGAAAGGAAGGTTTATATTTGGAGGAAGCAAAGTTGTTAATATCGGAACATCTTACAGAAAACCATACTACGATAACGAAGTTGAAAAACAGGAATTTTGGGAATCAAAAAAAGGAATATCTGGGAAGATAAATGAAGTCTTGAAAATAAATGAAGGAAAATTCAAAATAGTTGTTTATGATGATCTTGGAAATCAGGTTCTGTCGTCAGATGTCCAATATTTCGGAAACGATACTGTAGGCGATCTGGCAAACAGAATAAATACCGCAGGAGGAGGACTCGTTTTAGCATCAACTTCAGTTGATGGAAAAATCAGGATCTTCTCAACAAATCCAGGATTCAAGTTCTCAATAATCGAAGATAATATGGGACTTATATCTGAAATTGGCGGAGATGGAATTCCGGAATATCACGGAGATGAAAAAAGTATGGCCATAGAGATTCACTCAGCAATGATTGAAATAACATCTGATGGTAGAAATATATTCGGAGACATAAGAACTGGAGCTCCTGGAGTTCTCACAACACTTAAAGATTTGATAGATATACTACGCTTTAGAAAAGAAGGCAACACACAAGATCTTTTAAGGTCATCTGTTCTTGAAATAGAGAAAACATATGAGCTTGTAAGTTCCCTTAGAGCAAGAGTTGGAGAGAATATAAGCTTTGTGGAAAAGAGATTTGATCTGCTGAGTAGTGTCAAAGCTGAAGAAACAATAAGGCAGTCTGAAATTCAAGACATTGATATGGCTCAGGCATCTGTGGACCTCAATCTGAAAGAAAGTGTATTACAAGCTTCAATGATCTCCGCTGTCAGGGCTTTTGAGCTAACACTCATGAGATTTCTGTAAAAAAGTAAAACAATCTGCTTTAGATTCTGAACTTAAAACTCATACCAACTTTGATTTCGATAAAACAGAATAAATAATTCAAAATTTGAACTTATCGACTATCTCCTTAAGTCTTTGGGCATATTCATAAAGATGAGAAATAGATTGGTTCATCTGCCCTGTAAGCTCTTTAACTCTTTCCGCTATCTGAGAAATCTCCGCTGAGCTCTTTGCCAGCTCAGAAATACTCTGATTCTGCTCCTCTATTGCGGAACTTACCGCTGAAACATTCTTTGCTGCTTCCGATATATACTTTATTATCTCATCTGTTCTCTTTATTCCTTCCTTTGACTCATCGTAATACCCCTTTACAAATGAATTGAATCTATTTACCCTATCTACCGCATCTTTTATCATACCTTTAAACTCTTCCATTTTTGCCCTGACAGAGTTAGATTCTTGTTGAGTTCTTTGTGCAAGTTTTCTTACTTCCTCCGCTACCACCGCAAAACCCCTTCCAGCCTCACCAACTCTCGCTGCCTCTATGGCCGCATTCAATGCAAGCAAGTTTGTTTGGTCCGCCACATCCTCTATCACATCTATAACTACATCTATCTCCCCTACCTTACCCAATATCCCATCCATAAGTGAAATTATCCCTGAAAAATCCTCAGACATCTTCATTATACCTGATAAAGATGAAGATATAACTTCTTTGCTGTTCATGCTCTCAGTTTCCATCTTCCGGTTAAACTGCAGAATTGAATGAACATTCCTGAGTATATCCGCAGAAACAGCAGAAAGCTCCTCATTCGCGGTTGATAGAGAAGAAATCATCTGTCCTTCCTTCTCCATATCCTTGTAAATAACACTAGAAGATTCCCTGGTCCTTGAAACAACATTAAATATCACACCCACCGTTTCAGAAAGAAGTTTTATTATTGAAAGCAGAGTGCTTCTGACAGTATTAAAATTCTTTGCTAGTTCTCCTATTTCGTCATTGGAATCAACTGGAAGCTCAGCTATTTGGCCACCATTTGCCATTCTTAAGAACTGTTCTTTTATAGCATCTATCCTCAAAGTCATCTTCCTTGAAACCAAAACATATAACAAAATTGCCACTCCAAAAGCTCCCCAAAAAGAAATTGATGCCAAAAATAACCAGAAATAATCTGAATTCAACCTCTTATTAAGAGCTTGAGGCATAGTTTGTGTAAGTATAATATCAAGTAAATCAAATCCTGAATCAATTGTAGATGTGAAATTTTTAAATACATCCGAAGAATGAACATCTATTACCTCGGATTTAATAAAATGGTTTTCAATGAGCTTCAAAGTCTGCAAAAGTTTCTCCTCGAAAGCAAAAAACTTATTCCTCAAATTTTCATTATAAAACTTACTTAAAAATCTTTCAGTTTTTGTCTTGACATCTTTCCATCTATCGGACAAAACTGAGTTGATATAAAATACTTTGAGCTTATCATCAGGTGAAATTTTCCCTTTTTCAGCTATACCAGAAAGTGATGCTCTCCCCTGCCCAATCATCTCAATATAACCAATTAAAACCTCGCAAGATATATACCACAAATAGTATGTTTCAAATTCGGGATCAAACCTCAAATTAGATTCATCTGATAGATCTGATACCAACTGAATTATTTTCCAAATGTAATCGGTATGTGTCTCAAAAGCATCATCTGGAGACATTGTAAGGACCTTGTTTCTTATATCTGGCCACATCTTTTTGATTACGGACCAATTTTGATAAGTTTCAGGGAAAGTTTTCAAGCTCAAATCTATCTTTTGCAAAATATCTTCTATTTCTTCTTGAATAGATCTTATGTTCTTTTCTGTATCCTCTTTAGTTTTATAATCTTGGGAAGAAATGTATATACTGGTTAATCCTCTGTGTCTCTGAACTCTTTTGATGAACTCTGAAATAATCTTTACAGCTTCAGCACCCTTGACTTCTTTATTTGTAAAGCTAATATCCTTTATGACTCCAACCAAATAAACAAAATATCCCAATAATGAAGATAAGATAAAAGGTAAAGCCGCTAACAGAAACTTAGTCCTTATTTTTAATC
>CAZRNR010000088.1:0-5321 GCA_964601505.1 uncultured bacterium | reverse complement strand
AGGAAGAGGAGGGCGAGGAGCAGGGTGCTGAGAAGGGGCTCCAGCACGGTTGCTGCTTCTATTTTAGAAGTACCGGGGGAGTGCGAGGGGGCTGTAATCCCCCCCAATTTATTGGGGGGATACACGGACCCCCTCGCAAACCCCTGGGGTTTGGTATTACCATGATGATGTGAAGAAAAAGGCATGGAAGTCCACGCCAAACGCCGTCTATGAGATCAATTACCATTTTGTCTGGTCAACCAAACACCGCAAGGAGGTGCTGGTACCGCCGATAGATAAGGAACTGAAGGAGATTCTCCTCCGGTCTGCCCAAGAGCGCGGGTACGAACTGCTCGGACTGGAGGTGATGCCGGATCACGTGCACCTTTTCCTCTCCGCTCCCCCTGCCGTCAGTCCGGCGGTGATAGCTAAGGTTCTCAAGGGCGCAAGTGCCCGGCGGCTTTTCAAAGCGTTCCCCGATCTCAAGCAGCAGCTATGGGGTGGCCACCTTTGGAACCCCTCCTACTACGTCGGCACCGCTGGGCATGTCAGCTCAGAGACCATCAAGCGCTACATCCAGGAGCAAAAGACCGATGCCTCTCCTAACCCTTAAGGCGCAGATCCACGCGGACTCCGAGACGGAACGCATCTTGCGTGACGCCATGTTTTGCGCCACTAAGGTCTACAACGGCCTCATGTGGCACCTGCGCCAGGAGCTGAAGGAGAAGGGCAAGGTGGACCTACGCCGGTCCACCCTCAATCGGACCCTAAAGACGCTGCCACGAGCCAAGGGGTACTACTCCCTATCGGTACAGCTCACCCGGGATGAGGTCATCCAGGCCTATAGGTCTTTCTTCGCCCTGAAGAAAAATGGGAGGACGGAACATCATGCTCCTCGGTTCCGGCCCAAGTCCACCCTTTCCCCCCTCAAGTACGTCCAAAGCGGGTTCAAGCTGGAGGGGGACCGGTTGACCCTTTCCTTGGGCAAGGGTAGGGAGGACGGCGTCCGCCAAGTCAGCTTTCGGATTCACCACCGCCCCGGCGTGGAGTACGAACGGGTACGGGAGGTCTCCATCATCTACGACAAGGGGTCCGGGCAGTTTGAAGCCCGTCTGGTGGTGGAGGTCAAGGCCCGTGGGAACCACGGCCAAGGGCGGGTGGCGGTGGATCTGGGGGAAACCGTACTCCTGGCGGCCGCTTTTGAAGACGGAACGGTCCTTCTCTACTCTGGCCGTTTCATCAAGGCGGCCCGTCGGTACTGGCAGAAGGTGCGGGCAAGGGTGAAACCCCCATCCCAGGAGAATCCCCGCATGTCCCGTCGTTTCAGGCAGATTGCCCGCAAGGAAAGCCGACAGGTGGAGCACCTCCTTCACCTGGCTACCTCCCACTTCATCCGCGAGTGTGTCAAGCGCGGGGTGAAGGAGATCGTCATCGGGAATCTCACGGGCATCCGGGAAGGAATGGATTACGGTCCCCGGGTAAACCAGCGCTTACACGCCTGGTCCTACCGCAAGATCCTTCACATGCTTCGGTACAAGGCGGCCCTTGTGGGGATCACCGTACGGAACGACGTGGAGGAGCGGGGTACCTCCCGCACTTGCCATGCTTGTGGCCAGGTGAGGAAGGCCAACCGGGTTCACCGGGGACTCTACCGTTGCTCCTGTGGGTGGACGGCCCAGGCGGATGTGAATGCTGCGCTCAATATCTACGAGCGGGCATTCCACGTATCTCCCGTGAAGGGGAGTAGTGGCCGAGTGGCGCGGCCCGTGGTCTTGTCATTCCGGTTGGGATGGCATACGGTCCACGAACCGAAGCGCAAGGAAGAATCCTTGCGCGCATCCTGAAAGGGATGCCCCCGAATTCATTCGGGGGAGGACGTCACGCCCTGGTCTCGAGCTAGGAGATCTCGCCGATAAAGCTCTTCAGCTCTGCACTTCACTGCTTCGCTCGAGGACCCGGGCGATGGAAAGGGCCAGGGCCTTGGCAAGGGGAGGGGGGACGGCGTTGCCGATCTGCCGCTGAACGGCCCCCAAGGGGCCGTGGAAGACCGCGCTGGGGGGGAAGCCCTGAAGGAGGGCGGCCTCCCTCGGGGTTATGGCCCGGTCTTGCTCGGGGTGGACGAAGCGGCCCTTGGACACGTTGCAACACCCCGAGGTGATCACGCCCGCGGGGCGGTCCCAGGCAAGCCTGCCGTAGGTGTCCTTGTGGCCGTTGTGGTCCCGATGGCAAGGGAGCCACTCCTCTTTGGGGACCTGGGTCCTGCTTCCTCCGTCCTTGGGCACCTTGGCGATGAAGCGGAGGACGCGCTCGCCCACGGAGGGGGCGAAGTGCATAGGGTCGTGTGGGTAGCGCTCCCCCGCTTTTAGGGGAGGGAGGTGGCCGATGGCCTCCCGCACCGTGACCCACGGGCGCTTGAGCCCCACAACCACCTCGAGGCTCCCCGGGGGCCCGTGGGTGGGTTCAGGCCAGGAAGGAAGGGGGAGCCCCTCCCTCGCCCCGAGGAGGAAGTAGCGCCTTCTCCTCTGGGGCACGCCGTAAAAGACGGCATCGAGTTCGCCCTCCCGGAAGGCGTAGCCGAGGCGGTGAAGGCCTGCGTGGAGGGCCTCGAGGAAGGCCCGTCCGTGGGGGAGAGCGGCGAGTCCGGGGACGTTCTCCACGAGGACGAATTTGGGGCGCAAGTAGGCCACGTAGTCGAGGTAGACCAAGAGGAGAGCGTTCCTGGGATCTCCAGCCCCCCTGTACCCCCTCATCTGCGTGAAGCCCTGGCACGGGGGGCCTCCGACAAGAACAGTGAGCTCCCCTGGTTCTAAGCCCCACTTCCTCGCCGCCTCCTCAGGAGGGAGGGCGGAGAGGTCGGCCACGAGGGGCCTCACGCCCACGAGCCCTTCGTAAGTTCTGGCGGCGCGGGGGTCGACCTCGGCGGCTCCCACGACCGCAAAGCCCGCCTGGACGAAACCGAGGCTGAGCCCGCCTGCGCCCGCAAAGAGGTCCACAACGGTCGCGCGTCCTCTCACAGGAGCCTTCTCGTTACCCCCTTGAGCCGTCTCAGCGCGGCTTCCCTCCAGAAGGGATCGCGCTCGGCGCCGAGGAACCGCCGCCCAAGCTCCAGAGCCGCCACGCCGAAGGTCCCCGACCCCGCGTACGGGTCGAGGACCAGGCCTCCGGGCTCCGAGTACGTCTCCACCAGGTAGCGCCCGAGGGCCAGGGGCTTCTGCGTGGGGTGGCCCGCGCGCTCCTCGGGGGAGAGGGCGAAGGGCAGGAGGACGGAGAGGGGAAGCCTCGTGCCGTCGTCCTCGTAGGGGACGGCCTCGGCCTTTCCCCAGTGGGCCCCGTTCGCCTGCCTCCGCACCGTCCCCTTCCGCTCGGGCGCGGCCCACCGCTGCGGCCTGTAGACGCTCTTCCCCCAGGTCTTCGGGGCCACGACCACCCACTCGTGGGCCCGGAGCGGCCTGCGGCCCGCGTCATAGAAGCCCGTGGGGGTCCTCTTGGGCCAGACGAGCTCGTACCAGGGCCAGGAGAGCTCCTCCAGGGCCTGGAGGACCCGGTAGACCGCGCGCCCCGAGACGAAGAGGACGAGGTTCCCCCTCGGGGACAGGGCCTCCCGGGCCAGCGAGAGGAGCTCCCTCCAGTCGGGCTCCTCGTCCCAGGGGAGGCGGGTGGTGCCGTAGGGCGGATCGGTGAGCACGAGGTCTGCGTCCCTCGCCCTCTCCAGGAGGGCGAAGGCCTCTTCGAGGAGAAGGGGATCGCTTTCCATAGGTTCGACCCACGCGGCGCTTCGGTCGCTTCCGCCCGCGCCTTCCGTTCAGATCGGGGGCCTGGGAAGGTCCTCGAGGGGGGCGCCCTCGAGAAGGCGGGCGAGGAGGGAGGCCTTCTCCTCGTCCAAGACGAAGTAGGCCACCTCCTCCAGCGCCTTCAGGACCCCGTAGACCCCGAGGGCCCTCTCCCTCCTCAGGGCGTGCAGGGGAAAGAACCTGTCGTCGTAGAGCGCTTCCTCCTTGGCCCTCGCCTTGAAGGCTTCCACGTCCTCGACGAGGGCGGCGGAGAAGCGCCAGAGGGCGCTCCTCGCCTTCTCGGACCTCCTCCTCGGAGGCCTTGGCGGGTCCTCCTCTTCGGGCCACTCTCCCTCTTCCGCGTGCCTCGGGAGCAGGACGTAGAGCGTGGGCAGGTGCTCCTCGGGGACGTAGTGGCCTGGGGAAGTCTTCTCGTAGGCGTGGAGGAGCTGGGGCGCCTTGAGCCCCTCTACCAAGACGAACCCGGGGAGGACGAACCCCGAGGGGCCGACGGGGCGCAAGAAGAGGAGGAGGCCGCGTTCCACGTCTTCCATTAAACACTTCCCGCCCCCGAGGCCCTCTGAACCTCGGGGGTACCCTCGAGCTCCGCGACCGCGGCAGTCGCGCCGTGGGCCCTCAGCTCCTCCAGAAGCCTGAGCACCCCCTTCTCTCCGCTCCGACGCGGCTTCCCCCCTAGATCGCCGCGAGCTCGTGGAGGGCGAGAAGGCGGAGGGCCGCCTCCGTCCTCCCTTCCCGGAGGGCCGCGCGGGCCTCCTCGGGAAGGCCGAAGGCCTCCAGGAGGAGCTTCAGGGCCTCCTCCCCGTCCCCGAGGGGGACCCAGCCCCCCTCGCCGCCCTTCGCAGTCAGCTTCTTCGGGCCGACTCGAAGCCCCAGGGGGAAGGCCACCAGGCAAGACCGCAGCACCTTGGCCTCGAGGACCGCCCCTGGGCACCCGGGCAGGAGGCCCTCGTACCGCCCCCCTTCGGGCAGGAGCTCGAGCAGGGGAGCCAAGGGGTGGGCCGACGGGGTCCAGAGGAGGACCTTCTCCTCGAGGGCCGTGAGGGCGAAACGCCTGCCCCTCGAGGAGACCGCTCCCCGCGCCCCCGCCCGCACGAGCTCGAGCGCCTCCTTCAAGAGGGGAGACTCCGGGAGCGGGGGGAGGGCCGCGATGAGCTCCTCGAGAAGGGAGGCGAACCTTCCGAGCTCCCGCTTGGGCAAGAGGGCGGCAGGGGAGGACCTGGGACCCCGAAGCCCGAGGACCTCGAGGCCCTCCCCGGGGAAGGGCCTCTCCTCCCACCGGAAGGCGAGGGAGGCCTCCCCGCGGGCCAGGGCCGCGACGAACTCCACTGCGGGGAGGGGAGAGGGCCTGGCCCTTCTCGGGTTCTTTCGCTCCACGCCCCTCTCGCTCGCCACAATCCAAAGCGCGGCGGCCTCTTCTTTCGCCATCACGCCCTCCTCAGACCCCCGCGATCCCGCTGAGGGCGAGCCTCTTGGCCGCCTCCTCGAGCCTCCCCTCTCTCAGGAGCGCCTCCACCTCGGGGTCCGCTCCGGAGAAGCGGAGGAGGACCTCCC
>CAZRNR010000087.1:0-5493 GCA_964601505.1 uncultured bacterium | reverse complement strand
AATCTGTAATATGCTCTGGTTGCATTAAAAATGGTTTCATAGAACCTTAGACTTATAATCTCCTTATGAAGTTCCCAATGACTGATGATTAAACAATTTGATTTAGTTTATTTCATGGTCAGGAGTTGAAAAAATTGTTTAGACCAGTTTGTTATGATAGTATCCGCTAGGATATGATACTATTTTAAATATAAACTTTACTCTTATATATATGGATAAAAGGCTAACTTTTTAACAATCTCTGGATTATAAAATCTTTAAAATTCTTGTTAAACTTCTCGAAAACTTCTTCTCTATAGCAAGTAACTAAAGTTTTTAGATTGACTTCCGATATAAAAATGAATGATGAACAGATATTTAAAGAGAATAGAAGACGTAAATAGGTTAAAGAAGGAGTTTAAAAAAGAGAGAGATGCTAGAGTGAAATTAAGAATTCATTGTATCATACTTGCTCATAAAGGTTTTAAAAACTGTCAAATTTCAAAAATTCTCTTCGTTCATCCTACTTCAGTTAAACTCTGGATAGAAAGGTGGAATAAGGAGGGAATTTCTGGCCTATATAATAAAGAAAGAAGCGGAAGACCAAAAAAGCTTTCAAAAGAAAAGATAGAAGAATTAAAAAATGACTTAATGCTCTCTCCTAAATCCTTTGGCTATATCCCTGAAGCCTGGGATACAAAAACTATTCTTTATCATTTAGAAAAAAAATATAAAGTAAAATTCCATGAAAAAGCAATTTATGGGTTTTTAAGAAGGATGGGATTTGAATTAAAAGTTCCTCAGGGAGTACATCACAAGAAAGACGAGAAGAAAGTTTTAGATTATGAGGAGAGGGTAAAGAAAGTAAAGGAGAAGGAAGAAGAAATAAGCTTTATAGATGAGAAGGTAATAAAGATTTATCCAAATTTGAAGAGAGCATGGTTTCCGAAAGATGAGAAAGCAAGTGTGAAGATAAATTGGATTCCAAGGGATAGTAGTGTATGGGGCACTGAATAGATTCGGGAAACTCTTTTGGAAGATATACGATAGGATGAAATGGGAAAATACAAAGGATTTTGTGAAGAGGATAAAGGGGATAATAATAGGAGATGGAGCAAGTTGGCATAAAGGTTTATTTCATTTGGATAGGTTTATAAGGCTTCTACCTTATTCTCCGGAAAAGAATCCAGTGGAAGAAATTTGGAGGATATTGAATATAAGGATAAAGAACGTATTTTTAAGTTCAAAGGAAGAATTGAAGAAGGTTGTGAGTACGATACTTAAAGATATAAAATTCAATATCTCTTTTGATAAATTTCTCTGATTTTATATGTTACTTGCTATAGACTCTTAAAAATCTTATTTGACATCTCTTTCTTTATCTCCTTAAATTCACATGGATTTGGTTCAGGACAATACTTCGGAAGATACTCTATCTTTATTTTGCTCGGTATCTTTAATCTACTACTATGATTCCCTGAATTATCTAAAAAATCTTTACTTTCTTATTATCACCTATATATTTTGAAAACTCTTGTAAAAATACATTCATACTCTCCTTTTTGAAATTTGGAAGTATTAAGGCAAATGCATCACCCTTTAGAACATTTACAAAGAGATAAAGATAAAAATATTCATAACCAATATTTTGAAGGAAATGCGGTCTTATCCTAATAGTTGTCCGTCTTTTTTTATAAGTTCTTGTTCCATTCTTATCTTCAAACTAAGATTCATAAACCTTTATAAGGTCTTTTTTTAACTTCTGAATATCCCTTGAATTTTGCTTGTAATACTATTTTCAGTTTGAAAATTCACCTGTAGCATCGATAAATTTCAGTGTGTAGCATATTAAAGGGGGAATTCACACTTTCAAAGTAGTATAAGGTAAAAAATAAAAAACCGAGACGGTGAAAAAATTAAAGTCAAGGATTACTAAATCAATGTCTAGAAGACACCATTGGGGTTTTTCATATGGGAGAAAGCTTATAGTACTAATCGATAGAGGAAATTTTGCACCGATCTGGCAAAGACAGAAAATCCATAATTTCACCTCTAATTTTGCGAAATATTCTCAAAATATACCAAATAATCGCCTAAATACTGAATTTTTCTTTGCCCTGTCTGAGTCCGAATAACTTCCAAAGATAATCCAAATAAACAGCTTGATAGCCGCTTTTAGTCTCGCCGCGAAGGAATTTAAATTTCTAGATTTAACAGCTAATCTCAAGACATAAGATGGCCTGAAATAAAACCTAAAATATATCCTTTTTTGAATTTTGTAGATCTCCTTAGGACTCAATTCTGTGTAATACTTATACCACGCATTCTTCCATGGAGATATAGTGTATCTTCTATACCAATCATCCATCTTACCTTCTTCTATAGCCTTCACATATAAGGGAGTGCTCGGCATAGGAGTCAGTATTGAGGTCTCCATAAAAGACAAAGGAAGCTTGATCATCAGCTGCAAAGTCTTTTCCATATCTTCCCTTGTCTCGCCCGGAAAACCTATCATAAAATATCCCATAACTTCAATCCGAAATTTTCTGGCAAGATCTATAGCCCTCACACAATGCTCAACGCTTATTTTCCTATTGACAGACTGAAGAACTTGATCACTTGCAGACTCAACTCCTATATATATCATATCACATCCGGACTCTTTCAAAAGTTCCATCATTTCTTCATCAACAAGATTACCCACAATCCTTATTCTATATTTCATCTTACTCTGGAGATTTCTTCTTATTATCTCTCTACATATTTCCTTGACTCGCGAGACCTTTATATTGAATGTATCATCCCAGAACTGAAAGAAATTATATCCATCATTCAAAAGATACTCCATTTCATCCACAACATTTTTAGCACTCCTGAAACGGTATATCTTTCCTCGTGACTGGCAATATGCACATGAGTATGGACACCCCCTAGATGAAATCATCTCCGCCTTTCTGTATCCGGGGAAAATATAGCTTCTAATATACATGGATGGATCAACCAACAACTTCCTATCTGGAAACGGGATAGTGTCTAAATTTGATATAACAGATCTTGCGGGATTTTTCAAAATATCACCATCAGATTTACACCACATACCTCTGACATAATACATATCTTGAGTTTCAAATTTTTCAGCAAACTCCAAAAATGTCTCCTCTCCATCACCAATACATATAGCATCAACAAAGGGCTGATTTATCATCTCAGATGGATAGATTGAAGTATTTGGGCCACCGAAAACTATCCTAGTTTTTGGAAATTCATTCTTCACAAGTTTAGCAATCTGATAAGCATCGTAAAGTGTGAATGTATAAGCGTTTATACCAACTATATCTGGTTTGAAATCATAAATCATATGCTTTGTTTTTTTATAGTAACCTTCCTCCGATTCCGAAGGCTTGAATCCAAGAATCCTCACATCAACATCCCCTAATTTTTTCTTAACATAAGTACCTACATAAAGAAGACCGATCGGATGATTAGCTTCAGCAACAGTAGGTTCACCTGGAGGACTCGCTCCCCTTATTACGTTAGTGTATGGTGTATCTACAAATAGTATTCTCAATCTCCTTGACATATCTCTTTAATTTAGCCCTAGATATAAAATATAAGTCTTTAGAATCACCTGATCCTCGGAAGTAGAAATTCATAAAAGAATCTTTTGAATCTAAGGTCAACCATCTGAATTTTTTGCTCAGACAGATCTAAAACCTCAGACATAATTATACCGAATTTCACATATAAGTTATTTAATCTTACATTTTCCTCCTTTAAGATACGGCGTATAAATATTTCAAGTCTATCAGCCATCGGATCTTTCCTAACCCACCATCTCAAAATTCCACTACTATCGGTATTTGGAGGTATAAGGAAAACAAGATAATTTTTTTTCTTTTCATTCTCCATATATCTTCCGATCACCTCTAAATCGCCCGATGATCTGATTATACTCCCAACAAGCTCATCCTCTTCAAAAACACTCAAATTCATCCCACATCTTTTGAGATAAAAAGCCAAACCAAGTGAAACAGGAATTTTGATTAGCTTCACGGGAGAAACAAACCTTACCAATATTTCTTCTCCTTCTTGTGATTTTGCCATACATATATCACTTGAGATTCCAGAAACATCAAGCGGTAAAAAGAAACTCATTTTCAATCTCCAATACTCGTAAAAGGTTCTCAAATTCGAAAAGATAAAAATTGAAGTAAGAAATAACACAGTCAGATTTCCACAAACCTTGAGTTTCTTCGAAACAAACGAAGCAACATAAATGATACCTTTTGAGATAGTTATAATATATACGAGAAAAAGCGGTAAAATGTACTTTGATGAAAAAAAATCAAACAAAATATAGGTGAGCAAAAAAACAGATACAGAGGGAAGGATAAATAGATACAAAATTTCCCTTCTATCTTTCACGGAGAAAAAACCTATTGCCGAGAGAATCAAAAATAAGTAAGATATAATTTGCCACCATGAGCCAGAAAAAACCGTAAATGTATCAAGGTAAATTCTAAAAGAGAGAATGTTTGTTTTAAATGTTTCACGCACCAATGTCAATACACTTTTGCTTATCTCGAGTTTATCAAAAAATACCAAAGCCATAATACCAGCAAAAATAAGAATTGTCAAAATAAATAGAAGTATATATTTTAGATCTATCTTGTGTCTCAAATAGAGTGAAAATAAAAAAGGTGTAATCCATAAAGCAGTTATTTCCTTTGAAAATACACATGCTAGAGAATAGATAAAAAACAAGTATAGACCTCTATTCTCATCCTGTAAAATCTTTACAAACTCAAGGCAAGAGAGCAGATAAAAAAACCAAGCCATAGACCATGCAGTCGCTTCCTGCCCTATTATAGATATGAAAAAAGAAGAGCAGAAGAGTATAAAAGATACTAATTCTTCATCCCTTCCAAAAAGCTTGGCTATCTTAGCTAAAACAACAAGAGATAGTGAGGACATAACCACATACGGAAACCTTATCACAAATTCAGCATCTAAAGAAGGGAAATTTTGTAAAATCACCTTTACAAACCATATAGTTATCCTATGAAGAAAATCAAACCTCTGTATTTCGAGATAAAGTACTTCATCAGCCCAAAGAGAGCTATTCCAAAAACCGTAAAACCTCAGGAAAATTCCCAAGATCAAGAAAATCAATATCAATCTATCGGATGATTTCAAAACTTGTCTATTCACGTATCCCATGAACGCTAATTATTTTAAACAACTCCCAAAGAATCAGGCATGTTATAATAATATAACAAAGCAGAAGAACTAAAAAATATTTCATGATATCAGGAATAATACCCCAAAAAGAATATCTAATACTATACTTAAAATGTGATTTTCTCCTTTAATATGCCACACGCCGAATTTTATCGATGCTATAGGTGAATTTTCAAATGGAAAACAGTGTAATTTTTTATTTTGTTTTTTCTTTGTTATTTTATTTGGGCTATCTAATTTTTCTACATGTTTTAATAAATTTGAGAAAATCTG
>CAZRNR010000086.1:0-5610 GCA_964601505.1 uncultured bacterium | reverse complement strand
TATATTCAGCGACAAGAAACTCTCTCTAGCATGTTTTCTGAAAAATGCCTTAACGGAATTAAAAAAATCCAAAAAATATTTCTGCGACTGAAAATAAATTGAATGATATTTGATTATTTAAATTTACCGATTGTTCCAAGTTCCTTAAAGTCCCTAATCCTTCACCAGATAAAGGTTTCTCGTATTAAATAAAAATTCATTTTTGCAAGGAAAATAAAATGTTTTTGAAAAAGATGTAGTTTTTTTGTGATTTATAAATGATAGACTTAAATGTCTGGAGAAAGGGAACTCAGCTCAAAAGAGTGGTGGTCTGTCCTGAAGCCAAAAAGGGGTAAGCCTCGTCTGTTCAAGTCGGATCTGATTGAACACTTTTCAAAAATCCCCCCATATCTTCCACACATAGTTTATATTCCCTTAGTTTCATATATGATATATCTGACCTATATAAGGTCTATTGGGTTCATTTACGGTGTAAGCCTTTTTGTATCTGGAGTTTTCTCTTGGACTCTTTTTGAATACCTTCTTCATAGGTTTGTTTTTCATATCGAACCGAAAGGAAACAAACTCCTCCAAAGGTTTGTCTATATAATGCATGGAAACCATCATGAGTATCCATGGGATTATATGCGATTGGTTATGCCACTTTCCGTTTCTATCCCTTTGGCTGTTTTGTTCTGGTATCTTTTTGAGTTTATGTTTGGATATTATTTTCCTCCATTTTATGGGGGGTTTGTTCTGGGATATTTACTTTATGATACCTCCCATTTTCTTGTGCATTATGAAAAATTCAATCCGAAGTTAAGGTTTTTCAATTACATCAGAAAACACCATGTAAGACATCACTTTCTGACATATGACGCAAACTTTGGGGTTTCTTCACCGCTTTGGGATCTGGTATTTGGAACTCTTGTGGGGAATAAAGAAAGGCAAATAAGAGAGGTTGTTGATGAGAATTGATTTTTCTGGAAATATCTTTTCATATTTTGCAAAAACGAAGATAAAAATCTGGTGAGAATTGTAAGAAGGCTTTACGACTGGGTTCTTTCTTGGGCAGATAAGCCAGCTGCTCCTTTAGTTCTTTTTATAATATCTGCTTTTGAGACTTTTATATTCCCTGTACCACCAGATGTTTTGCTTATGGCTCTTTCTTTAGGTAATCCTCGCAAATCTTTTTACTTTGCTTTTCTTTGCACCATAGGTTCAGCATTAGGTGGATCTTTAGGATATGTGATAGGACACTGGTTCTGGGAAGCAACCAAAGATTTTTTTCTGAATTATGTTTTCTCACAAGAGTTTTTCAATCAGGTTTCAGAAGTTTATAATAAGCACGCTTTTTTGACGCTATACTTTGTTGGCTTTACGCCGGTATCAGATAAACCTTTTGTAATAGGTGCAGGGGTTTTTTCTGTTAATTATCTGGTTTTTGTCGTGTCATACACTCTTTCAAGAGCGACAAGGTTTTACGCTGTTGCAATAGTTATCCGGATATTTGGCCAGAAAGCCCGAGAATTCATAGATAAGTATTTCAACACTCTTACCTTTGTTTTTGCTATATTGGTCGTTATTGGTTTCCTGATTGTGAAGTATGTAATAGGTAGCGGTAAATAACTGGAGTAAATTTTTGGAGACTTTTTTCTTCTTGATATTTTTGTTTGTTGTAAGTTGATTTTCATGATTTTTCTGTTTTTGTTATGATATGAACCGGATTTTAGGTTGAGCGATGTTGATTTCAGTGGTTTATAGCTGGGAGCTTTGGAAGGAACTTTAGGTTGAAAGGATTTTGATTTCAAATCAATGAGGGGTTTTGTTTATAAGGAGTAGTAATAAGATTTAAAACTTTTTGAAAAAAGTCAAGCGTAATTAATGTAGGATATAGTCAAAGGTATTATGGTTGATCTTGCTGAGAAATTAGTTATAGTTAGTGGTGCTTTAGGTTTCTTTATAGCTATAGGTATATACTTTTGGATAAAGTCTCTTCCTGCAGGGACAGATAGGATGATATTTTTATCTCAGACTATCAGGAGAGGTGCGATGGTTTTTTTGACGAAGGAATACACATTTCTTGCGATTTTCTCAATAACGATAGCTTTGATACTTGCGGTATTTATAGATATAAGTAATGCTGTATCATACTTGATAGGAGCTGTTTCTTCTGCGTTTGCGGGCTTTGTAGGTATGCTTGCTGCAACGGCTTCAAATGCAAGATGCACGAATGCTGCCAAAGACCATGGTAGAGATAAGGCTCTGGTTGTAGCCCTGCTTGGTGGAAGTGTCATGGGTATTTCGGTCGCTTCGCTGGGGATGCTTGGAATAGGTCTTGTTGTGATGCTTTTTATAGATGTTGACCCTGAGATAATAACTGCTTTTTCTATGGGAGCTTCTTCTGTTGCTCTTTTTGCCAGAGTCGGAGGTGGGATATATACAAAAAGTGCAGATGTTGGAGCTGATCTTGCAGGAAAGGTAGAAGCTGGTATTCCAGAAGATGACCCGAGAAATCCAGCGGTTATTGCGGATAACGTTGGAGACAATGTAGGAGATGTTGCAGGAATGGGGGCAGACCTCTTTGAATCTTATGTGGGAACGATCGTCTCAGCGATAACAATAAGTCCATTTCTTTTTTCCCGGGAAGTCTTGCATCAGTATATTTCATTTCCAATATTTGTTTCTGTGGCGGGTTTGGTATCTTCTCTGATTGGGGTCCTTTCTGTTTATATATTCAAAAAACTAGATCCGCAGACTGCGTTGAGAAATTCAACATATGTTGCGATTCTGATTTTTGCGATAGCATCATATTTTCTTTCAAACTTTGTTTTGAAAGATAATCCGAATATTTTTTGGGCTATTCTTTCTGGTATAATAGTTGGTTCGGTTATGGGACTCGTTTCGGAATACTACACATCTAAAAAACCTATAGTGAAGATAGCGGAGGCTTCACAAACAGGGCCAGCTACAAATATTTTACAAGGATTTTCGGTGGGACTTGAGTCTGTTTTCATCCCAACATTATTTATAGCTGTGGGTATATTGATAGCCTATGGGGCAGGGGGATTTTATGGTGTTGCTTTGGCAGGTCTTGGTATGCTTGGAACAATAGGTATAACGATGTCTGTTGATGCTTATGGTCCGATAGCAGATAATGCTGGTGGTATAGCAGAGATGAGCCATCTGCCGCCGCAGGTTAGGGAGATAACAGACCGTCTTGATGCTCTTGGAAACACAACAGCTGCTATAGGTAAAGGATTTGCAATAGGTTCGGCGGTCCTTACAGCCCTTGCGTTCTTCCTTGTTTATTCAAAGATCATGGGAAAGTATTATCCGAATATCACTTTCAATATAATGAGTCCAGAGAGTATAGCGGGAGTAATGATCGGTGTTTCAATTCCTGCTTTACTTTCGGCGATAATAATAAGAGCTGTGGGTTCAGCAGCTTATGATATGGTCAATGAAATACGGAGACAGTGGAGAGAAATTCCCGGACTGAAAGAAGGAAAAGCTGACCCGGATTACTCAAGGTGCATAGGTATAGCAACTGTTGCAGGTATAAGAAGAATGATTTTGCCTGGTATTGCGGCAGTCATATCTCCAATAGTAGTTGGTTCTCTGCTGGGACCAGTTGCTCTTGCTTCCTTTTTGATTGGTGTAACAGCTTCAGGTTACATCATAGGAATACTTATGGCTAACTCAGGAGGAGCATGGGATAATGCCAAAAAATATATAGAAGCTGGAAATTTTGGTGGAAAGAGATCTGACCCTCACAAGGCAGCTGTTGTCGGTGATACAGTCGGAGACCCATTCAAAGACTCCGCAGGACCATCTATGAACATACTTATGAAGCTTATAACCGTCACATCACTTGTTTTTGCTCCTCTTATATTCAAGCTAAATCAGATCATCGGATTTATAAAGTAAGTTGCTCGTGTTTTGAGAAATAGTGGATAAAGTAATTAGGAATAAGTAGTAAGGTAATCAAGATAATTATTTTATTATCGCTTATGTTCTTTAGATCTTTGCCGTTAGATGTTAGGATTGCCATAGCATTTCTTATTTTTCTTTTCCTTTTTGCCCTATCTTATCCGATTTTGCCATACACATATTATGAACAGTTTCCAGAAAGAGCACTTGAAGGTTTTTCATTGCAACACCCCTTTGGAACAGATGAGATAGGAAGAGACCTGCTTGCAAGAACTTCATACGGTCTTGGAATATCTTTAAGGGTTGCGATAATATCTGCTTTACTTGCTACAATACTTGGAACAACCATAGGTGTAATATCTGGATGGTTTGGGGGTTTGATTGATCTTCTCATAATGAGATTCATTGATTTTTTCATTTCAATCCCGGATATAATACTGATAGTTCTGATATCTCTTGTGATAGGGCAGGGTGAGTTGGCCATAGTTTTGGCTATATCTCTTGGGGCTTGGCTTTCTGTTGCAAGAGTCATAAGGGGAGAAGTTATGAAACTCAAAAACGAGGACTTTATAACATCTGCAATCCTTGTGGGAAATTCTACTTTGAGGCTTTTTTACAAACACATTATACCTAACATAATAAATTATGTTATCGTGATGCTCGTTCTGAGGATACCTACAGCTATTTTGACTGAATCTGGATTGTCTTTCATAGGTCTTGGACTGAAACCACCAGCTTCATCTTTAGGAGTTCTCGCTGAAGAAGGATTCAGAGCAATATCAATATACCCAAGATTTATAATAATACCTTCAATTTTCATTTTTCTGCTTGTCTGGAGTATAAACTCTTTGGGCGAATACCTTGCAAAAAAAATACAACGCTGAAATAAATTAATTCTTCTCCGATTTCAAACATACGATATTTGATTGAATTTCTGGAGAGAAACACAACTTCTAAACAAAGTTCAGAAATCATGAGAAGTATGAAGAAAAGAATTTGTTAATTGCTGTGTCAAATAAATATGTACCAAAAATTGTCAGTTCCCTCTCGTAAGTGGAGGATAAAAATTTTTTGACAAAGTATTTAATTCTGTATTTTTAGTTTTTACAGTTCCCAAAAACTTTGATTCACAGGATATATCGGAAATGAAAAGAACTTTTGGATTGTCAGTTTTCAGAAAATCTTTTTCATTTGTGGAAATATTTGCTTTGATAAGAATTGAACTCTGAAAGATATTTGAGCTGATAAACTTTAGATTTTGATTCATTAATAGCACAGGATAAATTTATCATTTTCCTTTGATAAGGATTGAACTTCGCTTTGTTGCATACATCAAATCAAAAGATTAGTTAGGATATGAAAAGTAAAATACACAGTATTTTAACTGTGATTGTAATATAGCACTTGCAATACTAAATAGTCCTAATTTATTTTTCCTGTGTAGTGTTATTAGTAAGATTTTGATTCTATAGTAAATCGCAAAAACCTTTAGACAAATTTCTCGAAGGATTTTTGACATAGTTCTAAATGAGAGCCATGATTGAGCTAATAGCGTAGATTCTTCGCTTTACTCTTATGTTCTTCTCCCTTTTATATTATCGTCAAAAACTTTTAACGATTTACTATAGTATTACATGTTATCATTTTTTTATCATTGAAAAGAATTTCAATGGTTTTTAGAAATTTGCAAAATTTTCC
>CAZRNR010000085.1:0-5726 GCA_964601505.1 uncultured bacterium | reverse complement strand
ACGATTTTTGAATAAAAATTCTTAAAAGAACCGAAGCATAAAGTTTCAATCTATGAAATTCTATATAACTACACCAATATATTATGTCAACGATACACCTCACATAGGGCATGCTTATACTACAATAGCTGCTGATGTAATTGCTCGTTTCAAAAGAATGTTTGGATACAATGTCTTTTTTTTAACAGGAACAGATGAACACGGGAAAAAAATAGAAAAAGCTGCTCAAGAAAAAGGTATGAGTCCAAAAGAGCTTGCTGATATAACACATCAGAGATTTAAAGAACTCTGGAAAGTCCTTAACATCTCTTATGATAAATTCATAAGAACAACAGATCCGGAACACGAGCAAGCAGTCAGGGAGTTCTGGCAAAAGATAAAAGGTAGTATATACAAAAGTAAATATAAAGGTTGGTATTGTATCCCATGCGAAACCTTTGTTTCACAAACTCAAGCAGAAGATAACTGCCCAACATGTGGTAGAAAACTTGAGTTCTTAGAGGAAGACAGCTATTTCCTCTCCGTATCAAAATATAAGGAAGAAGTCAGAAAATATCTTGAACAAGACATAGTGAAACCAGATTTCAGAAAAAATGAGGTAATAAATGCGATAGATGATCTACAAGATATATCTATTTCAAGGCCAAGGTCAAGGGTAATGTGGGGGATACCTGTTCCTGGAGACGAAAATTTTGTTATATATGTTTGGTTTGACGCACTGATAAACTACATATCTGCAGTTGGATATCCAAATAAAATGGAGTTCTGGCCAGCAGACATACATATAGTAGGCAAAGATATAATTAAGTTCCATGCCATAATATGGCCAATAATGCTTATGGCAGCAGGGATTGAATTACCAAAAAAGATATTTGCTCACGGATGGTGGAAAGTCAAAGGTCAAAAAATGTCAAAGTCTTTAAAAAATGTTGTGGATCCATTTGAACTTGCAAAAGTCTTTGGTGAAGATACAATAAGATTCTTCCTACTCAGGGAAATCCCTTTTGGAAACGATGGAGATTTTTCAGAAGAGCTTATAATAAGAAGATATGAAAGCGATCTTGCAAAAGATACAGGAAACTTATTCCTCAGAATATCAAAGCTTGCACAAAATAATTTTCCAGGTGGAGTCCGGAGAATACAAGCACCGAAATTCCAAGATATCAATATAGAAGCTTTACTTGATGACTGGATAGCTAAAATGAACGACCTTGATTTTTTCAATGCGCTAAATATTCTATTCCAAATAATATCTTATGCCAATAAATACGCAGATATAAAAGCCCCCTGGAAACTTTTAAGGGCTGGTAATAATGAAGAAGCAGAAAAAGTGATATATGATCTTGCATACCTTATAAAGATAATAATCTTTATGCTTCTCCCATTTTGCCCCACAATATCAAAAACAGTTGCTGAAAGGTTTGGAATCAAAATACAAAATGCAAAAGGTGAAAATGAGATGAAAAAGATGATACTAGAAAATTATGAGATATTTAAAATATCAAGCACAGGTGTTCTCTTTCCAAAAATAGAAGGTTGAAAATGCCTTAATGCAGAAAAGAACTTTCTCTCATCTACTATACCCTTCTTTTTCTTTATCTCTCTTATTGAATTCAAAAGCGCAAAAGAAACACCAATTGGTTCCATACCAGTAGGATCAACCTTTACACAGAAAGATTTATCAAACCTCTTCAAGAAATTTTCAGAAGATCTATATGCCATCTCTACATATCCTTGCACAAGCTCAATAACAACATCTTTACCCTTTGAATCACCATTAAATCTTATTTTTGATTTGATGAATTCTTTAAAAGCATTTACTTTTATAGTTCTTCTAAAAATGATACTGCTGAATTTAGGACTTAAAAGACCACTTTTCAATCTATCCTCTATAAACTCAGAACAAACTCTTATATCTTCTGTATCCTGAATATCTTTTATCTTCTTCCATACATCAATATGAACAAGGTTTTCCGCATTTATCTCTATTTTAAGGTGGAGCAAATTCTTCTCATGTAGAACATTTTTCTTCGTAAGGGCTTCCAGAATTACCATCTCTGGTATAAGAAAATTGTGCGCAACAACATCATGACTCAAGTGAGTCATATAGCCAATCATAAAAGCTTTGAGTTTATCAGTCTTTGCATCCTCAAAAATCTTGAAAACGAAATCCCAATTATGTGGATGGACAGCCCAGTTTGAGAGATTCTTTCCTATCACCATATCAGCCATCAAACTTCCCCATATGAATTCCTTCTGGAAATTAGATATAAGCTTTAAAAGAGGAGAAATGATTTCCGATGCTGTGCATAAAGATGACGAAATCATAGCGTGAATACCAGGACCCCAGGAAAAGGCGTCATCTGGAAATAAAAAAAGCAACAGAGCAAAAAATAAAAAAGGTTTCCCCATCCATTCTAAATTTTACATTTCATCCATAAAAAATCAAAATGTAAAAATCTAAAGATACAAGAAGAATATGAAAATAAAATAAAAATTCAAGAATTTTATCTCTCTCGGGCTCTTGGATCAAAAAGAGAGTAAATTATCTCCGAAAAAACATTCATGATAACTAAAACAACCGTAAAAACAACTGTCAAAGCCATAACAACTGGGTAATCTCTATCTATAACAGATAGAACAAAGTAGCGCCCCATTCCCGGAATAGCAAATATTGTTTCAACTATAAAAGAACCTGTTATAAGAAATGTAAAGATCATACCAGATATACTAAAAACAGAAGATAAAGACGGATATAACACGTGCTTAAAGAAATTGTATCCATAGACCCCTTTTGATTTTGCAAAAACAATAAACTGCTCTTTTAAAGTTTTCTCCACAGATGTTTTTGTAAGCTTCGCTATATATATCATTGGACCTAATGAAAGAGTTAATACGGGAAGTATATAATGTTTCCAGCCTTCAATAAGTGCAGGCGGAAAAATACCGAGCTTAAGAGACAGTATGATTATCATAACGCTTGCAAAAACAAATGATGGCAAAGAAATAACGAGAGAAAAAAAACTCTCAAAAATCTTTGATCCTGCAGAAGAAAAACCTATCAGAATTCCCAAAAATAAAGATACGATAAAACTGATAAATCCTATCCTCAAAGATACAGGGAAAACATCTCTTATTATATCTGTCGCAGTTCTGTGTAAAAACTTATAAGAAGGACCAAAATCTCCCCTTATTATACCAGAAAGGTATAAAAGATATTGCTGAAACAATGGTTTATCTAAATGATACTTCTTCTCTATGTTTAACTTTATCTCCTCAGGAAGTTTCTTTTCTTTATCAAATGGTCCTCCTGGAAGTAATCTTAGCATAAAAAATGTTGATGTGATAACAAAAAAAACAACAACAAGTCCCCCAATAAACCTTCTTAAAATGAAGGAATACATTCTTTAAAAAATAGAACTTTCACATAAAGTCAGAAAATTTTTGACAATCTTGACAAAAATAATAAAAAGCAAAGATTGAAATAATAATAACGAATGCGAAAAATCCTTATCATTACTTTATTCATCGCAAATCCGCAAGTTATACTCTGTTCCACAGAAATAGAAGATATATTTTCTAACCTCAGAAAAATCAATCAATGGAAAGTTTATTTTGAAGAAGAAGCTTTCACTCAAAATGGTGTTATTCAGCGGCAAAAAGGTGAAATACTCTATCAATATCCCCTAACATTCAGAATATCCTACAAGAACTATTTCATAGTATCAGATGGATATCTTCTACACTTTGTATTTCCAGATAAAAAAAAATTTTATACCAAAAAAATAACAGATGATGTTTCTGAAAACCTCGTTGTTCAAATATTATCAGGTTCAGGAAAACTACTGGATCTTTTCAATGTAAGAAATATAAAAAGAGGAACCTATGAGCTTATACCAAGGGAAAATTTGATAAAGAATGTAGATAAAATTGTGATATATACAGCTCATGTTGGTTTTCCAATAGAAAGGATAGAAATAATTTCAAAACAACTAGGAGTTAGAATGAAAATTATTAATGTTTCATACAAGAACTTTACAATTGACCTATCAATACCAGAAGATTTTGAAAACATTAAAGACCCAAAGCTAAAATGATTTCTTTAAGATGGAAAATTGATATTACCGTTTAAGATTTTAGAGCTTTGAAAATCACCAAAATACAAAAAAGATAAGAATAAGTGTAAAATCTGGAATATTTGAAGATATAGAATTTATGAAAAGATTGATACGATTTGGATAGAGACTACTGAATTCTTATGGATGAAGCAGTGTTCCCACTTTCTTTCCAATGAGAACATTCTTGAGATTACCCTCCTGGTAGATGTTGAAAACTATTATTGGGATTTTTCTTTCCATACATAGAGCAACAGCAGTTGCATCCATAACCTTAAGCTGCATACTTAAAAATTGAGAATATGTTATTGAATCAAACTTCGTTGCAAGTTTATTCACCATAGGATCAGAATCATATATACCATCAACTTTCGTTGCTTTCAGGACAACATCTGCCTTTATCTCAGAGGCTCTTAATGTAGCGCAGGTATCAGTTGAAAAATATGGATTTCCCGTTCCACCGGCAAAAATAACAATTCTCCCTTTCTCAAGATGTCTTATAGCTCTTCTTCTTATGTAAGGTTCGCAAACAGCTGGTATATGTATAGCGCTCATAACCCTACAAGCATATCCACTTTGCTCAATAATTTCTTGAAGAAGGAGAGAGTTTATAACCGTTCCCAGCATACCCATATAGTCAGCAGTTGCTCTATCTATTCCCATTTTTTCACCCATCTGACCGCGAATTATATTCCCGGCACCTACAACTATTGAAATCTGTATATTCAAATTATAAGCTTCTATTATCTGCGAGGCTATCTTCTTAAATGATTCAGGATCAAAACCAAATTTGTTCTCTCCTCCAAATATCTCTCCAGAAAGCTTTAAAAGAACTCTCCTGTATTTTGGTTTTCCATCCAATTGTGATTTATCGTCTTCACTCATATACTAAAAAAATATATATCCCGAAACAAAAAAAAATTCACTATTTACTACAATTTTGTATGAATTACGAAAATTTGTGCAAATTATAACAAAGTTTCCATTGACTTATTAATAATTAACTGTGATAGCAAAAAGGAGGACAAAAAATATGATAAGAAAATATGTATCCTTTTTAATTATAGTTTCTCTTACTTCTTTATGGTTCGCATGTGCTAAAAAAGAACCAGAATGGGTCAAGAGGGGGTCTGGAGCTTTTCCAAATGAGCAGAAAATATATGGAGTAGGTGTAGCTAATCAAACTCCAAGCGAAGCAATGGATAGAACAAGATGCGACACTCGTGCTAGAGCTGAACTTGCTAAAATTCTTAATACTTATGTCGCTTCACTCGTGACAGACTTTATGGAAAACAATAGAGATTTCTTCAATCCAGATAAAGAAGGGCTAGATGAATTTACACAAAGCATAGTTAAAACTGTTACAGAAGCAACTCTTGTTGGATCTCAAATAATAGATAGATACATAGACGAAGACAAGAAAATACACTACTGTTTGGCAGTATTAGAAATAAATAATGCTCTTATGAATCTTTCAGATAAAATGAAAGAAGCAGCAAGACAACAACACAGAGCTCTTGTCAAGGAAAAATCAGATGAAATGCTCAAAAAATTAGATGAAGAGCTCAAAAAGAAAACAGAAAGAGGATTTTAAAGATTTCTTAAGATTAA
>CAZRNR010000084.1:0-5812 GCA_964601505.1 uncultured bacterium | reverse complement strand
CGGGTGAAGTAGTTTATGTTCTAAATGCTCCAGATGAGATTAAACCATTTTTTGGGTAGTGCTCTGTTGCAGGATTAGTTTTTTTCTCATAGATCTTCATTTTATAGTTTCCTCACAGATACAGTTCTTTATATTTTGGGTTTTTTAACTGCTGTGTATTATAGACCAAAAATTGTAAAATTTCTCTGGCTTTGAAAACAGATAAGGGTTTTTTTACGATTCATTTAACATAGCGGAACTTTGCGACAGTGTATATATAAGGGTTGGATAGTTTTATTGTTTTTATTGAGCTAATCAATTTCGGCATTTGATAAATTACAATACAACTTTGCAGTTCAGATAAATGGATCAGGATCTATTTTTAGATTTTCAAAGTAGTTTTCGATTATTTCTTTTATATCGCTTTCGCTTTTTGCCTTATTTAAAATATCCTTGTATTCAGTTGTTTCTAATTTTTCCAAGATTTTCTTTATCAGATCGGGTCTTCTTGCTATAGTTTTCTCAACAGATTTTCTTATTCTGAAACTTCTTATTTCTTTATGGTTTCCAGAAAGAAGTTCTTGAGGAACTTTATGTCCTTCAAATTCTCTTGGTCTTGTGTACTGAGGAAAGCCAAGTAGATTCAAAGATATCTCTTCTGTGCATTCTTTTGATTTGAATCCTTCTTTTAACCTTGATATCGCTTCTATCAAGACCAATGCAGATGTTTCTCCGGAATGGATGACATAATCTCCTATTGATATCTCATCATCTATGTAGTAAGATATTCTGGCGTCTACTCCTTCATATCTACCGCATATTATGACTATATCTGTATATTCTGAAAGCTCCTGTACTCTTTTCTGGGTCAGTAGATTACCAGATGGGCTTGTGAGAATTTTTATTATTTTATCACCTTTGGGTTTTATACTTCTTATAGCATTAACGATAGGCTCAATCTTCAGAATCATTCCCTGACCACCACCGTATGGTCTATCATCTAATAAACTCTCAAAATTCTTCAGATCTATAAACTCAAAATTTATAACCCCCTTTTTTACAGCTTTCCCCATAAGCCCAACTTTTAGTGGAGAATCAAAAAACTCCGGAAAAATCGTTATTATATGGAAGGTTGTTTGCTCAGAATTCATCTCTGCCTTTCAGATATGCTTTTATCTTTTCAATCTCACCTTTCTGTAAATTCAAAAAGAGTTTTACCTTTATATTTCAAATCTTTGTTTGATACCTTGAACCGATTTTGGTTCAGAGGTTTGTCTTTAACTATGTAGATTTAAATAAAGAGGAATTTATATTTCCTGTAAAAGCGAAGATATACTTTCTCTGAGCATTATTCTGAATTCAAGGACTCAATGAAGTAGAGGAAATCCTTGATAAGTTATGTTTATACCCAAAAAACCGATATATTCAGGAGTATCCGATGCAGTTGGTTAAATCTCATATCGTTAAAGGTAAGCCTAAATTCTGTGTGAAAATTATAGAAAAATTCTGAAGTCTTTCTTGTTTAGTCAATTGAACAGCGCGGTAGTGGATTATTTAGTGAAGAACGAAATAAAGACATTGAGTTTGGGAAGAGAATTATATAAGGTTGTGAGTTTGAAAAATGTTGAAAAGATAGTATTTTTACTTCAGAGTTTATTTTCAGTGATACCATATAAACGGTATGAGAGGCCAAGGGGATATTAGTATTACAGATCGAGAGCTGTATATTCATTTTTCCGTTCAGCAGGTATTATTGTGATATTAAGAGATGCGACTTTATCAGGGGAGGATAGATATGTTATCATTTTACGGTGAAAGGAAAGGTAGATTGTGAGGTTTGAGTGGGGGAAATTCATGCAATAGAAGAAGTAAAAGAGTGGCAAAGATGAGTGACCAATTTATTTGTTAATTATTAGAGATTTGGAAAGAATAAAAGAGATAATAATAATAACTGAAATGCAGAAATAGCGTGTTATTATTTAGGGTAAAGTTATTTTAGCGCTTATAATTTCCTCAAAAAGTTCTTAACAAGTTTTCTCGATAGATGAAAGTATAAACAGCAAAGATTTTGATTTTTTCATCTGTATAGAATAATGGATCAGATCTACACCCAGGTATATCCATTCTCATTTATTTTTTTCTTTTCAAGTCTGAAAAAAGGATGGATAAATTTAAAATTTTTAAAGTATAATTTTTTGTTTGATTTTGGTTTAAAACTTGTGATGTGATATAGAGATTTATGGGTAAGTTTTTTAAGGACATAATTTTTGTTTTTTCGTTCTTCAGGAGATACTTGAAGTTTTTAATTCTGGCAATCCCTTTTAGTCTTGTCTTCTCGTCTTCAAGGGGATTACTCGCTTTGCTTACAAAGGAGGGAGTTGATAGGGGTCTTGTTCAGGGTAGTGTTCGGGATATCACCAATGTAGTTCTCTACATAGTCATACTCTTCATTGTCGCAAGTTTGTCAAGAGTTCTATCTTCCTACCTTATAAACTATTCGGTTCAGGGTGTAATAAGAGATATAAGAGAGAAAGTTTTTTCAAATATAGTTTCTGTTTCACTTGATAGGAATATTAGTTCATCTACTACTGTATCTAGATTGCTTGGAGATGTTGAGGTGATATCTAGTTTCCCCGATTTGCTTAAGACCATTTTGAAGGAACCGTTTTCTTTGCTTTTCCTGTCGTGTGTTCTTATGTATATCAACTGGAAGCTTGCTTTATTTTCTTTAGGAGCTTTTTCATTTGTAGCTATACCTGCATTATACATAGGAAAGAAGGTTAGGAAGGCATCCTTGAGAACAAGGGAATCTGCTGATAGTATCTCGCAGAAGCTTATAGAATCTATTCAGGGAGCAAAAGTTATAAGGATTTACTCTCTTGATATAATTCTCTCGGTTTTCAGAAAACAGCTTGATATCTTCAGGAGGTATTCAATAAAGTCCAGGGTTCTGCCGGAGCTTAATTCGTCTATTGCGGATCTTTCTGGTGCTCTTATAATAGGTGCTGTTGTTATTTTCTCTGCTATAGAGATATCTTCAGGGAATATGACTGTGGGAAGTTTCTTTGCATTCGTTGGAGCTACTGTTGGACTTTGGGAACCTATAAAGAATCTTATAAGAATTCCATCTGAGATTGGAAGAATCATACCATCTGCTGAGAGAATAAATGAATTCCAGATAATCCCGACTATGTTGGGGGGACCTATAAAGAAGGAAAGATTTGATGAATCAATATTATTTGATGGAGTTTGCGTGAGGTTTGGGGATAAATTGATACTCAATAATGTAAATCTTGAAATTAAAAAGGGACAGAAAGTTTCTATAATTGGGCGTTCTGGGGTTGGTAAGACCACCTTTGTTTCTCTTCTCCCAAGATTCTTTGATCCATCTGAAGGTAGCGTTAAGATAGATGGTTTTGATTTGCGTCATATAGATATTCAATCTTTGAGAAGGCTAATAGGATTTGTAGAGCAAGAACCTTTTATATTTGATGATACAATCTATGAGAATGTCCGTATTGCAAAGCCAGATTCGAAGAGGTCAGAGATTGAAATAGCGATACAGAATGCAGGATTTGAATTAGATAAGATAGATTTAAATAGAAGGTGTGGTGAGAATGGTAGGAATCTTTCTCAGGGGCAAAGGCAGAGAATAGCTATAGCCAGAGCGTTTTTGAAGAATTCTCCAATAATTATAATGGATGAACCAACTGCTTCTGTGGATCCTGAATTGGAGGAATCTCTATTGAAAACCTTTGAGAGACTTATGGATGGAAAAACGGTTTTTATTGTCTCTCACAAACCTAAAACAGCTCTTTTCGCGCAAACTTTTATTATGATAGAGGGTGGGAGGGTTTATGAAGTTGATCGTGATATGATGATGAATTTTTTCTTTTCTTCCGTTTGAGTTTTTTGATGGATTACAACTTCTTTCCCATTCTGGTCATAAACTATGGGGTTTGGTTTCTTTTCAGTATCGGATTTTGGATTGAGCGGAGTTATGTTTTTTATAAGTACAGTAGCAAATGTGCCGGGACGTAGAGAGAAAGAGATTTCTATTTTCTTCATACCTTGGTGGTATTCATCATCTTGTATTTTCCAGTTTAACTGCTCAGGTCTTTCCCAAGCATTCCTCATGCTCTTTGCAAAGTTTATTTTCGGATCTCCTGTATCAAACATCTGGAGCGATACTCTTTCTCTTTCAAGAATCTTATGGTATATTTCTGTTATCTCATGTGGTATTTGAGCATCTTTGTGGGGTAGGGGGATAATTATGTTTTTTACAATTGAAACATTTGATATGTCTGGTCTGTATGGAAATACTAAATTTCCGACAAAATATGGAAAAAGGTAGTGATGTGGAAATCTTTGCTTGATGATTTCACATAGGATTTCATTGAATATGAAGTTCTGATATACCTCAAGGTATAGCCTCGCAAGTCTTGAATCTATTCTAAAGAAAGCTCCTTTAAAGTCATTTTGTTTTCTCACAAGATACCTAAGGACATCTATATCGTTTTTTTCTTGTGCCTCCACTAAGCATTCACTCCATTTTCCCCATTTCTCTCTCATTATTTTCTTGAATTTCTTGACCCTGCTTCTATCGCTATCAGATAGAGCTTGGAAATGAATTTTCAGAGCTCCTTCCCAATCACCTTGTAAAGCTCTTTTACCTATGAAATCGAGTATATCATCTTGATTGATTTTTTCATCGGCAAAATGTCTTGCTGATCCAAACCTTTGTTCATCAAAATAGTTTGGAAATCCAACCGATGAAACTATTTTTATATTGTTCTCATATTCCTTTACCTCTTCCGGATGTATGTCTCTTAAGGTTATCCGAAATATATTTCTGAATATGCTTTTGGCAGATAATGGGGCTTTCGCGCTACCAACCATTTGAGCTTCCCAATTTTGGCCACTAATTTTCTTAGGTGCATTCTCAACCTCCACTGCGATATATTGTTTTGCTATGGCGTATTTGTCTTTCAACCCGCAAGAGTAAATTCGATTTCTTTGAATCTTTAATCTTCGGGAGATATCATACATAACCGAAAGTGTATCTAACATTTTTTTTTGCACAAGATAAACCTTATATCTCTCTCTTGCATTCTCAAGTATCACCCCTTCTTTTAGCACTTCTTCAACTATAAAATCTTCGGGTTTATATTTCACCTTCATAGATTCTGAAAAATAATAGTAGTCTTATCTGAAAGATATTATAGTACTTTCCTGAACTTTTACAAAAAAGTGCTGTAATGTAAAAGAGATTCAAATTTTCTTTCAAGTAGATGCGCTATAGTTATTCTTGAGAAAGGAAATTATATAGGAGATAGTTTTTATGATATTTAGAAGAGTTTTTAAATTTTCTTTTGAAAAGTTGGGGAATGCACTATAGTTAGATGTGAAAATTTCTCCAAATCCTTCGGCTTGGAATCTTGAGGAGTATAAATTTAGATTCACGATATCGTTGTGAGTTTGATGTATTCTTTTGTATAAAGACTGTTCAAGAAGTGATTTCCAGTAGCAGAGCAGATTATTATAAAATTGTTGTAAAGTTCAAAATAAATGAGTCTTTTCATTTAACTTCTGCCATACCTAAATTACTAACTTTCCCAATTTAGGAAAAAAGACAACCTGTTCGTCTATTCAATTATCAACCTTTCAACATAGCTCCATATAACTCACCCAATTTTTGTGTATTTCTCCACTTGATATCTTTAAAAATTTTTATCCTTCTTCTTAAGAGTTCTTATTTTTTATGTAGATGAAAAAATGAACAAAGGAAGAAACACTAAAAAAGAAAAAAGAACTTCAAGAATAGAAAAAATGT
>CAZRNR010000083.1:0-6061 GCA_964601505.1 uncultured bacterium | reverse complement strand
AAGTTGTCTTATTTTTCTATCGGTTTCTTCACTAAGTTCTCTTATTCTTTTAGCGAGTTCTCTTATTTGTTCATCGGTTTCTTCTTGTCTTATTTTCAGTTCTCTTATTTGCTTATCGGTTTCCTCTTGTCGCAGTTTCAGTTCTTCTATCGACTTGAATATTTTTTCTATCTGCTCATCAGTTTTTCTTATTTGTTCATCGGTTTTCTCTTGTCTTTCAATCAGAGCCTCTAACATTTTCTCTATTCTTGAAGCTCTTCTTTCTTTTTTAGTGTTTCTTCCTTTGTTTCTCACTTTTTTCATCTACATAGAAAAAATAATCATCTTTAGGGAGAAGGATAAAGATTCTTAAAATATGAATTAAGAGGAATAAACGGTAATTGGAGTTAATTAGAGGAGGCTACATCAATTGCACTAATCGCACTTAATAAAGCAGTCTTAGGGATAAACAGTAATTAGAGGTAATTAGGAGGTGGAATATTTTTTTGAGAGCTTGGTGATCAATGCTTAGTAATTACTTTATCTATCTAATATACATTTCTAATATACATGCAGAAAAGCAAGTGTTTAAGCTTTTCTTTAAATTTTATGATATAAATCATATTTAGTCAAAGATTTGAGCTTAAATAATTTTAAAACGTGCGTCAATAATGTTGGACAAAGCACTTGGTAATCACAAGAAGGATGAAGGAGGTTTATTCATAGATGAGCAAGATATAGACACGATGAAGGAGTTAAGTATTTAGGTATTATGTTTGTTTGGATTTTTAGATATTTTGAATAAGGCAATACAATTTTTGTTTTTTCTTATTCGTATTTTGTTTTTTTCTTATCCTATGGGTGTAAGTAAAAGTGTATAGATGGGTATTTAAGGATTTTAAATTTAAGACCTGTTTTGTGAGGATGAGTAAGTATATTTCCTGTTTTTTCTTCCATTGCTAAGTGTGAGAGAAAATCTCCTTTATTTGAGATTGCATCTCATTATTTTGAGAGATGAATTTCTTGAGGGGATGGACTATAATTAGAGATGATCTATAGATATAATCTAACTGATTAAGACATTATTTATAAAATTCAATATATTTTCCATTGAGGTCTTTAATCAGAGAGATGCTTCTTTTAAATTTTTCAAAAATTGATTTTTTTCTTTAAGGTGATTTTTATGTATTTTCAGCAAGCTTTTTGAGTTCTTCTAGAAGATGTAGAGCTTCAATTGGTGTGATTTTGTTGAGATCAAGTTTTTTCAATTCTTTCCTTATGGGATCAGTTGATGTTTTACCAAATATTGAGAGTTGCAATGGTATGTTTGTTATCTTTTTTATTACTTCACCTATCTTACCTTCTTCAAGTGCTATAAATATTTTTTCAGCTTTCTTGATTATTTCATCTGGGATTCCGGCCATTTTAGCAACATCTATACCCCAGGATCTTCCAGCTGGTCCGCTTTTTATTTTTCTTATGAAGACTAAATTCTGACCGATCTTTTCTGCGGAAAAATGCATATTTTTTATACCTTCCAGATTCTGTTCAAGAAAAGCGAGTTCATGGAAGTGCGTAGCAAAAAGACATCTTACCTTTCTTTTATTTATAAACTCCGCAGTAGCCCATCCTATACATATACCATCAAATGTAGAAGTTCCCCTTCCAACTTCGTCAAGGAGCACAAAAGATCGTTCCGTCATATTTTCCAAGATTGTTGAAAGCTCCTCCATTTCAACATAAAATGTGCTTCTCCCCCTTGATATATCATCAGAAGCCCCAGTTCTGAAAAATATCTTATCTACAATCCCTATTTTAGCCTCCTGAGCTGGGACAAAACTGCCTATATGTGCAAGAATGGTTATTAGCGCATTCTGTTTGAGAAAAACTGATTTCCCTGCCATGTTTGGACCTGTTATTATCCACATAAATTCTGAATCTAGAATAAGGTCATTTGGTATGAACTTCTCATCAGATTCTTTTTGTAGCAAAATCTCAAGAGCAGGATGCCTTCCATTTTTTATGTATAAGATTTTTTCTTTTGTTATTGTTGGCTTCGTCCAACCGTATGCATCAGCAACTTGTCCTAAAGATATAAGAGCATCAAGATATCCTATAAGTCGAGCTATCTTTAAAATCATCTCAACATAGTTCTGAGCTTTCTCAATAAATTCCTGATATATAATAGCGTTGAGTTTCCTTTCTCTTTCAGATGCATTCTCTATTTCAGCACCTATTCTTTCAAGTTCATCTGTTGTGAATCTCTCATATTGAGTCAGGGTTTGTTTCCTCTTGTAGTAATTAGGCACTTTTTCAGAATAAGTTTTCGTTATTTCTATGTAGTATCCGAAAACCTGATTGTATCCTATCTTTATCGGGATCCCAGTTTCTTTTCTTTCCCTCTGTTCAAATTCTTTTAGTATTTTCTCTGAATTGTTTTTCAAATCTCTTATACGATCAAGTTCTTCTGAAACATATGATTTTATGGCTCCATCTTCTGGTCTTATTGGAGGATTCTCCACTATGTATTTCTCTACAAGCTCTATAAATCCCGAGACATCTGGTATAGATTCTGCTATATTTTTTAAAATCTTTGAACTTTTCTCTGAAAGTATTTTCTTTAGATCAAGAATTTTTTTCAACGATTCTTTCATTGATATAATTTCTCTTGGATTTGCAATTTTTCTTTTGAGTCTAATGGATAACCTCTCAAGGTCTGATATATTTTCAAGATTTATTTCTTGCCATAATTTCCCTTCTTTTATTTCTTCAACTGCATCAAGTCTCTCTTGGATTTTCTCTATGTTGCAAAGTGGATACATCAGTAGGTTTTTCAATTTTCTTTTGCCCATAGGAGTTTTTGTCTGATCTATAGCCCAGAGCAAACTTCCTTTTTTACCAGAGTATGTCTCAAAAAGTTCTATGTTTCTTGCTGTTCTTGTATCTATTGCAAGCACTTCTTCTTCCGTTGTTATATCTGGGGGGTCTAATTTGATTTCAATATCCTTTATGTTCTGTTGTATATATTCTATGAGAGTGCAAAGAAGAATTTTTATATCGTCTGGAATATTTTTTATTTTCTCAAGCTTGCTATTATCTTCTCTGTAGTAATCATAAAGTTTTTCCTGTGCTTTGGAAACATCGGGAAACTCAACTTGAGAGAATTTGTATTCAGGAAATTGTTTCTGGTCAGAAAGTATTTCTTTTGGAGAGATTTTGTATATCGTCTCAAGCGTTTCAAAATCATCTTTAGATATTTTAGCTTTTATCTCTCCTGTGGTTATATCTGCCCATAGGATGCTGTAGCCCTTGATAACTGCAATGAAGTTGTTTTCTTCAGGTGAAATATTTCCTATTTCAGTGATAAGTCCTGGAGTTATAACTCTTACAACATCTCTTTTTATCAAACCTTTGGCTTGTGATGCTTGTTCAAGTTGTTCGCATATTGCGATTTTCAGACCCTCTTTCACAAGTCGTGCTATGTATGATTCCGCTGTGTGATATGGAAAACCAGCCATCGGAGTTGTTCCATCTTTTGTTGTGAGAGCTATGTCAAGAATTTTTGAAGCCACAATTGCATCATCAAAAAACATCTCATAAAAATCTCCCATTCTGAAAAGTAGTATGCAGTCCTTATACTGAGCCTTTACCGCAAGATATTGCTTGATGGCTGGTGTATATTTTATGCTATCCTGATTTTCCATAATTTTCCTTATTAATTTATAGAACTATAAAAACTCCACAACTAATTTTGGAAAAATGGTATTGCAAACTTGAAATTTAAATTTTTTCAAGGATGCCTTCCAAGATTTTGTTTTTAATTGGTCCTGGTGGTGTTGGAAAGACAACTATTTCAGCTGCAGCTGGTTTTGCTCTGAAAGATTTTGGTAAAACTATAGTCATGACCATAGACCCAGCCAAAAGGTTGAAATCTGCTCTTTCCATACCAATAGATGGCATAAATAAGATTGATGAAAATCTTTTCGTAACACAAGTTGACAAAGAGAATGAATTCAGGAGATTTGCTTTTGAGAATAATATAGAAGATATAACTCGGACAAAGCTTTTTGAGATAGCAGCAGATCTTCTTCCATCAGAAGAGTATTCTGCTTTTATTAAGATAGTAGATATATATGAGAATAATGATTTTGATTTTATAGTTGTAGATACTCCACCATCTCTGAAGTTTTTATCTTTTTTAGATGCTCCGGAGAAGGTTTTGAGTATGTTTGAAACGAGTTCGGTTCGCTATTTTTTGGAAATAGTTGCTACTGCTGGGAAAAGAATGTCTATTCCAATTTCTATAGCAGGGAAGTTGCTTGGCGCAGATTTTGTTGTTGATTTCGCAAAGTTTTTGAGCTCATTAAAAACTATATTCCATAAAATGCAAGATATCTCACACAAGTCTTTAGGTATTATCCTTAAATCCAAGATACTAGGTGTTGCTTCTCCTTACGATAGAAAAATAGAAGAGCTTATCTTTCTAATTAAAGAAATAAACAGAAGAAAGGTAAATTTTTCCGGCATAGTAGTCAATAGATTCATTAACTTTACAATAGATGGAATCCCATCAAATTCACCAGAAGGTGTATTGAATTTTCACAGAAAACTCGTTATGCTTTCAGATATTATGAAGAAAAACATAGATGAGTTAGCTAAATTCAGAAAACCGATGCTCGTTCTGGAGGAAAAATTTGCCGATGTAAATTCTATAGATTTTGTGAAATCTATATCTGGTGAGCTTAAAGGTTTTCTGACTAACTTGCTTGAAATTTGATTATTTTGGAACTTCAGAGCTTTTGACATCTCTCAAATAGTATAGCTTTGCTCTTCTCACTTTTGGTTGGCTGATTATTTCTATCTTTTCTATATGTGGAGAGTTGTAAGGAATTATCCATTCTACAGCTACACCGCTCATTATATTTCTTATTGTAAAAGTTTTTGATACCCCTCCGCCTTTTACCGCGATTACTATCCCTTGATAAGCTGTCAGTTTCTTTTTTTCTTTTTCCTCTGTCCTATACCAAACTCTGATAATTTGCCCCGGTCTTACTTCGGGTAGGTCCTTTCTCAGAAATTTTTCATCTATTGCTCTTATATATTGTTTATCTTTTAGGGATACCATAATTTCAAATTTGTAGCTCTTTTAGTTTCATTTTTCGTTTTTTTCTGATATTTTACCATTATTTGTTTTTCTTTTTTGTTCTAATAATTTGGGTTCTTATGCTAAAATAAAAGTTTATTTGTAGTAAATAAAAAATTAAAGGATTTAGGTCAGAAAATGAATTAAGGATTAATTATACAAAGAATGGATTTATTCAAACTTTTCTGGGATAGGATAAAAGAAAAAGGTTATAAGATAACTTCTCAAAGGAAATATATAATTGATATATTCTTGAAATTGGGTGGGCATGTCAGTGTTGAGGAGGTTTTTGAAGAAGTCAAAAAGAGAAAGAATCGAGATATTCAAGCTAAAAAAATAGGTATAGCGACTATATACAGGACATTGAAGATGCTCAAGAACTTGGGACTTGTTTCGGAAAGACATTTTGGAGATGGCCGGGCAAGATACGAAATAACCTCCGAACATCATGACCATCTTATATGCAAGGAGTGTGGTTTAACAGTTGAATTTTTGGACCAAGAAATAGAAGAAAGACAGAAATACATAGCTCAGAAACATAACTTCTTACTTATTTCTCACAGACATGAACTTTTGGGATTATGCCAAAAATGTCAAAAAAAGAAAACTAAACATAAAGAAAAAAATTACTATTATCCTTAACTAACTAAATATCTCAAATTTGTTAAAAATTTTGGAATCTTTTTAAGTATGAAAAAATTTTTATTGAGTTCTCAATTCTCAAAAGTAATAAAAGGTCATTACATATTTTTTATCGGAAAACCCAAAATTTCTTTAAACTTTGTATAAAGAAGATTTTAAAACAAGTAAAATTTAAAACCTATGCAAAAATGAAACTTGAGAAATTGAAATTAAACAATTTTGAAGAAGTTTGTGAAATGTCTTTTATAAACCATCTATTTATTCATGCCAGATTTGAAGAGTTATTAAAAATTCAAT
>CAZRNR010000082.1:0-6101 GCA_964601505.1 uncultured bacterium | reverse complement strand
GAGAAATTAGATAGAGCATTAGATTCTCTTAAAGATTGCAGAGTGTGTCCGAGAAATTGTGGAGTGAATAGATATGAAAAGATAGGAGTATGTCGAGTTGGAAGATATGCTATAGTTTCAAGTGCTTTCCCTCATTTTGGGGAAGAGAAACCTCTGCGTGGTTGGAGAGGATCAGGAACAATATTTTTCGCTTATTGTAATCTCAGATGCGTTTTTTGTCAAAACTTCAGTATATCGTGGAAAGGAGAGGATAGTATTCCAATGACAGGTCAACAGATTGCTGAAATCATGATCAGGTTGCAGGAGATTGGTTGTCATAATATAAATCTTGTTACTCCAGAGCATGTTGTTCCTCAGGTTGTGGAGGCTATATACTATGCGGTCCAGAGGGGGCTTCGCATACCAATAGTGTATAACACAAGTTCTTATGATTCTGAAGAGTCAATTCAAATTATGAAGGATATAGTTGATATATACATGCCTGATTTCAAGCTTTGGGATCCTGAAAAATCTTGGAAATATCTTGGAGTAAGAGACTATCCTGATGTTGCAAGGAAAATAATAAAACTTATGCATGAGCAGGTTGGAGATTTGGTAATTGACGAAAATGGTCTTGCCCTGCGCGGAATACTTTTGAGGCATCTTGTTATGCCAGGGTGTCTTGAGGACACAAGAGAAATAATGAACTTTGTCGCAAATTATATCTCACCCGATACCTTTGTGAATATTATGGAACAGTATTATCCTGCTGGACTTGTTGCTATTAAACAAAAGAATTATCCTGAACTATCAAGGAGAATTAAACGCGAGGAATACTTTTTAGCATTGAAATATGCTCGTGATGCAGGTCTTTGGAGAATATACACATGACACAAAAGATATACACATGATTTTGGAGGATTGAAATACGGTATTGCTGTATTGATTTATTAATTTGTTTTGTTTCTGTGATAATCTAAAGCAAAAATTCAATCTTGGATTTTTGACTTTTGTCTTATGTTTCCTTTTTTTGGATTTGCAAAGAAGGTCAGTAGGAAGTCAAAGTAGCATTATAAGAAAATTTTAAATGGCGTGATAGTGCTGATTTGTAGGTAGCGTATAAATGAAAAAAAGTTTTGTACTATAATTTTGTTTTTTTCTTTTACAGATTCGCTGTAAGAATTGAACCAAGATACTATATCATATCTTTGCACCTTTCTCCTACGTTCATAACCATATCTATGGCTGAAAGATTTGGGATAAAATCTCCGTAAAGTTGAGGGTATATGGGATGTTTGAAATCCTGCCATACAACTTCAATTTTTTCTCTCCTAAATAATTCTTCATCAAGATATTCTTTAGCTCCTATTCCTGATATGTATGTTTTAGCTCCTAATTCTTTACATATGGAAACAAGCCTTTCAGTTTTAGTTTTATTTATATTCAGTGATGAAGAAAGAATAAACTTAGCTTTAACATCAAATATTTCAGCTAATATCTTTATTGATGTGATGTTTGCATCGACGAGTTTCTCAAAGTTTTGATTCCAGAGTTCTTCAAACTTTTTAATCATATGGAAACATGAAGCTTTTGAGTAATATGTTATAAGAGTATTTTTATGTTGTTTCTGCCAGGGAACACTAGTTTTTATCAAAACTTCATTTATTTTTTGTCCAAATTTATGTATTACCGGGACAGTTATCCAGGTTGTTTGACCTTTACCTATTTTGACCCTGTTTCTGTTCTGCCACTCATTTTTCTTAAATTGCGCATCATCTAAAAACACAAATATATCTGATAGTTTCATCTTATGTATGTATCCAAGATACGGCATATACTGTGGTTGATGGATGGAAATTACAATATCTTTCATTTTTTCAATTTCTAAATTTATTCTTTAGATGAAATCAATAGCTTCAAATTCAATTTCTTCTATGTGAGATGGCCTAAGTTTGGCTATAATCTTTGCTTTACCAGTAAATGGTTGTATTTTCCGTGCGTATCCGAATGCTATTATTGATACCTTATCATCCTTTGTCCTGGCATAAAGTTTCAGATGGTTATCTCCAACTATTTTTGATTCAACAATGTCGCAGTCAATCAGAAATGAGGGAAAAGGATTTCCTTCTCCAAACGGTTCAAGTTTTAAAAGTTCTTTTAGTGTTTCATTCCTTATCTGATCAAGAGAAAGAATATCATCATATTCAAGTATTATTTCTCTGATGTTTTGGATGTTCTTTCTTACTTCTATTTCAAATAATTTTTCAAATTCTTGGATCTTGCTTGAGTCAAGAGATATACCTGCTGCTTGAGCATGGCCACCGTATTTTCTTAAGAGTGGAGAAAGTTTTTCGAGAACTCCAACTATATTTAGGAATTCAGGAGATCTTATCGAGCCTCTTGCTTCGTTTCCTCTAATAGATACAATGCATGTTGGTTTTCCTTTTTTCTCAAGTATTCGTGCTGCAACGAGTCCCAGAACTCCTTCTGGCCAATCTTCTCCATATGCTACGATGGAATACTTCTCATCATCGTCGGCAAGCCCAAGCAATTCTATCTCTTCAATTATAGCCTGCACCTTTTCTTTTCTCCAAGTATTTGCTGCTTCTATTTCTTCAGAAATTTCAGAAACTCTTTGGGGATTGCTTTCTGTCAGAAGATAAAATGATACTTCTGGTTTTCCAGCTCTCCCAGATGAATTTATTCTTGGAATTATTTTCATCTGTAGGTCGTATGTATAGACTTCTTTCAGATTTGCTTTTTCTATCAGACTACGCAATCCTAAATTCCCAGTCCTCTGTGATAGGATTTCTACTCCGTACTTTACAAATATTCGGTTATCTCCTATCAGTGGGACCATATCTCCGATTGTTCCAATTGAAAGGATATCGAGGTAGTTTCTTGGTCTTCGGGTTTCTATGCCATATTTTGTAAGGTATACTCTTGTTCCTGCAAGAAGTTCAAAAGCGACCCCAGCCCCTGATAGAAATGATAGAGAATTTTCTTCTTGTATTGTTTTTGGATGTAATATAGCATAAGCATCTGATGGTATGGAGTAATCCATGTGATGATGATCACATACGATAACATCTATTCCTAATGATTTGGCGTATGATATTTCAAAGTGATTTCTTATTCCACAGTCTGCTGTGATTATGATTTTAGCTCCTTTTTTGTGAGATTCCTGAACAAATTCATTTGAAAGTCCATACCCTTCTTTATCTCTTGAGGGAACTCTGGTTATTATCTTTTCTTTCGGGAAACCACAGTCAGTTAGAAAGTTATGTATTATTGCTGCCGCTGATATACCATCGGCGTCTGCATCTGAGAATATCGCTATTGGCTCTTTTTTTAATATTGCTTCTGCAAATCTGCTCGCAGCTTTTTTCATGTCCGGGAATATAAAAGGTTTTTCAGCATGTTCTATTTTAGGATTTATGAACTTATATGCTTTCTCTGGAAGATTTTGTCCCCTTGCAACAAGAATTTTGGACATGAGTTTTGATATGCCAAGCTCTTTCGCTATCGCTTCAACGAGGTTTTCATCTGTTTCCCTCTTTCGCCAGGTAACTTTTATTCTTGACACTATGTTGTTATTTTATTATTTAGAGTAAAATTGTCTTATTTTTGCTGTAATTTTGTTTTTAGATTGATTGGCAATGGTACAACAAACAGAAACTTTCTATTATTTGGTGCAATAGTTTATAAGAATAGATGATGAGGGAAAAAAGAGGTAAGGTTTATATAGTTGGTGGAGGACCGGGGGATTTTCTACTTTTAACTTTAAAGGCTGTGAAAGTTCTGAAAGAGGCAGATATTATAATATATGATCACCTTGTCCCAGATATAGCTATTGACTTTTTCTCTAACTGTCAAAAGATATATGTTGGTAAAGAAGCTTCAAAGCACACAATGACACAAGATCAGATAAACGAACTTCTTGTAAAGTATGCTTCAGATGGTAAGAAAGTTGTTAGGTTAAAAGGGGGGGATCCTTTCATATTTGGGCGTGGGGGGGAAGAATGTGAGTATCTTTATGAGAACAACATAGATTTTGAAGTCATCCCAGGTGTATCTTCTTTTTATTCTGCTTTATCTTACGCTGGAGTTCCTATTACGCATAGAAATTATGTTTCTTCTTTCGCAGTAGCTACTGGAAGCGAAGCTGAGAAAGAAAAATCCAACCTTGATTTTTCTGCCCTATCTCGTTGCGGAACTTTGGTATTTCTTATGACCGTTAAAGCTCTTCCTAAAATAGTTGAGGAACTTAAAAAATACCTTGATCCGAAAACTCCGTGTATTTTGGTCCAGAACGGAACCCTTTCGGAGCAAAAATCTGTTTTGGGAACTCTTGAGGATATATTAAAGAAAGCTGAGGGTGTTATAAGCCCACCAGCAATTTTTGCAGTTGGTCAAGTCTCTTTGCTTCATAAAAGTTTGAATTGGTTTGAGAAAAAGATTCTCTTCGGAAAAAAAATTGTTATAACCCGTCCCGTTGAACAATCTTATGATTTTGCTGTAATGATTTCCGAAAACGGAGGCGAACCTATACTCTTCCCATCATTAAAGATAACTAAAAATTCAAATCATTCCGATAACATAAAAAGTTTTTGCAAACTTATCCAGAGATTTGATGAATCTCAGAGAAAGAACTCACTTGTGGTTTTTACAAGCCAAAATGGAGTTGAGATATTCTTTAATGAGATATTCTCGCTCGGTTTAGATTCACGTATTCTGTATGGATTTAAAGTTTCTGCTGTTGGGGAAAAAACAGCTAAATCTTTGGAGAATTTTGGGATCAGAGCTGATTTGGTTCCAAAAGATTTCTCAACTCCATCTCTTGCTAAAGATATCATTAATACAGATGCTAAGAATGTTTTTTTTCTCAGAGCAGAAGATGTGAGAAACATAGAAAAACAAATTCAAGAGGCGGGAAAATCTGTGATGAATTTTGATATATATAAGATAGAAAAATATGAGCATAGTGAAGAAAGAATTAAAATGATTTTGAACAAGAATCCAGATGTTTTAACCTTTGCTTCATCTTTATCTTTTGAGTATTTTACCGATTATTTCTCTCTTGATTGGATAAGACAGAGGACTATAGCATGCATAGGAAGAATTACAGCTAAAGCAGTTGAAAAGAAAATCGGTAAGGTCCCAGAGATAATATCAGATCATCATACTATAGAATCTTTGTTTCAAAAGATTTTAGATTATTTTTGTGCAAAGTGAAGTATGTAGTGCTTTGTGTTTATTCTACAGTTTTTGGGGTATATTTGAGTTGTATCTTTGTTATATTTACAGGAAAAATAAAGATTAAATGGAAGACAAAAAGTACGCAAGTTTTTAAAATTTTGCTTATGACAAGGGGCTTTGTAATATGGCTGACAGGGCTCCCATGTTCTGGAAAAACTACAATAGGTAAAAATCTCTTTGATTTTTTCAAAACAAGAGGATACAAAGTTGAACTCATAGATGGAGATATTATAAGGCAATATATATCAAAGGGGCTTGGTTTTTCAAGAGAAGATAGATTTGAGAATATAAGACGAGTTAGTTTTCTTGCCAATATACTTTCAAGAAACGGTGTCATCGCAATAGTTGCGGTCATATCACCTTACAGAGAAATGAGAAAGATGGCAAGAGATATGGTTGAAACTGATTTTATAGAGGTCTTTGTGAATGCACCCGTTGATGTATGTAAGCAAAGAGATGTCAAAGGTATGTATAAGAAAGCTGAGAAAGGAGAGATAAAAGGATTCACCGGTGTTGATGATCCATATGAGCCACCGGAAAATCCTGATGTAGAATGCAGAACAGATGTTGAATCTGTTGAACAAAGTGTCAGAAAAATAATAGATTTATTAAGAGAAAGGAATCTTATTTCAGTTTAGAGATTTGAACCGTGATTTCTCGTTTAGCAGCTGCAAATTCTACTCTATCCCGATGTAAAGCTAGAAAATTTGTATTGAATTGCCTCGTTGCATTCATGCTTTAGGATAGTGGGTTAGGATATGAAAAGTAAAATACATAAATCAGTATTTTGACCATGATTGCAGCAGAACAATTTATTCTTATTTCCTTGAGGAATTCTCTAAAATTTTCTCTATATCTTTTAT
>CAZRNR010000081.1:0-6223 GCA_964601505.1 uncultured bacterium | reverse complement strand
TAAAACAGGATGTCGCAATACTAAAGCAAGACGTCGCAACACTAAAACAGGATGTTGCAAAGCTCAAGATTGATGTGGGATGGCTAAAAGGCGGATTTATGGAACTACTGGTAAGAGATAAAGTCGGTGCTTTCTTTGGAAGATTACTTAAAAAGGCAAGTCTGTTAGATACCAGCGAACTTGCTGATTCTCTATATGACTCTGTAGAAAAAGGAATAATTAGCTCTCAAGATGCACAAGAGGCTCTCAGAGTTGATGCTGTGGTCAGGGGATTCTTAAGGAAAGATGGACCAAAGGAGGTTCTTATTGCTGCTGAAATATCCTTTGTCGTAGATAAAGAAGATGTCCAAAGGGCTGCAAAAAGGGCAATGATAATTGCTAAGGTTCTTGGGAAAGAGTGTATCCCTGCTGTCATTGGTAAGGAATTCACAGAAGGCGCAAATAAAGCTTGTGATGAATATAATGTACTTATGATCTGAATATCTTAACACCAAAGATCTCAAAAAACACAAAATCATCAGATAACACATCCCACCCAATGAATATTCATATAACTTCCTCCAAACAAAAAACATCGGACTAATACCGCATGTATCTTGTTAATCTAAAAGCCGCAATAAAAGATCTTTCTTACTGAGTAATCTCTGAAATTTTTATATCTCAGAACTGAGAAGAAATTTTTGATTTAGGAGAATTTAATAAACTTTCAAAAACAAGATCAAAGGAAAAAGGAACACCTTCCTCCGCTATATTTTGTTCCACGTTTTTCCCCATTAACTTTAGGATTTTCCAAAAAACAATAAAGAAATTGGGTTTAAAATAGGATAATTGAAGCGCAAAAAGAGTTAAGCAATAAACAATTTGAAAGGATAATATAATCATTCGGAAGACGGCGAGAGAAAAAATTTTCTTTTTTGCCTAATAGGTTCAAGCCGACACACACAGAAGATAGTAATGATCACAAATGATATATGATCATAAAGCAACCGATGACGTTAAAATAATTAAGCGATTCATCGAAATATCACAGAATGATATATGATCATAAAACAACTCAATGGCTTTATGTAATACCATCGATCCAAAAAACTGATGAATTGACAAAAAGTCCAAAAAAGTTTATAAAACTTTGAAAATGCCAAAAAGTTATATCATAATAACAGGAAAACCCAGATCGGGGAAATCAACATTAGTATTAAAACTCTCCGAAAAGTTAAAATCTATGAATATATCTATAGCTGGTTTGATAACTCCAGAACTCAAAGATCAAAACAGATACGGATTTGAGATAATTGGTATATCAAGCGGGAAAAGAAAAATCCTTGCTCTTGAAAAAAGCAGAACCTCAGAAAAATCAAAATATAAATTAGGTAAATACATCGTCTTTACTGAAAATTTCGTTGAAATATTTGAAGAAGAAATCAAAAATCCCAAAGATGTCTTTATAATTGATGAAGTTGGTCCAATGGAGATTCCTTCAAGAAAAATTCAAGGAAGTTTCCTTGAGGAGTTAAAAAAATCAGAAATAAAAACAGTGATAATCACAGTAAAGAAAGATATGGTTCAGGAGATCAAAGACTTCTTTACGCAAGACAATATAATTGATATAGATGAAATAGGTGCAGACCTAGCTTATGCATATGCGTTAGAAAAATCTACAGGAACTGATGCGTTTTTGTTTGATCTTGATGGCGTTATTATAGATTCCTCTGAATTCCACAAACAAAGCTGGGTAGTTCTTATGTCATCAAAGGGTATCAATTTTTCAGAAGAAGATTTCAAAATTACTTTTGGGAAAAGAAACGAAGAAATACTGAAAGATTACTTTCCTGATCTTCCAGAAAGTGAAATCAAAAAGATGAGTTATGAAAAAGAAGAGTTATACAGAAAACTTGCGAAAGGGAATATAAAACCAATAGATGGCTCAATTGATACGCTTCGTCTTATCAGAGAAAATGGTTTCAAGATAGCACTGGTTTCTTCCACTCCAAAAGAGAACATTGATTTTATTTTTAAAGAACTCAAACTTGATAATTTTTTTGATGCTGTGGTATCTGGAACTGATATAAAGCAAGGAAAACCAAATCCAGAATGTTATCTCGTTGCTGCGGCAAAATTAGGTGTTAAGCCTCAAAGATGCTATGTTGTAGAAGATTCAGAACATGGTCTTGAAGCTGGGAAAAGATCAGGTGCAAAGTGCATAGGAATAACAACAACTCACAAGAAACTTAAAAACGCTGACATAGTAGTAAATAACTTTTATGAGATGAATGAACTCATAAAGAAAGTCATATTAGAACTCAAATAAACTCCTTGAAAGCCCCATGTATTATTTTTGAAGACCTTAAAAAATCATCATAGGATATCTTTTCTGATGCTTCAATTTCTTCCCAGAATTTGTCTTTTGGATTTTCTGGAACCCATACATCCTCCAAAGGAACATCGCTTCTGATCTTTATAAACTTCTCTATCCTCCTGAGAGTCTTATACGCTTCTACAAGTCCTAAACGAGAAGATATCTCCCCTAATGCTTGCTTGAAAGTTTTATAAAAAATTTTTTCTTTTATCTGAGAAAAGAAAACGATCAACTCAAAATCATATAGTCCTCCATCACAGTATTTTATGTTCAGGTATTGATCACCATTTTCCTCCTTCCTTGAGAGATGTTTTTGCGATTTTTCTCTTATCTCAAGCATCTGTTTTTTTATCCTGTCAAATTCGAATCTACCAAAAGCTTTGTTTTTTAGGTCATTGAGGAAATCTGAATATTTACCATATCCATCAAAAACAACGCGAGCTTTTAGGAGAGGGAATATCTCCCATATGTTTTGGGTTTCAAGGTAGAACGAAGAGAAAGCCTTTTGAGATAGAGCAATAGGTCCTGCTCTTCCAGAAGGTCTGAGTCGCATATCAACCTGCAAACCCTCTCCCTCATTCGTTTTAGAAACGAGAAAGTTCAAAAACCTCTGAGAAAACTTTATCCATCTTTCAAAGTCTTCACCATCGTAAAATGAAAGAAGTATATCCGCATCAGAACCATATATAGCTTCCTCCGAGCCGTATTTTCCTATGGCTATAACCACATATGGTATATCAAGATCAGCTGGAGGTGAATCCAGTCCAATCTTATCTTTCGCCGTCAGAGAAACAGTTTGTCTTACAACAAAATCATAAATCGCTGTTATCCTATGAGAAACATCAAATATGTCAAGTTTCATAGATATATCATCTAAAACCGTTATCAGAATTTTCTCCTTCTTTTGTCTTCTGATTTCATCTAAAACAGACTCAGTTGGTAGATTCTTTACCCTTTCCCAAAACTTGTTTTCATCTTCAGGTAGAATTTCTCTTTTTCCCGAAAGGAATATTGTATCTATACTTTCAGGGTGCCTTATTAAAAAGTTAGAGAAAAACCTTGATCTGCTCATAAGCTCAAGAAGTGTTTTGAGAAGGTTCTCGTTTTTAAAAAGCATAGTATATATTCCCCTACGCCTCCCAACAGAATGAAGGAAAGAAGATATATAAGAAAGAGCAGAATCACTGTTTTTGACCTTCGAACAATGCCAAACTATGTAAGATATAATCCTTTCTGGACTTATAGACTCAGATATATCCTGGTCGTACATAAAAACTCTTTGTCTTTCCTTCAGAAAAGATGTCCTTCGGAGCAAATCTTTTATAATTCCAGAAGCTGACTTCACATCTTTATAATTAAGAGATGAAAGGTAATGCTCTATATCTTCATCTGAAGAACTCTCTGTTATTATTTTGTATTCTGGTTCCTCTACCTCAAATGTCTCTCTAAAAACATCTGAAACTATTCTTCTGACCTCGTTCAGCTTCTGAGAAAATTGATCATATCCAATTCCATAAAATTCAAGAATTCTCGGTATGTCTTTTTCAGTTATATTAAACCTGTATTCCTCGTTAAGCTGAACGAGTGATTCTAACTCTCTTAAGAAAATATAGCAATCTTTAAGACTTATTCCGTAGCTCTTTTTGATAAACTCTTTCTCCAAAATTTCCAGAATCTTTGTTGTACTCTTTTCTCTGAAACGCAGATCTTTTCCACCAAACATAAGCTGGTTCGCAAAGACCACAAACTCTATTTCTCTTATTCCTCCCTTTGAATATTTGACATCAAAACCAGAATCTTCAGAACGAATATGCCTTGATATCAATATCTTGATCTCCTTTAATCTCTCTATTACAGAAAAATCAAGATACTTTCTAAAAACAAAAGGCTCAATCTCCTTAAGTACCCTTTCTCCAATCTCTTTTCTTCCCGCAAATGGTCTTGCTCTAAGTAAGGAATACCTATCATCTATCTTCCCAAGATTGAGATAGTACCAAGAAAAGAAGCTATCACTAACAGCAACCGGACTCGCTCTACCACCAGGTCTTAGATCAAGATCAAGTCTCCATATAAATCTTCCACCTTTTATCTGGTTCGTCTCGCGCAAAAAATTTCTTACCTCTCTTATAACCTTTTCCTCATCCTCTCGAGCTTTGAAAACAAAACAAACATCTATGTCAGACGAAAAATTTATCTCCTTAGAACCAATCTTACCAAAGCCAATAACACATATTTCAAAAGAAGATAAACGATGCAATATGAGCTGATCCATAATCTTTTCGTACATCAGTGTAAGATAGTACATAAAATCCTGAGTCGTTATACTATGAGAAAACCAAAGAGAAACAAGCTTATTTTGGAAATAATATTTGAAATCAATGGCTTGATCAAAATCTCGTATATCAGCAGAATTTATCTCGCTTATAAGATCCATTATAAAGAAGAGTTAAAGAACTTCTTAGAACAATTTTTATTTACTCAAAAGATGAGATAATCAGATAACGATAAGGCATTTTTCCCTAATTAACCTGCGTGAGCTTCGCAAAACAACACTTTCACATTACAAATAATATGTAATCTAACAAGAGAACCGATAATCGCAATTGTTATTAGTTAAATTTATGCCAATTTACATAGATTTTACAATTATAAGACCCAAGTGGGATACCAATGCATAAATAAATAAAACATTTCTGTTCATAAAATCCCTTTATATTTTGAGCTTAAAAATCTTTCCGTCTTGATAATAAAAGAAAAAATCGGGGAAATATCTGCTGTTATACATAAAGGTGGAGGACCGGTCGTCATAGCCTTTCATGGATTTGAATCATTTAAAGATAGCCCAAAATATGTTCTCATGGGAAACGAGTTTGAAAAAGCTGGTTTTACTTTCATAAGATTCGATTTCCGTGGCTGTGGCGAAACTCCTGGGGATAAATATGATCTTGATGGGAGAATACAAGATGCAATTTCAGTATATGAGCATTCTAAAAAATTTTCAGAAAAGATATTTTTCGTCGGATCTAGTCTTGGAGCAACCATATCTATCTTGATAGGAAATAAGGCAAATGGAATTGTAGCACTATGCCCTCCCTTCACAGATATAGGAAAACTAAAAATGAAAGATGCTCTAAAGCAAAATCCACCAATCCTAATAATACATGGAAACAACGATGAAACAGTTCCAATAGAAGAAGGAAAGAAGATCTTCCAGCTCGCTAAACCTCCAAAAGAATTCTTTGAAGTATCAGGAGGAGATCACAGATTCTCCGATCCTAATCATTTGAATTTGGTTATACAAAAAACAGTTGAATTCATCAAGAAAATAAATCAATAAAACAACTAATAGAAATTGATGTTCCGACACAATGTTAATTCTCTTTCAAGGAGAACCTTCAATCAAAAAACATCACAGCATTTTAACAAAGCAAATAAATCATAATTGATTAGAAAGAAGTAATAAACATTCTAAAGCAACCACATTTCATTGCATCTTCGCTATTTTTTAAAAAAATACTTAATAATTAAGCTAAATTAAATTTATATATAAAGTTATGAAAGAGAGGAAAGTTAAAGTTCCTAAAGACCCTAAAGAAATTGAAAAAGAAATGGATAATTACCGCATCATCACTCTGGGGGACATCTATCGCGCACTACGAGACCACCCTGATTGGGCTCAAGAACTCAGAAGAGTCTTCCTCACTGAAGAACTCATTGAACTCCCCAAAAAATTCCAAGATTTCTTACAAAACGATTTCTACCCGCTTAAAGAAAAAGTTGATAAAATCGAAAAAGATGTTGAAATCCTAAAACAAGATGTCGCAATACTAAAACAGGATGTCGCAATACTAAAGCAAGACGTCGCAA
>CAZRNR010000080.1:0-6602 GCA_964601505.1 uncultured bacterium | reverse complement strand
GTTATATCAGGAAAAAGATAAATTAGGACCATACTCACTATTTAGAATTTTTGATTTGATGGCTGCAACAAAGCATTTTTTTATTGATATTTCCCATCGTATTTTAGGAAGAGTTTTAAGTCCTCTTTTGACATTTCAATTGCTGGTTTGCTACCGTGCTTTACAAAGACCATAATTCTTACCATCTCATCATCTATCATTTTGTCTTCCGATGAAGAAGATAAGATATTAGTAATGCTCTTTATCTCTTCATTTATTTTAGCTATCATGTTCATTCTTTCTTGATACTTTATTGAATCTTTCTGCATCGCCCATTCCGACCTTAAAGATGGATCTATTTTTTCAAATCTTTCAAGCATTGTTCTGTAAATAGTTTTCTTTATATTTTCTTTGTTTTCTTTTATTCCCTTTATAAACTGGGGTAGGGAGAGCTCAAGCTCTTGAGCGGAAAAGTATATCGCTCCTCCTCTTGAAAATCCTATGCCATCAATTGATGACACTATAGAAAAATCAGGATGTATTCCATAGGCTAAACTTAGTCCTATTTCCATTATTTCGTATAGGGTAAGGTCTATAAGTCCGTAGAATTTCATCTGAGATAGGAGTTTGACAAGTTGCAGAGCATCCGGTCTTAGATAGAATTGAGAAGGGGGATACCTGAAATACCACCATAATTCTCCCATCATCCAAAGATTTAGAATGCTTTCAGATTCAAAAGATTTATTTATTTTACTTTCAAGAGAATCTCTGAGATTTTCTGGAAGCATATCAAGAAAACCTGAGTTAAAATCTCGGAAAAAGAGTAAAGGTCTTATTATATATCCTATGGAATTTTTTCTCTGTTTTGGTTCTATATGATTGTATCTTCTTTTGAATTCTATATAAGCGGATGGGGGAACAAAGGATGTAGTTAAGATTCTCCCAAGAGGTGTTATTTTGCCATTTTTTATGCACCCTGAATCTTCAAGAATATCTAAAATTCTTCCGACTTCTATTGGGAAAGTTGTTTTCATGTGCTTGAGCATTCTTTTTATCTCATCTTCAGCTTCTTTTCTGTCTGTCAGGTCTATATCATTTGATACTATTATTCCAAGAACAATTAAGCTCATTGCATCTACCTCCATTATTTTCCTTTCTCTTTCCTCTCCATCTACTAACTTTTGCAGGGATGTTCTTGTATCGGGGTAGTTTTCGAAACTATCTAATTCTTTCAGGAGAACTTTTTCACCAGCTATGGGTATTATTCTTGAAATCCCTTTTTCAGATATGCCAAATCTTCCGACTCTTCCTTCCATTTGGAGTATAGTTGATATATCAGGTATTGTTTTTGACATCCAGTTTTTAGCTATTATGAAGGCCTCATCAGCTGGTAGATTAACACCGTATGCCATAGTTTGGGTTGATACCAGGAACCTTAAATTCCCATTTCTAAATTGATTTTCTATTTCTCTCCTTTCTTCAAGCGGTATATCGGCATTATGAAATGCCACAGATTCCTTTGATTTTGAGTTCAAGTTTTTTCTTTCAAAGGGAATTGTTTCGTTGAGCACGGTGATTCCTTGTTTATCTAATTCTTCTATTATTTTCCATCCAAGACTTTTCTTATATACAAAGATGATAACCTTTGGGCTTCTTGCGGTGTGAGTTATTACATTTGCTATTCTTTGCGATAGTTCTCCCTTAATTTTCCCACCGAAGATCTTTTTTTCAAGTTCTGGGAGAGGTTCAATTATTCTTTCAAGGGGTACTGGTCTCCAGTCTGAGTAAAACAGTTTTGCTCTAAGCCACTCTGCATATTCTTGTGCTGCTGTTCTTGGAATGGTTGCGGAGAGACTCAAAAGAGATTTCCCATTTGCAAGAATATAAGCAGTTAGCTCCTCGAGAAATATTCCTCTTGTTCCTCCAAACATTATAAAATGTACTTCATCTATGCATATGGCTTCTGAATCAAGGAACCAAGACCCTTTTGATCTGACAGATGATAAGCAGCTTTCATAGGTTGCGACAACATATTCTGTCTTTGGTGGAACAAATTCAAATTTATCTCCGGTTCTAATAGATACATTTTGCTTTCCGAAGAAACTGCAGAACTCATGATATTTTTCTTCGCATAGAGCTTTAGTCGGTGCCAGATATACCTTCCGACCTTTAAACTTTGAGAAAAATATGTGAATAAGCCCTGTTTTCCCTGCAGATGTTGGAGCAACGCATAAAGCCGAATTATCCTTCTTTTCATCCCAGAAATAAAAGAATGCGGTTTGGATAGGATTAAGATACTTGTAGGGAATATTAAGACCTAATTTTGTTGTTTCTGGGCAATCCTTTATTGTTTTTGTTTCTTTTCTTCCATCAAACAAGTATATGGCGGAATATCCTCCTGATTTTGTGAATAAAGATTCAGATGATACGATTACTTGTTCTTTACTTTTCATCAAAAACTAATCTCTTTCCGATTTAATAAAAAATAAAATACTGTTAAGTAAATAGCATAAAATTAGATAAAAATCCATTGGTATAATGATTGGAAGATAATTATGGCTCAGAAAGCAAAAGTTATAGCGGTGTTCTCAGAAAAGGGAGGAGTAGGTAAGACAACTTTGGCTACTAACCTTTCTGTAAGCTTTGTCAAAAGGGGGTACAGGGTCCTTCTTGTAGATATGGATCCTCAGGGACATGTTGCAAGACTTTTTGGGATTGATTCCGTAAAGCAAAACATACTGGGTTTCCTTGTAAGAGGTGATTTACCAGACACCGTTATAAAGAAAACAAGAATAGAAAATCTATGGATTATACCATCTGATTGGTCCCTTGCAGATTTTACAGTAAATGTAGCCAGAGATCCATCAAGGCACTTAAAACTTAGGAAAGCATTAGATAAGCTTAAAGATAGATTTGATGTAATTTTTATTGACCCACCGCCTTCTCTGGAACTTATAACTTTGAATATACTCCTTGCTTCAGATGGTGTTATAATTCCTGTAGCTTTAACTTATCTTGGATTAGCTGGTGTTGCTGCAACGCTTAATATAATAGTACAAACTAAAAAATCTTTTAAATATTCCCCTGGTGTTGTTGCTATTGTCCCGAACATGTATGAGGATACGCCACACAGTAAGGAACTTCTTGAGAAACTTAAAACAAGTTTAGGCAAGGTTGTTTCTAAAACTATTATATCAAGAGATCCAGAGATAGATAAGGTTCAAAGCTTTTCAGCAACAATTGTTGAAGTCTCACCAGATTCGCAAGCTGCTAAAAATATTGAGAAACTTACGGATGAATTAATACTTAAGCTTGGAATATGAATTTTTCTTTTTATCTTACTTTTTGTCTGCTTTGTTATTCTGGAAACGATTTTTCTGAAATATATTGATGTTTTCATGCTTCTAGAAACAATAATTTTTTCCTATTATTTGTCAAAATTACACATATAAAGATATTTTATGACTAAATTTTTTTAAAATGGCAAAGAAGAAAAGGAAAGAAGTTGAAGATAAGAAAGACTCAGGGCGAAGCGATGATTCGAATTTAGATAACAATAAAAAGATTTATGAAGTCAAGAGTCTTGACGATTATTTTTTCATTGTAAGAGATGTATTTTCGGATTTTAAATCTTTTATAAATGATACAAATGATGTTTTGAACACAGCATTGGGTGCTGTCAAGGAGATAGTTCCTATGATTATCAATGGAGATAATGACTATGAGAAGGTTTTTAGGATAATTGATAATATCAATTCGGTTCTAAAAGATTATGTGGATAAGCAGAATAATTTGATAAGAAAGATATCTAATGCTTCTGATATACTCTCGAAAGATATAAGATGGGACCGCCTGATTCTTGACATGATTTATGGATCTAGGTTAAAAGGTAAAACAACGGAGAGGGATCAAGAAAATCAAATTATAAAAGCTAATGAACTTATCCCATCTTTCAGTATAAAAGATAATGAAAAAATTATAGAGGAGATATTTGGAGTAAGACATATAGAAGAAAATGGAAGGGAAGAGAAAGATGAGAAAGAAGGAGAAGATAAAGATTGAAATGAGAAGAAATGGTGCAAAGAACGGCAGTAAAAATCGCAAACCTGCTAACAATAAAAGTATAGAAAGTGTAGATGACAAGGATAAAAATCTAGAGAGAAGAAAGGAGCAAAGAATACCTATTGAGATAGAGGTGAAATACTCAACAGGTGATAGTTTTGTTATTGATTGGACTATGAATATATCGAGGGGGGGGATGTTTATAAGAACTCCGAATCCTCTTCCTGTTGGGTCTGTTCTGAAAATACAATTTTCTGTCCCAGGAGCTCAAGAAAATATATCGGCTGAAGGAATTGTAAGATGGAAAATAGACCCTTCTGATCCAAATATTATCCCTGGGATGGGGATAGAAATAATTAGTATAGATGAAAGTTCAAAAAATATTCTCAATGAATTTATCAAAAAGAATCTGAAGCAGAAATAGAATCAATTTAAAAAGTAGCTCTGGTTGAGTTCGATAGCTAAACTTAAACCAAAGATTTAGAAAAATGTTTTTAAAATGAAAAAAAGTTTAATATAAAAAGATTTAAAAAGGAGGTATATAGCAATATGGATATTGCAGAAAAGATACAGAAATATATATTGATGGATATAAGGCCAAGGATAAAAGCTTCTCCTCAGATAGAAGACGTTATAGTTTGGCTTAAGAAGTTTGATAAGGAGACAGGAACTGCATATCTTGGTTTAGCTCTTGGTAATGGTGTTGGGTGTTCTCCATTTTGTGGATGTGCAGCTGGTCAGATAGCTGAGTTAATAGGTCAGGAAATATCTAGAGAATTCCCTGAGGTCAAAAGAGTCGTCGGGCTTGCGGATATACCTGAAGATGATATAATCAAGTCATGGAATAATGAAGAGAATTGATAATGCTTGATGATAATGATCTGATTAGACAAAACATATTCAAGATAGATGAAGATGAGAATAGAGTAGTTTTTGGTCTTTTACATCCAATCAGTGATGTAGGTGAAATAGATAAAATAAAAGATCAAATTTCTCAAAAGATAGGAAAGGGTGCTGTCATCCTTTCAGAACCAATTGATCAGGTAGAATACGTTTTGAATAAGAAAGTCATTAGCTATGTGAAATCCCATGGTGGAGATTTGAAACTCGTAAGTATTGACCGGATGAAAGGTGAGGTTGTGGTTTCTATGATAGGAGCATGTGCTCTGTGTCCTTCTGCAGTTGTAACTATGAAAGCTGGGATAAGAAGGATTCTTTCTCAGTTTATTCCCTGGGTCAAGAGGGTAGAACCTGCAGAAGAACCAAAGGAACCAAATTTCGGATTCAAGCTTGCTTCCAAATCTGATGTTAAAAATGCCTGAACCCTATATTAGTTTTCACATGAATAAATGGAGTGAAGAATATAAATATTTCCTTTTGTTCTATGTCCTTTGTTTTTATATATGGATATCCCTTTTTTAGAGCTCTAATGCAATCGCCCTGAGAAAGACAAATCCCTATTACTTCTGAATACCTTTCTATTTTCTTAAAGTCGTTTTCACTTTTGAGCTTATCTTCTGGTATCCCAAAAATAATTCCATAATCCTCTCCCCAGTTTATCGAGATGCTTGCAGGATCTTGAAACACAACATGAGAGAATCTGATGAACTCTTCTGAAAGTGGCATTCTTTCTGGAAAGAATTCAAGAGATATTGAGTTGAGAATGGCAATCCATTTACATGTAATTAGGGGGCCATCTGATACATCTGAAGTGAATCGTATTATGTTTTTTAGATTTTGTGGGATTCTTTTGATAGGAGGTCTCAGGAATTTCTCAAGGGCGTTAGGTATATATTTTTCTGCAAATTTTCTGCCCTTTGTTTTTATTATGCGGAACGCGAGTGCAGAATCTCCAACTGTTCCTGTTATGAATATATGATCTCCAGGTTTTGCTCCAAATCTTGAAAAAGGTTTTTGTTCAGAAAGACCAACGATGAATGAAGATATAGATATTTTTTCTGATTTTCCGATATCTCCACCGCAGAGTTTTAGTGAGAATTCTCTTGCACATCTTATTATTCCATCTCCTATTTTTTCTATGGTTTTTGTGGATTTTGCAGATATGTTTATAAATGCCATCAGTGGTTCTGCACCTGTTGCGAATATATCACTTAAAGCACATCTCAATGCTCTCTCACCTATTTCGTCAAGATCCATATACCTCGTTTCAAAATGTGTCTTTTCTATATGCTGATCTGTTGTGAAAACAAGGTGATTTTTTTCATTGATCTTTATAGAAAAGCTATCGCTTCCCCATAAAGTACTTATTTCAAAATCTTTTATTTTTTTATTTTTTCTGTCGATATATTTTCTTCCATTTTCTGTTTTAATCCATCCTGTTTTCTCTCCAATTTTTATTATTTCTTCTATTTCTCTGTCTGCAAATTCTTTCTGATTTGTTGACATTGCTTTTTTAATTTTTGTTTTTCTTGATTATTTGTTTTTATTTTTTACATTATATTTTTTTAGATTTATTTATAGTTCCCCGGTAGCTCAATTAGGCAGAGCGGGCGGCTGTTAACCGTCAGGTTGCAGGTTCGAGTCCTGCCCGGGGAGCCAAA
>CAZRNR010000079.1:0-6741 GCA_964601505.1 uncultured bacterium | reverse complement strand
GTTCTATTGTTGCCCGTCTTAGGTCTTCTGCTGATATTAAACCGAACTCATTTGTCCTTACTGGTATTGCCATTTTGGATCACCTCCCTGCATTGGTTTGGGGATCCAACCCCGTTTTATTAAAAAAATTAATAACTTTTTTTTAAAGAGTCAAGTTTTTGTGATTTTTTATGTTTTTTAATTGTGTTATTCATAATATATGTTCAAAAGGATTTTGTTTCTTTTCACGAGTTTAAAATTTTTTGAAGTATTCTTAATTTATTTTTGTTTCTATCTTTATTTTTTTTTACGAAGTTTTGATTTTATCTTCAGAGATTATTTTCTTGGCGATGAATATAGATATTGACATTGCTGTTGCTTGTGGTGGAACCCCACACGATTCGGGAAATACGCTAGTATCTGCTACATAAATGTTTTCAAGTCCTTTAATTCTTCCATCGCTTTCAAGAAATTCATGCCATCTTATTGTTGCTTGAGGGTGAACAGATATGAATGGTATTTGATATATATCGAAACTATCGAGATACTTTTGAACATCAGATTTGTTTCTTGCTCTTTGGATTTGGAATACCGAGGGAAGTAAGACCTCTTTTGCACCACTTTCAAATAGTATTTCTGAACTTGTGAATATTCCCTTTTTCAAGTCATTGACTTCATCCTTGTCAAGATAGTAATCTTTTATCTTGAAAATTTTGGAATCTTCAATATGCCCTTTAGGCTTATCATGGAGCATTACAGCAATGGTCGCTATGTTCTTGTATTTTCTCATGATTTCGTGATGTTCTTTTCCTTTTCCACTAACCGCTATAGAGAATGTTCCTGGGTGTAGAGCGTAGGGCATAAGAACAAATCCACCATCTTCTCTAAGGAAATCTAAACAGATCAGAGATATAGGTATGCCAATCCAGCTGTATATTTCTTCTTCAAATATTCCCATAACATAAGTTGATGGATGAAGGCAGACTCCTTGTGGATCCAAGATCTTTGATCGTCTTAATAGTATAGGAGAGGATATAGCTCCAGCAGATATTATAAATTTTTTTGCTCTGACCTTGATGATTTTTTCTCTGTGCTTGAATAGTATATGCTTTACTTTGTTTCTAGATCTTTCAATATAGATTGCTTTCGCATTATCTATTATGGCCCCCCCCTTTTTTTGAAATTCAGGGAGGATATCAGTTAGAGTTGAAAATTTCCTATTCCAGTAGCATCCTAACTCGCAGAACCCAACTTGCAGACAGTTCTTTCTGCTATGATCTGGAATGAAATAGTTTAGACCTAATCTTTCAATCCCTTCTTTTACCTTCAAATTGTTTGTGTTCATTGTGGTTATTTTTTCCGCTTTAACAATAGAAAAAACTTCATTTTGAAGTTCATAGAATTCATCTTTTTTTATTGGTAATCCTTTGCTTGACCATCTTTCATATATTTTTTCTGGGAGTTTTACAAATAGAGCAGTATTATGAACTGTTGAACCTCCCACAGCGTTTCCATATACTGTGATTATAGATAAATTGTTGTCTAAACTCAATCTATATAGTTTTGGTATCATATCATCTTCTTTTTCTGTAAATTCAGAAGGAAGAATCAGTCTCCCTTTTTCTAGTATTCCTACGGAGTATTTTTCGCAGAGTTTAAGTCCTACCAAACTTCCTCCTGCACCAGAACCAACAATGCATATATCAAAATGAAACTCATCTTTGTCAATTTTCAGGGGTTTTATAACTGGGTCGTTATACCTCTTCAGATTTGGTCTTCCTATAGCCCTACCTGTGTAGGATATATGTCCCCAATTTTCCCCATCGCAATAATACGGAAAAATAGTAAGTAGTTTTGTTGAAAACAGAACAGCTTTTTTTATCTTCACAGGAAGTCTTTCATACAATTGTTCTGGGATAAGGTAAAGGTAGTTTATTATATCTTCAATTGAGAATGATGTGAAATTGGATCTTATATTTTTTATGATCTGCCTTATTTTTTCTATTTGAAACTCTTTTACTTCTGTTCCTATTATTTCTGAAATTCTTTTTAGATTTTTTGAATTTTTCTTTTCAAGGTTCAAGCTTTGTATTCCAAGTAGTAATGTCAAACTTTTAAAGATATCTCTTTTTTTTGTATCAGTTTTTTGCTTTGGCATATCATTAATAAATCCTACTTTGTTTTAAAATATCTTCAGATCCTACCGAAGTCATCTTCTATTCTTTCTATGTCTTTTTCATCAAGAATTTCTCCTAACCATATTTCAATTATTTTGAGTGTTTTGCTTTCTGATATGTTCTCTATTCTGTGCATTTCACCTTCTTCTATTACCATTGAGTTTCCTTCTCGCATTATGAATTTAGAGTTTCCCTTTGTTATAAGTCCCTCCCCTTCGACTATGAACCACTTTTCTTTTCTGTGTTTATGCCTTTGAAGACTTAACCTTTTTTTTGGTAGAATAAAAAGTATTTTCACCTTGAATCTTTCATCTTCCCATAAGGTTATGTATCCACCCCAAGGTCTTATGTCTTTGTCAAGTTCTGTTTTATATTTTTTTATTAACTCTGAAACTATTTCTTCTTTATTTTCGCTCATAGGTATAAAAATATAGCAGAAATTGGAATATCATTATACATTCTCTGAATTTTCAAAAATAAAATCTTCTCTTATTCATAAAATTTATGATACATTGTTATTTATCTTGAAGATTTTTGATCATTACTTTCATAGTTAAAATTAAAACCTTTACAGAGTGAGATACATAAGTTTAAAAATTTATGTGGGATTAGCGATGTTTTAGACAATCGTTGAGATTCAAAGTTTTATTGAATAGTAGATTGTAATTTAGGCACGATGTTCTTATGCGAAATAAAGATAGTTTATTAAAGTACCCTGATGTAGATTAAAGAAAATAAATATTTTTTTATTTTTTTTATTTCTTTATACTTCAGAATTTCAATACAATGAGGTTGTAAATTTAGAGGATGTGAATAATAAAAGGTTTGTATGGAGCATAATTAACAATCATAAAAAATTTTATTTCATTAAGCATAATCAAGTTTTATGATCTTAGATTATAAATCTCTCATTCTATTTGAATATTCTCATTGCTTTGCATGGTATGATTTGTCAAGAATTTTCGGGTTCAAGGACAAAAAGAATTTGTTTTATTTTTAATTTTAGCATATCAGTGAAAATTATCAAAATTATGGAAAGAACTTTTTCTACCTCAAGAACAGATGCTTGGTGGGTTGATCTTGTGGCTTCCGCTTCTGTTTTTTCGCTTGCGATATTATATTCAATATTTAGAGCAGTAGAAGGGAATTTTTTTGAGTGGGGATCATATCTATCTCCAATTTATCCACTACCTTTGAAAAGTGCCTGGATTTCTCCGGCTTTCTTCACATTGTGGGTCCCGGCTGGTTTTAGAATTACCTGTTATTTCTGTAGAAGAGTATATTACAGGTCAATTTTCGCTGATCCACCTGCGTGTATGGTTAGAGAACCTAAGAGGAATTACAAAGGGGAATCAGCGTTCCCATACATTCTTCTGAACCTTCACAGATATTTTCTGTTTTTGGCTATAATTTTTGTCCCAATACACTGGATACATGCTTTGAGGAGCTTTTTCTGGGAACAGGGATTTACTGTTGGACTTGGTTCAATTATTCTCTTTGCAGACAGTCTGTTTCTTACTTTGTATGTTTCTTCATGTCATTCCTTAAGACATTTTTTAGGCGGGAGAGTAGATGTGTATTCACAAAATCCAGTAATATACCATTTTTGGAAATTTGTCAGTTCTCTTAATAGAAATCATGGATTCTTCTTCTGGGCTAGTTTGATATCTGTTGTCGTAGCCGACCTTTATATAAGACTTCTTTCAGCAGGTGTTATAAACGAAATTAGAATTTTTTAGAGGATATCCAAATTAGATCATTAAACATCTTGCCTTTGATTTAACTTACATTAAAATGAATTAAATGAAGTATTGTTTCGACTTCCTTTTATTTAGGTTTTATACAAAAATATAGAAATATCTTAATCGTAAATTAAACGGTAAATCTACCATATTTACGTATTGTAGAAAACCTCCAGATATTTTTGATATTTTCTGTAGTCCAACATTTTAAATTGAAGATTTGTGAAAATGCTATCTCGCTTTGTATGTTTTAAATCTAAACTTTATCTTTTGAAATTCGTTGGTATAATGTGTTTAGATCTCTATTTTTAGAAAAAGATTATTCCCGCATATCCGACAACTGATGATAAATCTCCGTTTACTTCTCCAGAATTTCCATAAGCTAGAACTTCTGAATTTTTCACTTTTATACCTTTTAAGAATGAGAGGAGAGAATATATTGGAGCAGCTCCGCACACGCTTATGTTCATATTGTAGCAAATATCTAAAAACCCGTCTGGATTTATTTCCTTTATCTTCTCAATAGCTGCTTTGTCTTTCTTACGAGAAACATCATCTTCCTCATAGTGGTTCATATCAGATGAAGCAACAATAAGGATATCTTCATATTTCTTATATACTTCTTTTAGAGCTTCAGCTATTACCTTTAGAGATTCCCTTCTAAGAGTTCTGATACATATCACATTTATTTTTATCTTTGGATTTATGAAATGTAATAATGGTATAAGCACTTCTGCAGAATGTTCTTTGTAGTGAGCCCCTGTATCCATTTGAAAAATTTCGAAATTTGAAAGAAAACTATTTATTTCTTCATCAATTTTCACACTGAACCCAGGAAAAATCCAGGATCCGGGCGGAAAAAGAGAAACTACTTCTCCATACCCCGTATGATTTGGGCAAAGTATTATAATCCTTTCCGGAACACTTATCGATGATATGGTTTTCCCAGCTATTTTTCCTGAATATATATATCCTGCATGTGGTAATATTGCTGCAATTGCTTTTTTAGTTTCATGGGACTTTGAAACTAATTCTCGAACTGCCATTTGAAGTTTTTCTGGAGATTCCGGGTAGAATATTCCCGCTACTGCTGGTTTCCTCTCTATCATTCCTTATTTTATATTTCCTTTACTCTGCTTTCTTTTTAGCTTTCTTACCCGTTTTTTCTTCTGATTCTTCTGATATTTCTAACTCTTGTTTTGATTTACCTTTTTCTCTTTTAGACCATACTATGTCGTGTGTGAGTACATTTGTATCAATTCCCGCCTCCTTTCTTATGTTTATCTCTATTTCTCTCTCTATCTCTTTGTGTTCCTCAAGGAAAGATTTTGCCTGATCTCTACCCTGACCAAGTTTTTCATCACCATATGATAGCCATGAGCCAGATTTCTTTATCACTCCATATTCAATTCCTGTATCTATAAGTTCACCTTCATAACTTATGCCCTTACCATATATTATGTCGATCTCTGCTTCTTTGAATGGTGGAGCTACCTTGTTTTTGGCTATTTTGATTTTTACTCTGGAGCCGATTGGATTTTCTCCCTCTTTTATTATTTCTATCTTTCTGACATCAATTCTTACTGAAGCGTAGAACTTAAGAGCTATTCCTCCTGTCGTGGTTTCAGGAGAACCAAACATTACTCCTACTTTTTGTCTAAGCTGGTTTGTGAATATTATTGTTGTTCCTGTTTTACTTATAGTTGAAACGAGTTTTCGTAGAGCTTGAGACATAAGTCTTGCTTGAAGTCCAATCTGCATATCTCCCATATCTCCTTCTATTTCCGCCTTGGGAACTAAGGCGGCTACAGAATCTATGACTATCAGATCAACTGCTCCTGTTGAAGCTAATTGCTCCGCTATTTCAAGAGCCTGTTCTCCGTAATCTGGTTGAGATATCAAAAGTGAATCTACATCAACACCGAGGTTTTTGGCATATATTGGATCAAGTGCATGTTCAGCATCTATGAAAGCGACAGTTCCACCATTTGCCTGAACAGAAGAAATAGCATGTAATGCTATCGTTGTCTTTCCAGATGATTCCGGACCATATATTTCAATAAATCTTCCTTTTGGAAATCCACCGCAACCAACAGCTATGTCTATTGATAGACTTCCAGAGGAAAATACCGGAATTTTCAAATCTCCTTTTTCTCCAAGTCTCATTATTACACCTTTACCAAAAGCTTTCTCAAGCTCTTTTAAAGTGGCTTCAAGGATTTCTCTTTTGGGATCCATATCCTTTAGAACCTCCACTTTTAATTCTTAATTACTCTTTTAAATCGTTTGTTATTTTTTGATATAAAATTGCTTTGCTGCAAACATAGTTAAACATATTGAAATTTTATTGGAAAGCAGAGTGATTAGGGACTTTTAAATCTTTTGCATTTCGGAAGATGATTTTATAAACTCATCAAGAACTCTGTTTTTTATGTAGATTTTCAAAATGAAAGAAGTGAAAAGAGAAGAAAATTTGTATGTATGTTTGCTTTGAGCAGATAAAGATTACAAACTTTTAACCTTCAGAAAATATTTTCTTCTGTTTCTTTTGTTGTGTCCATTATCTCACTTCCTTGAGAACGCAAACTTAAAATTTTTGATGAGCGCAACAAAGCAAAAACAGATAAAAATTTCTTTACAATTCATTTAAGTGAAAGAACTACAATAAAAATCTTAAACTTTTTTATGACCTTTATATTCTATGTATTGTGAGGAAGAAGCTACCAATAGGGATACAGAGTTTTGAGAAGATAAGGCAAGATAATTTTTACTATGTAGATAAGACACGCTTTGTAAGAAAACTTGTAGATGAAGGAGGAGGATACTATTTTCTTTCAAGACCA
>CAZRNR010000078.1:0-6837 GCA_964601505.1 uncultured bacterium | reverse complement strand
TTAGACGAGCCCACAGAGGGCATACAGCCATCTATAGTGGAAAAAATACAAGATAGTTTGGTGTGGATCCGCAGGGAGCTCGGCATAGGCCTCTTGGTGGTGGAGCAGAACCTGGAGTTTGTCTGGGGCTTTGCCCAGCGCTTCTACGTGATGGACCGGGGCCGGATGGTGATGCAGGGAAGCACCTCGGAGACCAATCCCGAGATTGTGGCCCAGATGGTAAGCCTCTAGGAGGTGGGCGTGCGCCTTACACCCCGGGAGATAGACAAACTGCTCATCTTCATGGCCGCAGAGGTGGCCAGAAGGCGGCGGGCCCGTGGCCTCAAGCTCAACTACCCTGAGGCGGTGGCCCTGATCACCGCAGAGATCCTGGAGGGAATCCGGGAGGGACGCTCTGTGACGGAGCTCATGACCATGGGGTCCCAGATCCTCACCCGGGAGGATGTGATGGAGGGGGTGGCGGAGATGATCGAGGAGATCCAGGTGGAGGGAACCTTCCCCGATGGCACCAAGCTGGTGACGGTGCACCGGCCGATCCGTTAGGAGGTGTGCGGGTATGCGTAGGAGCATGGGATGGTGGGCGTTTGCGGGCCTGGCCCTGGCCCATGGGGGCGGGCCAGGCGGTCTGGTGGGTGGCCTCCTTCACCCCTTCACGGGGCTGGACCACCTGGCGGCGATGTTCATCCTGGGAGTCTGGGCGGCGCAACTCGGGGGGGTCTACCTCTGGCGGCTTCCCCTGGGGTTCCTGGCCTTCGCGGCCCTCGGCTGGTTGTTGGGGTTTGGCCTCGGTCCCTGGCCCGGGGTAGAGGTGGGCATCCTGGCCTCCTTGCTCCTCCTGGGAGGGGTGGTGGCCGGGGCGGCCCGGCTTCCCCTGTCTTGGGCCCTGGCCCTGGTAGGGGCCTCTGCCCTGGGCCACGGCTACGCTCACGGCGCCGAAACCCCTCTGGAGGGGGCCTGGGGCTTTGCCTTGGGCTTCCTCCTCTCCACCCTGCTCCTTCACCTGGGGGGGATGGCCCTGGGCCTTGCCCTGGGGACCCGGGGGGCGCCTGGTAGGGGGGCCTTGCGCTTTCTGGGAAGTGCGGTGGTGGTTCTCGGCCTGGCCTTGGCCTTGGGGGGGTGAGGAGGGTGATCCCCGGCGAGCTACTGGTGGAACCCGGGGAGCGGGAGCTCTGCCCCGGGCGGGAGCGGCGCACCCTCACCGTCACCAACGCGGGGGACCGGCCCGTCCAGGTGGGTTCCCACACGCATTTTTTCGAGGTGAACCGGGCCCTCCGCTTCGACCGGGAGCAGGCCTATGGCTTCCGCCTGGACATTCCCGCGGGTACCGCCGTCCGCTTTGAGCCGGGAGAGACCCGGCAGGTGGTCCTGGTGGCCCTGGGGGGGAGGCGGTGGGTGTTTGGCATGAACCGGCTGGTGATGGGCCCCCTGGAGGCAAACAAGGAAGAGGCCCTGAAACGGGCCCGGGAGGGGGGCTTCCTATGAGGATGCGCAGGGAGGACTACGCCCGCCTGTATGGTCCCTCCAAGGGGGACCGGCTCCGGTTGGGGGACACGGCCCTGATCCTGGAGGTGGAGGAGGACCTCACCTTCCCCGGGGAGGAGGTGGTCTTCGGGGGGGGCAAGGTGGTCCGGGACGGCCTCGGCCAGTCCCAGCTGGCCCGCTCCGAGGGTGCCTTGGACCTGGTCATCACCAACGTGGTGGTCCTGGACTACTGGGGGATTGTTAAGGCCGACGTGGGGATACGGGACGGCCGCATCGTGGGCCTGGGCAAGGCGGGCAACCCTGACATCCAGGACGGGGTGACCCCTGGTTTGGTGATTGGCCCCGGCACGGAGGTGGTGGCTGGGGAGGGGAAGATCCTCACCGCCGGAGGGATAGACGCCCACATCCACTTCATCTGTCCCCAGCAGGCCTGGGAAGCCCTCTATAGCGGGGTGACCACCATGATTGGCGGGGGCACCGGCCCCGCTGAGGGTTCCAAGGCCACCACCTGCACCCCGGGGGAGTGGTACATCCACCGGATGCTGGAGGCCCTAGAGGGGCTTCCCCTCAACTTCGGGCTCCTGGGCAAAGGAAATGCCTCTTTGACCAGAGGCCTCGAGGAGCAGATCCTAGCTGGGGCCATCGGCCTCAAGATCCACGAGGACTGGGGGGCCACCCCTGCGGTGATCGACGCTGCCCTCAGGGTGGCCGATGCCTACGACGTCCAGATCGCCATCCACACGGACACCCTGAACGAAAGCGGCTTCGTGGAGGATACCCTGGCCGCCATAGGGGGTCGGACCATCCACACTTACCACTCGGAGGGAGCGGGGGGTGGGCATGCCCCGGACATCCTCAAGGTGGTGGGCTACCCCAACGTGCTTCCCTCCAGCACCAACCCCACCATGCCCTACACGGTGAATACCTTGGAGGAACACCTGGACATGCTCATGGTCTGCCACCACCTCAGGCCCGACGTGCCCGAGGATGTGGCCTTTGCCGAGTCCCGCATCCGTCCCGAAACTATGGCTGCAGAGGATGTCCTCCACGACATGGGGGCCATCAGCATCATGTCCAGCGATTCCCAGGCCATGGGGCGCGTGGGGGAGGTAATCCTCCGTACTTGGCAGACCGCCCACAAGATGAAGGAGGAGCGGGGTCCCCTCCCCGAGGACTCGGAGCGCAACGACAACTTTCGCATCCGCCGCTACGTGGCCAAGTACACCATCAACCCTGCCTTGGCCCACGGCATTGCCCAGTACGTGGGCTCCATCGAACCGGGCAAGTACGCGGACCTGGTCCTCTGGAGCCCCAAATTCTTCGGCGTGAAGCCGGACCTGGTCATCAAGGGAGGGTTCATCGTGGCCAGTCCCATGGGGGACCCCAACGCTTCCATCCCCACCCCAGAGCCCGTCTACTACCGCCCCATGTTCGCTGCTTTCGGCAGAGCCCCTGAGGAGGTGGCCTTCACCTTCGTTTCCCGGGTGGCCCTGGAAGAGGGCCGCCTTCCCTCTCGCCTTCAGCGCAGGCTCCTTCCGGTGGGAGGCATAAGGGGCTTGGGGAAGAGGGACATGAAGCTGAATGACCTGCTACCCCGGATCGAGGTAGATCCGGAGACCTACGAGGTGCGGGTGGACGGCCTGCCCATCACCAGCAGGCCAGCAGAACGCCTGCCCCTGGCCCAGCGATACTTCCTCTTTTAGGAGGCCGAGGGATGGAGAGCATTCTCATCACGCAACTTCCCAAGGAGGATACCGAGGCTGAGGAGGTGATCGAGATCCCCATGACGGCCGCGGACCGCAGGCGGGTGCGGCGCTCTCTCCAGGCCCCCGACGGGCGCATCTTCCTGCTGGCCCTCCCCACGGGTACGGTCCTGCGGGTGGGCCAGGTCCTGTTGCGGGAGGGGAGCCGGGCCTACCGGGTGGCGGCGGCGGAGGAGGATCTCCTTGTGGTGCGCCCGCGCTCCCTTCGGGAGGCTATGCTTTGTGGGCACATCCTCGGCAACCTGCACCGGGACATCACTGCAGGGGAGGATCACCTCGCCACCCTGTGGGATGAGGGGCTCTTCCAGCGCCTGGCCCGGGCTGGATTTGAGGTGGAGCGCACCCGCGGGCCCTTTATGGGAAATGCCCCTGGGGAGCACACTCACTGAGGTCATGGGGGATCTAGAACTCCTGCGCCTCCATCAGCTGATGGATTCCCAGCTTCCCGTGGGCAGTTTCGCCCACTCCTGGGGTTTGGAGGCCTACGCGGCCCGGGGGCTCCTGGATGACCGTACCCTCGAGGGCCTGCTGAGGGTGGCCCTTTCCAGGGGGGGGCTCCGCCTGGAAGGGGCCGCCTGCGCCCTGGCCCACGGGGCCGCCCTGGACCTCGAGGCCATGCGGGACCTGGCCCACCTTCTTGACGCTTGGATGCCCATCGCCGGGCCGCGGGAGACCAGCCTGCGCATAGGAGGCCGTCTGGCCCGCCTCCTTCAGCGGATCCACGGGCTGGCCTGGCCTATGGAGGTGCCTCCCCATCAGGCCTTGGTGGCGGGATGGGCAGGGAGGCACCTGGGAATCCCCCTACGGCCCTTGCTCCTCCTCTACATTCAAAACGGCCTGCTGGCCCTGATGGCCGCGGCCACCCGGACAGGGGCCCTCTCCCCGGAGAGGGCCCAGGAGATCCTGGTGGGGCTTCAGGGGAGGGTGGTGGAGGTGGCACAGGAGGTCCTCGAGGACCCCCAGGCCTCCCTTTGGAGCTCCACCCCCGGCTGGGACTTAAGGGCAGCCGAGCAACCCCACTTGGAGACCCGGCTTTTCCTTTCATAGGAGGCAGGAGGTATGCGACCGGTAAAAATCGGCGTGGCAGGCCCCGTGGGATCGGGGAAAACCGCCCTAATAGACGCCCTCTGCAAGGCCATGCGCCACCGCTACTCTTTGGCGGTCATCACCAACGACATCTACACCTACGAGGACGCGGAGTTCCTGGTCCGCTCTGGGGCCTTGCCCCCGGAGCGGATCAAGGGAGTCCAGACGGGAGGGTGTCCCCACACGGCCATTCGTGAGGATCCCTCCATCAACCAGGAGGCGGTGGAGGAGATGATGGCCCGCTTCCCAGACCTGGACATCCTCTTCCTGGAGTCTGGGGGGGATAACCTGGCGGCCGCTTTCAGCCCGGAGCTGGTGGATGTGTTCATCTACGTCATTGACGTGGCGGAAGGGGACAAGATTCCCCGTAAAGGGGGGCCGGGCATCATCCGCAGCGACCTCCTTGTCATCAACAAGGTGGACCTGGCCCCCTATGTGGGGGCTGACCTCGGGGTCATGGAACGGGATGCCCGGAGGCAGCGGGGCGAGCGCCCCTTTGTGTTCACCAACCTCCGTACAGGGGAAGGCCTGGATGCCGTCATCCGCTGGATCCGCCGGGAGGTCCTGTTTGAAGAGGTCGAAGAGGCCGGGCCCTAAGCACAGGCATGCCCTTTCCCTCACCTTTGCCCACCGGTATGGGAGGACGGTCCTGGAGGAGATCCGGTTTTCAGGTGTGATGAAGGTGATCCGCCCCCTGGAGGTGGGGGACAGGGTCTTGGTTCAGCTCATTACCCTGGGCCCGGGCCTCATGGACGGGGACCTGGCGGAGATCTGGGTCCGGGTGGGTCCAGGGAGCAAGGCAATCGTGTTGGCCCAGTCGGCAGGCAAAGTGTGCCCTGGCCTGGTGCGCCAGCGGGTTCACCTGGAGGTGGAGGAGGGCGGGGAGCTGGAATACTATCCTGGGCTCACCATCCTCTTTCCGGGGGGTGGCCTGTTCCAGGAGGTGGAGGCCTCTTTGGCCTCCACGGCCCGTCTAGGCCTTATGGAGGTCTGGGCTTTGGGGAGAACGGGCCGGGGAGAGGCCCACGACTTTTTTGGGCTGGAGACCCGGACCTTGGTGGACCAAAAGGGGCTACCCCTGTATAGGGACGCCCTTCGGTTGACGCCCCTGGATGCCTCCCTTCCCGGGGTCCTGGAAGGGCGTCCCTACTTGGCCGCCGGCTTCTGGACCTGGGAGGGGCTACCCCCGGGAAGGGGGAGGGCTTTGGCCTGGAGCCTGACCCATAGGGGGCATACCGTGGTGCGGGGTTTGGGGAGAGCGGAGGAGGACCTTCCCGGAGAGGCCGCCGGCTTTCTGCTCTGGGCCCGGGCGCAGTGGGGATTGCCTCCGGTGGACCTTCAGCGTTTTTCCAGCGCTTGGGTGCAACCAGTCCAGGGCCTTTCCAGAGGAGAGACGCCAGGTGCGCTTCAGGGGGTGGTCAGTGCCGAGGAGTTTTAAGCGGCGACTCCCAGGGGTCTTTGGACCTGCCGAGGAGGGTTTCCCGACGGGTGTGGGGCTGTCTCGATGGAACCCTTTTCCGGCCTTTAGAAAGAGGAGGTGGCACTGGTTGGCCTGCAGAACTCCCGTTTTCCCGGGGGGTAGACGTCCTCCCTCCCCTGGGGAGGGGGGATGGACCCCCGGGGCTTGGGCCACGCGAGGGAAGCCCCCTACCCCTTGGCCCGGCCCTTGGACTGTCCCCCATCCAGTACTCCTCCGCCCAAAACCTAGGCCTCCGGGCCCCACAGGGCCACGCCGCCCTCCCGCATCCGCGCCAGGAGGGGGGCCAGGGCCTGGGCCTCCTCCTGGGTGTAGGCGTGCACCTCTAGGGGCAGGCCGGGAAGGAGCCGGCGCAGGCGCTGGTGGAGGTCCTCCCGCCGGGAGCCCTGGTAGACGAGGAGGAGGTCCACGTCGCTCCCGGGCAGGGCCCTCCCCCGGGCCCAGGAGCCGAAAAGGTAGGCTGCTTCCAGGGGCACCTCCTGGGCCAGGGCCCGGATCCCCTTCCTAAGGCGCCCCAGGAGCTCTGCCCGGGTCCATCTGGGATAGAAGACCCTCGCAGAAGGCATAGATGGCCTCCGCGTGGGCCAGAAGCCGCTGGGCCTCCGGCCTGCGGTAGCGCTCAAAGGGGGCTCCCTGGGGGAGGGCGTCGGGGTAGCGGCTGGGGATGTAGGCCTTGTCCAGCTCGCTGGCCCCGTCCAGGAGGCTTTCCGGCACGGGATGGTGGGTCTGGAGCTCCTCCAGGAGGGCTGTCACGGAGTGGCCCCAGGCCACGGCCCCCAGGCGCTGGAAGACTGCCTTCACTGCTTTCTCTGCCCCCTGCTGGGCGGCGAAGGCCGCCCACTCGTAGAACCCTCCTTCCAGGGAGAGCCGGGCCTGCTCCAGGTCCCGCCGGGCCTGGCGGAGGAAGTCCCGGCTCCGCTCCACGGGCTCAGGATACCACTCGGGGGAGGCCCATGCCCCTCTTCCCCCTGGGCATCAGACTTGACCGATATGCGGCCTTGGGGTAAAGAGGGGGCATGACCCTACGCG
>CAZRNR010000077.1:0-6927 GCA_964601505.1 uncultured bacterium | reverse complement strand
AATATTTCATTTGTTTTTTGGATCTTATGCGCATATCATTCTTTTTAATTTAGTTCAGATCTTTTTATATTTTCTCTTTATTTAGCACGGTTTGTATCAAGTCTAAAGATTTTGTCTTTTTCATCTATTTAAGAATGTAAGATAATTTCCAGAAAAATGGCTGAAAAGATTTTGTTTTATTTGGCTGGAGGGGGCGCAGTTGTCTTTTCTATTCTATCAATATCAAGAAAACAGCCTATATTTGGAGTTCTTTACCTTTTTGCAACAGGAATAACTGTTTCTCTTCTTTTTGCGATCAAAAACGCTTTTTTTCTGGCACTTATACAGATTGTAGTATATGTCGGAGCTGTTTTGGTCCTGTTTGTTTTCGTGATAGCTATGATGAACTTGAAAGTATCTGATTTAATATTTGGGGCGGTCAAAAGGTGGAGATATACTATTATATTCATTTCTATACCTATACTGCTTATACTTGGTTCGGCTGCATTTTCTGAAATCTCTTTGAGATCGCAAAATTTTTCTTATTTTCCTGCAAAAGATGTTGGTATTGCACTCTATAAAGATCTTTTCTTTCAGTTTGAGTATCTTTCTGTTCTGCTCATTATAGCCATAGTTGTGACTATATTTGTGGGGTCAAGGTTTGAAAAAACTGAGGAAAGAAAAGGGAGGTGATTTTTATGGTAGGTGCATACGAATATGTTGTTTTGGGAATAATCCTTTTCACAATAGGAATTGTAGGAATGGTTTTGAGAAGGAATATAATATTTTTGCTCATATCCATAGAGGTAGCGATGAACGGTGTTTTTTTACTTTTCTTTGGGGCGAGTTTAAAGATCGGTTATATTTCGCAGGCTATAATTCTTATTCTCATGGCTGTTGCAGCGGCTGAAGCAGCAATAGGGCTTGGTTTAGCTATATCAGTTTTTAGAATTGCCAGAACTGTGAATACTGACGAACTATCTGATTTAAAAGAATGATGGACACAGGAAAATTTGCACTTGCTATAGTTTTACCTCCTTTTATAGGCTTTTTGATAAACTCAATACTTCTGGTCATTGAGAACATTAGTCGTTCCCCAGATGATGAGCATCATTCTCATTCAGATTTTGGACCAACCAAGAAGATTTCTGCATTTATCTCTCCTTTGGCTCCATTTATTTCATTTATTTCTGCTCTGTTATATACTCAAGATTTCAAGGTAGATTTACTTACCTGGATACCGATTGAAAGTGTGAAAGTATCTTTTTCTGTTCTCTTCGATGAACTTTCAAGAACGGCTTTACTCTATGTTGCGGGTGTTTCTACTCTAATACACATATATTCAATCGGTTATATGAGACATGATGAGGGTTTTGTGAGATACTTTATGTTCCTAAATCTTTTCGTTTTCTTTATGATTCAGATAGTTATATCTGACAATTTGATTCAGCTCTTTTTGGGCTGGGAAGGTGTTGGGCTCTGTTCTTATTTTCTTATAGGTTTCTGGTATTCTGGCTATGAGAATGCAAGGGCAGGTTTTAAAGCATTCATAACAAATCGTATTGGGGACTTTGGTTTTCTCGTGGGAATAGCTCTGTTTTTCATTTATACTGGTGGTGTGGTATATGATGTAGCGTCTGAAATCAGACCAGAGCAATTTTTCACTGTTGCATTCTTCTTGTTCATGGGAGCAATGGGAAAGAGTGCTCAGGGGCCGCTTTGGCTATGGCTACCGGATGCTATGAGAGGTCCGACTCCTGTCTCCGCTCTTATACACGCTGCTACAATGGTAACCGCTGGTGTATATATGGTTGTCAGACTCGGTGTTATCTTCTCAAATGCAAAGGAACTCGTGTTTTATACCGGTATGATCACTGCTATACTTATGGGGATATTTGGATTGTTTGAAAGAGATATAAAAAGAATTTTGGCTTTCTCTACTCTGTCGCAACTTGGATTGATGTTCGCAGGGGCCTCAACTGTAAGACCTTATACGGGAATGTTCCATGTTTTTGAACATAGCTTCTTTAAAGCTGCGTTGTTTCTCATTTCAGGAATCCTTATGCACGAGTTTGATAATGAAACAGATATATACAAGCTTAAGGAAAGAAAACCAGCTGAAAAGGGAATGATGCTTTCTGCTGTTGGTTTCCTTGTTTGCGCTCTTGCTATGAGCGGTGTTTTCCCACTGTCTGGTTTCTGGTCAAAGGAGTCAATAATCTCAGCTGTGTCTGAAACTTTTGGTAGTATAGGAACCTACCTTATGCTCCTTGCAAGTTTTATAACACCTGTTTATATGTTTAGAGCTTTCTTTGTTGTTTTTGGAGGCCAAAGATGGAAGATTTCCCACGAGTTTGAAGGTGGGCCTTTTATGTTCTTTCCTGTCCTCATGCTTGTTTTTCTGTCAGTTGTAGGTGGGATATTTGATGTTGGAGCTTGGCTTGGCGAAAGGTATGGATATGTAAAAGAAACTCATCACCCAATTAGCCCATTTGTGGTGCATATTATAGTCTTTTTAGGTATTGCTATTTCTTATATGTTTTGGGGTAAAGGAAAGGAAATTCCGCAGAGGTTTAAAATACTTTGGAATAGATTTTATCTAAACGAGTTGCAGGAAGGGATATTTATAGGGATATCTAACTTTTTCAAGACTCTATCCTCATCTTTTTTCGAGAGAGTAGTTATAGAAGGAACTTACTTTTTGGTTTCACTAGCAACTCGTCTGGTTGGCTTTTTTATTACTCTTTTGCACGGGGGAGTCCCAGCTAAAGTTGCCCTAATGCTTATTTTGGGATTTCTAATAGCCCTTTTGATTGTTTAATATTATGGATGCACTAAAAATAACATTTCTATTACCTTTGATAGGAACGGTTCTTTCGGTATTTATTAGGACCCCATGGATTGGGGTTGTGTTTTCTGCACTCACATTCATTTCTTCCTTGTTCATACCAATTGGTTATGTTGGCTCAATAGTTCTTTCTGAATATCTTGGTTTCAAGATATCTTTGTATGTGGATGGACTGAACATATTGCTTATTATCTTGACGACTGGTCTTTTTCTTTTGGTTTTTCTTTACTCGCTTGTAGAAAAGCGTATCAGGAAGGATGAATATACTTTCCTATTTTTACTCCTTGAATTTCTTATAATACCGACTTTCATTACCAAAAATGTTTTAGCCTTTTATTTCTTCTTTGATGCCATTCTTATTCCAATGTTTTTCATAATCGGGATATGGGGAACGGGAAGAAAGATATACTCTGCATACAAGTTTGTTATATTTACATTTTTCGGTAGTGTGTTCTTTCTTGTTTCGGTGATATACATAGCAAGCTTGGTTTATAGAGAGACAGGAAAACTTTCTTTTGAGCTTGAGGATTTCATTTCGGTTGTAAAAGATTTGGGTGAAACAGAAAAGCTGATTTTGTTTCTTGGGTTTTTTATAGCTTTTGCTGTAAAAATTCCTCTTGTTCCCGTTCATGTGTGGCTTCCAGATGCTCATACAGAAGCTCCGACAGGTGGAAGTGTGATACTTGCAGGAATACTTCTGAAGATAGGTTCATATGCCTTCTTGAGATTTGCTATCCCTATATTCCCAGATGTTGTTAGGGAGTATTCTTTTTACATAGCTATTATATCTGTTTTAGGTATAGTTTATGGTGCGTTTTTAGCCCTTGCTCAAAAAGATATAAAGAGATTGATAGCTTACTCTTCAGTTTCGCATATGGGGTATGTGATGCTCGGTTCCGTGGCTCTTTTTGGAAACAAAATAACTTATGAGGGACTTCAGGGGGCTGTTTTGCAAATGGTAAATCACGGTGTGGCAACGGGAGCTCTATTCTTCCTTATCGGTATGATATATGAAAGAACACATTCAAGAATGATAGATGATTACTCTGGTATAGCCAAGAAAGTCCCATTGCTCACAACATTCTTCATAATATTCTCTCTTTCTTCTATAGGTTTTCCTTCAACAGGAGGATTCGTAGGAGAATTACTCGTTATACTAGGAGCAATGAAGTATAACCTTGCTTTTGGAATAATAACTGCTACTGGTGCTATTCTTTCTGCCGGATACATGCTTTATCTTATTCTACGAGTCTTTTTTGGAGAACTGAGAAAATCCGAGTTGATGGAGGAGCTAAATGATATAAAGGGTATTGAAGTTTTGATTTCTGTTATACTCTCTATTTTTGTTTTCCTGATCGGAATTTTCCCTTCACCTTTTATGGAAATAATAAAGGGAGGTATTGATTTTATATGGAAGCATCTTTGAATATAAGAGAGTTGTTTTCTGCTTGGGGAGTAATTATCATATCTTTCTTAATTTCGGTTATCGGTTTTCTTGTCTCAAGAATAAAACGGAATGTAAATATAAGCTGGATTTCATCAGTTTCAGCTTCTATTGTGATATTGGTTTTCTCGGTTTTGGGAAAAGCTGTCGAGGATCCTTTTCAATCTGTTCTGTTTGATAATTTGTTTTTCGTCTCTGCTCTGATTATATCCGCTTTTTCTGTAATTGCGATTTTTTTATCTCTTGCGGAGTTGGAGTATAAGAAATTCTCAAGCAGTGAATTTTTCTTCTTCATCTATCTTTCTTCTCTTGGAGCTATTTTGATGACAAGTTCTGGGGATTTTCTTACTCTTTTCCTATCAAAGGAACTCATGTCTTTCCCGATCTATGCGATGGTTTATTCTTTCAGAGATAGGATTGGTGTTGAAGCAGCACTTAAGTATTTTGTAGCTGGTGCTATTTTCTCTTTGATATACCTGGTTGGTTTTTCATTCTTCCTTATGTCTGAAGGCACATTCAAGATAGCAGAACCTAAAGGAATATTAGGTTTGTTTGGTGTTTATCTTGTTATCTTTGCTCTGCTTTTCAAAGGTGGGACTGCTCCTTTTCACTTTTGGGTTCCAGATGTTTATCAAGGTGCCCCATCTTCAGCTATAACATTTGCTGGACCAGTAGTTAAATTTTCATCTTTCATCGCGCTCTTGAGGGTTGTTGATATAACAAAAATTGAATTTTCCGGTCCTTTTCAGATACTCGCTATAATTTCGATCATTGTCGGGATTCTTGGAGCTATTCCTCAAAAGGAGATAAAGCGACTTATAGCATACTCTTCAATATCTCATTCTGGCTTTCTGATCTTTTTCTTTTTCTCAATAGGGAATATTGAGGTGAAAAGATATTTTGTTTTCTACCTTGCAACTTACGGTTTAGCAACTGCAGGAATATTCGGTGTTTTTTCTCTGTTTGAGAATAAACTTGTGTATCTGGATAAGATTATTGGTTTTTCCACAAGACACAGATTTATTTCTTTTCTGCTGGCTGTTTTTCTCATATCTTTTGCGGGAATTCCATTAACTGCGGGATTTTTCGCAAAGTACTTGAGCTTTATTTCTGCTCTCCATACTCAAAAGATAATTCCTGTTTTGTTTGGAGCTGTTGGAAGTATCGCTTCAATTTACTTTTACTTTCAACCTGTGTCAAAAGCTTTCATGGAAGGAGAGGCGGAAAAAGGAGAAAGAATCTCTATAAATCCATTTTCTGTTTTCCTGATATCTGTTTTAGCCCTGGCTCTTGTGTTTTTCGGAGTGTTTCCGGAATTGTTTTTCAGGTTGATCGAAGGAATTCCGCTATCTTTTTGAAATCTTCGTTGAATAATTCCATTACATTAGGGTTCCTAAGGACATAAGCTGGGTGAAAGGTAACAAAAACCGTGTAATCTGATCTTCTGTAAAAATTCCCACGGAGTTCAGTTATTTTTTCGTCTTTCATAAGTAGGACTTTTGCTGCTGGTGCCCCGAGTGCAACAACAAGTTGAGGACTTATTATTTCTAATTCCTCAAAAAGATACGGTGAGCACTTTTCTATTTCGCTCCTTTCTGGTGTTCTGTTTTGAGGAGGCCTACACCTTACTACATTGGTTATATAAACTTCCGAGCGGTCAAGTGAAAGTATCTCTTTTATTTTTGACATAAGAAGGTTTCCGGATTTCCCAACAAATGGTTTCCCTTTTTTGTCTTCTTCAAATCCGGGAGCCTCACCAACAAAAACTACCCGCGCTGTAGGACTACCATCTCCTGGAACAGCTCTTTTTCTCTCCTTATGCAGTTCGCACAGCTTGCAACTTATAATTCGCTGTTCTACATCTTCAAGAATTTTCTTTTTTTCTTCTTTTATCATAATATACGGATCTCCAAGTCCCATATGCATATCTAATATTTCATCAAATAAGCCCTTTCTTTTACTTTTTTTGTTCCTGTCTTCATCTTCTTTCTTTTGGTCATTTGTTTTTTCTATTCTATCTTCAGCGATAAGTAAATTTACATTTAGGCATTCGTCAAGAAAAGTGAAAAAATTTTCTATATCTTCAAACAGCTTTTCTCCCACAAATTCAAAGTTATATTGCAAACAATGAATTTATATTTTCTATGAATCTTTTATTTATTTATTTTTTTACCCTTGAATCTGTATGACCGCTATTGTTATTTAGACTATTTGCCTATTTTTAAGTTCCAAGATGTTTCAATACTCACTCGTGTATAGCAGAGAGCTCAATTTGACGCCCCGAAGTTTAAATTCCACGATGGTTCAATACTCACTACTATGAGCTTGAGATTTATGCACACAATTATGACAGTTTAAATTCCACGATGGTTCAATACTCACGAAGCTCCTTAGAAAGCTCCTTCGGCTGAAAAAACATGTTTAAATTCCACGATGGTTCAATACTCACTTTCTTAGAAAGAAAAACATTCAAGAAATAAAAGCAAGATGTTTAAATTCCACGATGGTTCAATACTCACAAACGATGGGAGGAGATTTATTGGGGTTGAGTTCAATTCGTTTAAATTCCACGATGGTTCAATACTCACGGAATAGGATTTTATTATTTCTTCTTTCAATTATAATAGTTTAAATTCCACGATGGTTCAATACTCAC
>CAZRNR010000076.1:0-7078 GCA_964601505.1 uncultured bacterium | reverse complement strand
TAGCTTCCCTGATTCTTCTTGGACTTTTTCTCAGAACGTACGATGTGGTTTATTTACAAATTGTCAAATCGGAGGGACCTGTTTTGGGATGGACTGAAATCGTGGTTACCGTTGGTTTTATTTCATTAACTTATATAGTTTCTAAATTCTATTTGCGCAAGGTTAATTCATTTCCGATATACGAAGCTCAAAATTTCTGAGATTTTTATGACTTTTGTATAAGTTGGCTGATCCAGTCTGTCTTTGAAACATGATCTCGGAGTTCTTTGCTGTATATTAATTTGAACTCATAGATTGCTCTTGCCCTGAAAAGCTCGCTTTCAACTTCATAGCGAATCTTTCGTGGATGTCTTATTGATTTTGATATCATTTTGTTCAATATGGAGATCATCATGAAAGCAAATGAGCGCAGAAATAATATTTCTTTTGAAGGAAAACGTCCGCCGAAGAACTTTGAATATGACATCTGAATACCATGCTGAAAAGCATACTGTTTCAGAGATTCAGTGGTCATGCGTTTTTCAGGAATGAAGTGCTTAACAACCGCATGAGGTGTATATATGATTTTCCAGTCTTTCTCCAAAAGTTTTCTACACAGTCCTGATTCTCCATCTCCTCCCTTCCAAACATTTGATTCAATTTGAAAAACATCTGGATTAACCCCACCAGCATCAATATAAGCTTTTTTTAGGACGGCCATGTTATTTCCATTGATATGTGGAACTTCTTTGATTTCATCTCCCCAATCAAGAACACTTAAATATGAATGCTTCAGATACCTCATATGTGATGGGATTTCAGATTCAAAAATCGGAATGACTCTTCCGCCAACTGCTCCGACTTTATCATACATGTTGAATGGTTTTATGAGATTAGGAATAAGATTTTCTTCAGCAATGATATCATCATCGCTAAAGATAACAATATCGTACTTAGCTTCAAGTATTCCCCTATTTCTTGCATTGTGCAGTCCCTCATTGTTTTCTTTGATATATTTCAGACCAAAAGTTTTGGATATTTCATAAATTTTTTTTGATTCATTTGGATTTAAGGAGTTATCAACAATTAAGATTTCAACTTCTTCTTTAACCTTCTGATTAATTAGACTTTCTAAAGTTTTCGAAAGTATAGATGACCTCGTCGTTGGCACTACTACGGATACCATTGAGATAATTTGTAGTATTTGCTTTAAGTATTTGAGATTTTTTGAATTATTTTTCAGATTGCCTAAACAGTATTCTTGTGAGATTTCTTCACATACTTGTTAGACAGTTTGGAATATTTTCTGCAAGAATTCCTACATATCTTGTTGTAAGGTATTTGAATAAGCGTGGGCATCAGAATATAATATTGAATAATGATCATGCAACAGATGATGAAGAGAGGGAATCGAGGTTTGTAAGATCTATTGGAACAAATCATTACGAAAAGTTTCTTGCAATAATGAGAGCGCTTTTAACTTTAAATTATGATGTGGTTATAGTCTATGATACTTTGGATGCCATGCTTTCTTCACCGGCATCGCTGATTAAATTTTTTCTTCCACTTTTGAGAAACTCTAAAAAGTGGGGAAAGAAAAAGTTTATATATTATAATCTTGAGTTATTTTCTCTTGATTATACTTCTCCAGTTAAAAAGAATGTCGGAAAGACACTTGAGCAGATATTTATTTTTGGCTGTGATGCTTTTGTGGCTTTAAGTCCTATCAGACTTAACCTTGCGGAAAGAATTTTCAAGATCACATGTAAAAAGTTTGTTGTACCAAACAGCTTTGACTTTGAGGCTAAAGAAATAAGAAAGGAGCCATATAGTCCGTTCAAACTCCTTTATGCAGGCGGAATAGAAGATTATATATTTGATGGATTCCAAGATGCAGAATTTGATTTTGAATTTACGATACACGGTATATCAAAATATGGGATTGAAAAGTTAATGCAAAAACTTAAAGGAAAAAGAAACATAGTTTTGGATTTGAATGTGATAAAAAGGTATGACGAGTTTGCCGGATTTGTATCAAGGTATGACGCAGGTTTTGTCTGGTATCCTACCAGAACACTGAATGAAAGATTTGCTGGTTTATCTTCGAGCAAGTATTTCAGATACCTTTCGTTAGGAAAACCTGTGATAACTAGAAATCTACCGGAGATAGCTGAGATCACAATGGAAAATAATTTTGGAACAGTTATAAACGATTTTTCTGAACTAAATCAAGCTGTTAGTATGCTTTCTGAAAGATACAGCGAGTTTGTAGATGGAATCTTACAGAACTACTATAAGTTTGAATTCTCAAGAAATTTCAGCAAAGTTTATGAGTTTTTGGTTGTTTGATTTCAAGAGGTTTGATTTTTCGTAAAGGTGTTGTATTATTTCTAAGATTTTTGCTTTGTTGAAAGATATGCTTGTTCTTTAGCTCATATTTATTAATAATAGAATAAGAATTTGAAAAGTATAAAATTTGTCATCGGGCTTTTGAGAATTTACTTCTTTACATTGTCGCATATAAATATATTCAGTAATGCAAACTGAGGAAGTTTTAACAGGTTTATGATATCGTGGATTCTTCTCATTTTATTTGGAAAAAGAGTTATAAGTTGCCATATGATTGGAAATGTTGGAGTTATTGGATACACTTTTTTTATGTAGAAACCGTTTTGTTGAAGTATTCTTTTCATTTCTCTGAATGTTCTTTCTCCTAAATGATTATAGTCTTTATCTGTTCTTGAAAGTTCTCCGAGAATAAGGAATTTCAGGCGTGAGGATATATTTGCAACATTTGGAATACTTAGAATCAGTATACCATGATCTTTGAGGATCCTTTTTATTTCATTTAAAGCTTTATATTGCTCGTTATATGATAAATGTTCAAAGACATCAAGAAGTAGTAAAACATCGAAATGATTATCTGGATAATCCATAGATGTTATATCTCCTTTCTTTACGAATTCGCTTTCATAATTTAGGTCTATTCCTTCTATATTATATCCTTTTTTCTTGAATTCTTCAACTAGAACTCCTTCACCACAACCGCAATCAAGAATTTTTTTCTCTCGGAATTCCTCGATTATCTCCAATATTATTTTCATTTTTCTTTCGTATATGAGAAAATACCAGTCACGTCCTTCAATGTTTCTATCGTTCTTTTTTATTTTTTCAAACCAGACCCTGTGCGGTTCTTTTTCAGCATATATCCAAGATTTCATATGTTTTTATATTGTTTATAATTTACTCTTTTTATATTTATTCTATTTGAACTTCTTTTGCAAAAGATGGGAAACAACCTGGGGGATATTCTATTTTACTTTTCCATCCGGTCCAATATTTTGGTGCAAAGACTATATCTCTTTTCTTCATAAAATATGCACCCCACCAAGAAAAGCTACTTGGAGATAAAATTGCCCCATCACACAGACTCATTATAGCCATATCAACTCCATGATGGTTTTTTGATATAACTTTGTTTCTAATGTCAAAGAATAAATTTTCCGCTTCATTCGGTTCATCTGTGGGTATTATGAAAAAGCAATTTTTTCTGTTTTCTTCGAACCATTTTATGAGATTTTTGTAATATGGCAACGGAGGAATTACTTCTTTACCGAAAATCCTGAAATTTTTGTAATCCCCTGCTCTGAAATGAACGAATACTTTATAAGCATCTTTCGGTAATCTGGTTTCTATAAATCTCTGGGCTTCATACAGAAATCTTTGCTTGATTTTTATGTTCAGTAGATCTGGCGAAAAGAATCTTTCGCTTTGGAAGAATCCAGGTTTAACAAAAACAAATTTTCTTATCAAGCCGATTTTTAGTTCCCAATCTTTTTTTATATTTGTTTCATTAATTTTTTTGTCTGTTTCCTCGCTTTTTTGATCGATATATTTGGCACCTTTAATTCTTTCATCATGTTCTATACAAGATATCAAACCTTTATCTGAAAGTAAATCAAGAGAATCTCTTATTCTGTAGAATATATAGTTATACCACCAGTAAATTGCTCTAAATCTTTTTTTGTCTTTTATAGGATAAAATGGATTTTTTATTACAAATATATCTACTCCATCAAATGTTTCCGAAAGTTCATCAAATCCAAAGGAGATTACTTTTTGCTTAAGCTTATAGCTTATAGTTTTTAAAAAAGCGTATTGGAATATTTGATTTCCGATTCTACCTTCTGCTATATAAAAGAGCATTTGTTTTGATTACTTTTTAGGTATATATATTAAATTTATTTTATTTATTTTATTTATTTATGTACATTTACTTTGTCGCAAACATATTTTAGACATAGTGAAATGTAGTAAAGATTTCTGGTTCCTTCATAAGAGTAAAAAATTTATTCCCTAAATTTACCGCTTTATCACTGATTTTACTATCTCGCATATCCAGCGATGGGAATTTTATGAAAAAAGCGGAAGTATAGGGTGGAGTGAGAGAGAAAGGAACATTTAAAAACTTTGATGATTGAGACTAAGCAAAACTCTGATGATTGCGACAAAGCAAAATTCTATTATTCTTTTAATCTTCCTGTCCATTATGTTTTTGTAGATATACAAAATGCATTCCAGTCAGAATCATTTGGTTCTCTTGATAGAGAGAGGAATGGAAAGAATTTCACATCAGAAAAACCAACATTTCTGAGCATGAATGTTAGATCTTTTGGGAAAAAGAATCTCATATTGTGTGTTTCTTGAAATTCTTCCACGATGTTTTCCCTAATGATAAGAACTTTGAAATTTACCTCCACCGTGTTGTTAAGAATATCTATTTTAGGATTGGTTATTCTTATCACTTTTGTTTTTCCGTGATTAACTTCTTTTACTTTCACCTGTGGTCTTTCTTTTAGAACAGCTGGTCCAAACCAAAAGTCAAATACAAAAATACCACCTTGTTTTAGATGTTCAAAAGATGTTTTAAAGAATGACATTATATCTTCATTTTCTGTTTGATAACTTGCAACCGCAAACATAGATATAACAGCGTCAAATCTCTTGTTAATTCTGAAATCTCTTAAGTCGTGTTCTATGAACACACAATGATTTTTGACTTTTTCACGAGCCTTCTTTATCATATGTGCAGATCTATCTACCCCGACTATTTCATACCCGCGTCTTGAGAGAATAGCATCATGTCCCCCTGAACCACATCCAAGGTCGAGAATACTTGAAACGCTATTACCGAATTTGGAGAATACTTCCTCTAGGAAATCACATTCCCTTTCGTAATCTTTATCATGATATATCAGGTCATATACCTCAGAATATTTTTCTCCAAAGTTCATTTTAACTTTCAAATGATTTTATTATTTCTTCTTTCACAATCTCACCTACATATTTTATTTCACTCTCATCTAGGTTCAAACCGGATGGTATATAGAATCCATGCTCTGCAATGAATTCTGCAGTAGCTAATCTTTGTTCAGAGAACCACTTGAATCTTCTGAAAGCAGGTTGTAGGTGCAATGGGTAGAAGAAAGGTCTTGTTTCTATACCACGTCTTTTTAGTCTTTCCATGATTTTCTGAGCATTTACTCCATTTCTGATTACTATCCCATACATCCAGAAAGTATTTTTGTAGTCCTCATTGCTGCGAGACGGGAGATTTATTAAACCTTTCTCTTCAAGCTCTCCGAGAATATCATAATATATTTCTGCCATCTTTATTTTCCTTTTTATTCTCTCGTCTATATTTTCAAGTTGAGCTAAACCTATTGCGCAAAGAAGGTTTGATAAACGGAAGTTGAATCCGATCTCATAGTGAAGAAATCTTTTTTCTGGTATAAATGAAAGATTTCTGAGCCTTTTTAATCTCTCGTATATTTTCTCATCATCTGTGAGACACATTCCACCTTCTCCTGTCGTGATGAGCTTGTTTGAGTAGAAGCTCGTACAGCTTATTATCCCAAAGCTCCCACATTTTTTACCTTTGTATTCAGAACCTATAGCTTCCGCAAAATCCTCAATTACAAAAAGATTATTTTTCTCGGCTATTTTCAGTATCTTCTCTACATCACAAGGGTAACCGTATGTATGAACCATCAATATAGCTTTTGTTTTTTTCGTGATCTTAGCTTCGATTTCCTCTGTTTTCATATTCCATGTTTCATAAGATGAATCTACAAATACGGGTATAAGATTATTGTATATGCTAGCAAGGGCGCAAGATATTATAGTAAAAGTCGGAGTAATCACTTCACTTCCTTCTTCAATGTCAAGAGCTCTCAGAGCCAATATCAGAGCATTTGTTCCATTATTAACTGATACTCCGTATTTTCTTCCAACGTATGACGCGAATGATTCTTCAAAAAGATTAACATATTTACCTTCAGAAGAAATACGCGCATCTGATAGAGCGTCAAGAACATACTCCTTCTCTTTTACGCCGAGCCAAGGTTGGCTCACATGTATGAACTTCCTTTCTTCCATTTCTACTCTGCCCCGTCAAATCTCTCCTTATCCGATTCCCCTGTGTATGGCCCCTGCTTTAGCTCTATCATAACTGAATCCTCCAACATCTCAAATCCGTGTCCTCCTCCACATAGAAGGATAATATCACCTTGCATCAAGATCTCTGAACAGATAAAGGATTTCTGACCATTATACAGATTAACCTTAACCTTACCTTTCCTTATGAATAGGGCTTCCTGCGTGAAATGAACCTCTCTCCTATTGTATATGTGCCTATGCGCCTTTATTCTTTCTCCTTTTTTGTGGGGAAGATATCCAAGCTGCTGAGAAAAGTTATTCGGTGTAAAAAAATTGATTTCCTCCGATTCAAATTCATTTCTCAAAATTATTGCTATCATCTCCCCCTTATCATAAATGTACTCTAGTCCTTTGGCTGGGATTTCTTTGACCATCCCAAAAATTTAATTTTTAGAATAAAAAGTAGCCATAAATTGAGAAAATTTTTCTACAGTTCTCCTTTGCTTAAATGCTTTGGCAACAAATTTTTATCCTTTGTTCGCCAAATTTATACTAGGGAAATTGACAATTTTTGGTATATACTTAGTTGACATAGCAGTTAAAATTTGCTTTGTCTAAGATATAATTTCTTTAATGAGGTAGGGAAGAAATGAGAGACAGA
>CAZRNR010000075.1:0-7171 GCA_964601505.1 uncultured bacterium | reverse complement strand
ACACTGCATTCATCAAAAATCATTGAAGTTTGTGATTTTCTCAAGAAAATGATGCCTACAACACAGAGAGAAAATTTCCTGAATGATTTATTGTATCCTTCAAATAGTGCGAGGATATGAAAAGTAAAATACATAAATCAGTATACTATGATTGCAACAGAGCAAATAAACATAAATCGTCAATGATTTAAGATGCTTTCGGAGGAAATTAAAGAGAGACTTATTCTCCGAAATCAAATTTTTAAAGTTTCCACAATTTAGATTTTCAAAATCTACTCTCTATTTTTCTATGATTTTCTTTTTATTCAAATTTCCTTTATCATAGATGATTAACCACCCTAAGTTCAAGATTACAAAATTTCCTAGAAAATTTTGTAATCAATATTTATATAAGACGGATCACTTTTTAGAAGCAACAATTGTTTTGCCAGCATAAACTTTGTCTCCAACTTTCACAGTAATCTCATAGTTCTGAGGTATATACAAATCCACTCTCGAACCAAGATAGATCATACCAATTCTCTCTCCTCTTTTGATTTCATCACCCTTTTCTTTAAAAGATTTTATCCTTCTTGCAATCGCTCCTGCTATTTGAACAATAAGAAAATCTTCTTCCTTTTGATTTACTATATGCCATATTAACCTTGCGTTTTTTTCAGATTTTTCAAGAAATGCTCTTTCAAAACCTCCTGATTTTTGGATAAGCTCTACGACTTTTCCTGAACAAGGGGCTCTATTAACATGCACATCAAGGGGACTCATAAATATCGCAACTCTCTTAAAGATTTTATCGATCCCTAAATCGTCTTGTTTAGCTTGATCTACTATTATAACTTTACCGTCAGCTGGAGAAATGATATCATTCGGATCAGTAGAGTCCGGATACCTTTCTGGGTCTCTAAAAAAATTTAAAACAAGAAGGAGCAAAACAAGAAAAGGAAAAGTTAGGATAATATTTTTGGTTAATACAAATATAGTAAGTCCCAAGATAAATGTAGCGATGATTAGTTTTAGACCTTCAGGTCTGATAGGCATTTAAAAAATGTTTCAGAGATATAAGAAGTTTTCCGTTTTGACAGAATCTTTTATGCTTCAAAATTTTCAAATTTCATTATATCGAGTTTTTCATAGTGAGGTCTCATATAATCTGGGATTAAATCAAGCTTTTTAAGATTTGGAACAACGCGGGAGAACATAAGAGTTAGAAAGTCGTGGAAAATAGGAGATCTTTCAAGAATTTCTTGCATCTTATTCTTTGGGAGACCAACATCTTCCCAAACCATAGTATGATCTTTAATCCTGTTTTTCAGGTGAACACAACCTTCATACGCAAACTCTATGAGCTCTTTTTTTTCCTTTTCGGGTATTTGGTTTATATGTTCTTTCAGAGCTATAACTCCAAAAGCAACATGTCTTGCTTCATCTTTCATAACATATCTGACTATTTGTGTTCCAAGAGGCTCTTCGGCAAACTTTTCCAATGTCCCGAATATCCCCATGGCTAAGCCTTCAACGAGTATTTGCATACCTACAAATTTGAAATACCATCTTGGTTCAGAAAGAATATTTTTCATAAGGATTTCAAGATGAGGTGTAATTGGGAACTCTTTATTCATCTTTGTTGTTAGATATCTATGAAAGACTTCTACATGTCTCGCCTCATCCATAACTTGCGTAGCAGCAGTTATCTTCTCATCATACATAGGAGCCGATGGGATAAGCTGGCTTGCGACAAGGAGAGCACCTTGCTCCCCATGGAGTATCTGAGACATAATCCAACTGACCTCGGCTGTAGCAAGTTCAATTCTCTTTTTCTGGTCAAGCTCATTCCAAACTTCCTGAAACAGCAAAGGAGGTAAAAAAGAAGTAAGTGCCATCTTCTCAAGGTCTACATCTATGGACCAATCAACATCTGTTGAAGCATTCCATTGTTCATTTTTAGCCTTTTCATAAAGATCACTCAACTTTTTTATCTCTGATTCGTAAGAGTGGACCCAAATGGTTTTGATAAAGCTATCTATTATTGTTAAGTTATTTTTTTCAACTCCAGCCATAGCTTTATCCTCCTTACCTACCAATTGGTAGGTATATATATTCTTTAAAAATTTTTACCTTGAAAACATAATTTTCAGAAAAATTTATCTACCAATAGTGCATTACCTCCAAAAGAAAGTTTAAAAACTAACCATCATAAAACTATCTCCTATTTTCCAAGACTAATGCATGAGAGAAAGCTTGAATCTCTATTATATTTAAAGTTCAGGAAAGCTCTATAATCTACCCTCCTGCAGATAAAACCCTTCTTATGTTCCTTATAGCCTGTTTTATTCTGTGTTCATTTTCAACAAGAGCTATACGGATATATCCCTCACCAGATTGGCCAAAAGCAATTCCGGGAGCAGTAGCTACAAAAGATTTTTCAAGGAGAAGATTTGCAAACTTTTCTGAACCAAGACTTCTAAACTCATCAGGAATTTTAGCCCAGATGAACATACTGCCCTGTGGTTTTTCTATAATCCAACCCATTTTTCCAAACCAATCAACAACTGTGTTCCTGCGAGATTCATATATTTTTGCTATCTTTGAAGGAAAATCTGGAAAATCTCTTAGGGCAACTATAGCAGCAACCTGAATCGGAGTAAAAAGACCGTATTCCATCCAGCTTTTAATTTTATGGAGTATTCCAATAAGGGTTTTATTCCCCAAGGCAAAACCTATCCTAAAACCAGCCATACAGAAGCCCTTTGACATGGAATAGAACTCCACTGCTACTTTCTTTGCATCCTTTACCTGAAGAATAGAAGGTGCCTTGTATCCATCAAAAACAATATCCGCATATGCAAAATCGTGTATCACCCATATTCTTTCAGATATAGCAAAATCTATGAGTTTGGAAAAGAAATCAATATCAACACACTTTGTTGTCGGATTATTTGGAAAAGAAACAACAATAAACTTTGGTTTTGGATACGTAGATCTAACAATTTTTTGAAGATTATCAAAAAAACTAAGACCATTGAACATAGAGAAAGTTCTAACATCTGCACCGGCTATCATAGGAGCATAAAGGTGAACCGGATATGCTGGTTCAGGTACGACCACATTATCTCCATTTGCAACCATAGCCAAAACCAACTGGAAAAATCCCATTTTTGTCCCGCTAACTATGGCAACTTCTGAATCAGGATCAAGCGAGACATTCCATAATCTACTGTATCTTTTTGCTATCTCTTCTTTTAGTTTGTGAATACCAGCAGCAGCAGAGTACCTATGAGATTTCGGGTCAGAAGAAACTTCTTTAAGCTTGTTGACAACCTCATCTGGAGCAGGAATATTGGGATTTCCCATCCCAAGATCAATGACATCCTCTCCTTTTCTTCTTATTTCTTGCTTCTTGGTATTTACCAAGGAAAGTATATATGGGGGTAATCTTCTTAAACGCGTAAAATCCTCTAACATCAAAGACTCCGGATCGATCATATTAAACAATACCTAAAGTATAGTTTAAAAAATCTTGAGAGTGATTTTATCAATTTGCAGGCTTAATTGTAGGCAAATTATGAATTTTACGACTTTGATATTTTCTCCATCACTCCTTAGTAAAAATTCCAGAATTATTTATAAATTTGAAATCCGCAAAAGAACGGAAAAATTTACTTTATTCCTTTTGCTTTTATCAAGCTTGAAACCTTTGACATAAACTGATCTACCTTAACTGGTTTTACAAAATACATATCAGCTCCTGCTTCAAAAGCCATCTGCATATCTTTTTCTCCCGCTTCTGTTGAAACCATAACAACTGGAGTATCTTTATACTTTGCTGTCTTTCTAAGCCTTTTAACAAAGGATATGCCATCGAGTGAAGGCATGTTTATATCAACAACGAAAAGCTTGACATCGTGCTCCAAGGATTTCTCAATAGCATCAAGTCCATCAACAGCTTCTATTGGTTGGAATCCAAGTTTTGCAACTAAATTAGACATTATCTTCCTAACTATTTCTGAATCATCTACCACAAGCGCTGTATCTGGCATATATATAAATATTTTCGGAAATGAAGAATTTTGTTTTATTTCTGATTTTTGATATTCAAAACAACTATACTAAAGATATGAAAAGCAGGAAAAGAAGAATCATAAAAATAATAATAAAAACAGAATTCGTTCCTCTTTTGATATATTTAATCTTCAACCCACCAGCTTATTCAAAAGATCTATCTATATCTGGATATTTCCAAAACTTTGCCATATTCAAAACAGATAAAGATACAGATCCTTCAAGTTCTATTTATGAACCATCAGGTCAAACATCAGGAACACTTGGAACATATGCAGAACCGAGACTGAAACTAACTATAGGTAGTACTTCCGCTGTTATAGAACCTCTCCTTGGATTTAACCTTTGGAGTAGAAACTCGCCTTTTTCGCGCCCAGATGAAAAAGGAGGAAACCCAATTATATTCTTTCTAAGACAACTTTATTCAGAAACAGACTTCCAATCGTTCTCAATAAGAGCTGGATATCAATACTTTTCCGACCCAATCGGAATATTCGTAAGACATTGGATCGGCGGAGCAAATTTTAAAATCAACAAATTCAGAATATTTATAGGGCAAATCCCTGACCAAACATTTGAAGGGGTCTTATCAAATAACCTAATTAATGACAACTATATATTTTCAATAGATTTTATTCAAAACAGATTAGAGGAAGATATAAATGTATTACCTGTCTTCAGATCAGGAGTATTTATAGGACTATACAACATTCTTGATAATTCAGTTATAAGAAAACCATTATTTCTTTCAACTCTTGTCTCAGGATATTCATACGATACAGAAAATCTTAATATCACAATCGGGATAGCCGCTCAAGGTGGGATAGGATTTAAAAGAGCGGAAAATCTCCAAAGCGAAAATATTATATCCGGAGCTGTTGAGCTATCTTTTGTAAAAAAAGGTGAAAATCCCTTCGGCGGAGAAGTAATGATCTTGTCCCCAGATAACACAAAATACAGAGACAATATCAACACCGCATTTTTCTACTCAGGTAAATCCTTAAGCAGGACAATAATTCTTACAGAAGATGAAATAATTTTCAAATCAGACAACATTGATTTAAACATTGGTGAGAAAACATCTTCATTTCAGAACATAAGAACTGGTTTCTTCCTTATAGATATATGGACTGATATAGGATTTTCAGAAAACTGGAAAATTACCCCAGTTCTCGGTGGAGCTTTCTCACTCATTAACTCACCAGTAGATGAATCACTGCTTGGAAGATTATTTGGTGTGGAAATATCCCCAATACTATCTTATATAAAAGAAAAATTAGTCTTTAACTTGGCTAACACAATTTTTATACCTGGATACGCTTCAACGGTCTTTCTGAATTCCATAAATCCTTACAAGAAAAGAGAATTTATATGGAGCATTGAGACTTCTTTTAAAATTATCTTTTGATAGATAATAAAATCTGTTGCGGAATTTCGCTTTATAGGAGAAGGTAAAACCTCATTTATGCTTTTCCTCTATTCAAGATTCCATCAACTATCTGATCAGAAGCTTCAAAGGATTTACTCAAAGATTCAAACATCGTTATCATTTCATTTTGTTCATAAGATAAATCATATATATTCTTGGTTATCTCTTGTATAGAATATGATTGCTCTTCAACAGCCTGAGAAATACCTATCAATTCGTTGAAAACCGAATCATTTACTCTTCTTGTTTGGTTAAAATAATCCCTTATCGCTTTAAGTTCAGAAGATATTGAGTTTATAAGTTGAAAAGTTTCCTCCAGTATATTCTTCAACTTCTGGAGTATTTCTGAAAACTTTGAGGCTCTTTTTCTTTGTTCTTTTGAGATTTGACCTATCCTTTCTGCTAGCTTTCTTATTTCGCTCGCGACAACTTCAAATCCCTTACCAGAAACACCCGCTCTTGAAGCTTCTATTGAAGCATTTAAAGAAAGAATATTCGTTCTATCCACAATATCTTCTATCTCATCAAAAGATTTAAGTATGGAATCAGATATTGAAAGAAGATCTTGAACTACTTCCATAAGACTCGTTATAATACTGAATCTTTCTGAAATTGAATTTACTTTTGTCTCTATGTTTTTATCATATACATCTATTTGGGCAACAGCGTTTTGTAATATAGGCTTCAGTTCAATTACCCTCCTGCTTATCTCTTGAATGGTTTCCGAAAATTCCTCAGTAGTATTAACCACAGACGCGAGCTTATTAAATATATCAGAACTCTTCTTCTTAGATATTTCAAAAGATTCCTTAAAAATGGAAGATGCTATATGGTAAGCTATAGCATAAACCGAAAGGTATTCCAGGGATTTAACACTTGAAAAATTCAAATCTGTTTTCTTCCTATTTCTACTCCAGAACATACTTAAAATCCATAAATTTCATCTAATATATCTGATCCACATTTAAGATTCTCAAGCCAATTAAGAAATTTTTTTACATTTTCTCCCTTCATTATTGCCCCATGCTGCGGAGCTATCATCTCAACATCCAGCTTTCTAACAATTGAAACCCATTTTCTCAGAACATTCTGCCCCTTCATATACCGCTTATGGAAACCTTCCATATATTTGATATGATTCTCAAAATTTTCAACTTCAAAATATATATTTCCTTCTGGCATTACTGAAGCTCCTATATCTCCAGAAAAAAGAATTTTAGATTTAGGATCATAAAGAGAAAAATTTCCTTCAGAGTGCAAAAAGTGTGCTGGGATTATCTTGAGTGTACTTGTTGAAAGTTTAATATCCATACCTCTATCTGGAATTGGCTCAATTCTTGATACATCGGCAAATCCAAAGTGAGGGATAAACCTAACCCAGAGTCTTGATACAAAAACCTTCGCATTCTTACAGACATTCATAAGCATTCCTACTCCAGATGATACATCTGGATCTTGATGAGAGAAAAAAATATACTTTATTTTATCTAAAGAAGTATATATCGATATCCTTGAAACAACAAATGGAAAAACATGAAGTCCACCAGGATCTAACAAAATACCTTCCTGATCAGATACTATTAAGTACTGATTTGCTTGAACTTCCCCGGAAGCTTTATAAGACCATCCAAGCCATATAAACTTATGATTCCCCTCTTCATATAAGATCTTACCTCTTTCAAGAGC
>CAZRNR010000074.1:0-7319 GCA_964601505.1 uncultured bacterium | reverse complement strand
CAGATTTTCTCAAATTTATTAAAACATGTAGAAAAATTAGATAGCCCAAATAAAACAAATAAAAGAATAAATAAAAAAATTTATTTAATTAAACAACAAGATTCACATAAGAAATTTAAAACGAAGCAACAAATCTGAAACAAGTAGTTGCAGACCTCAAAATTCGCAATGAAGAATAGCACTTTCACACTAACTCGAAACTTCTTAATTAATCTCATAAAGCATCTTCATTCAAAATCTCCTTCATAAATACTTCCTTCTAAAAACCAAGTCTACACCTTTCTAAAATTAAGTGCTGTGTCAAAAAATTTTTATCCTCCACTTACAATGCAAGAGGAAATTGACAATTTTTGGTACATATTTATTTGACAAAGCATTTAAGTCTACAACATGATTCTCTCCGATAATCTCGCTTCGACCACAGTATTACCAGACTAATTTGTCCCACTAAATTTCTAATTTCATCCCAAGCTTCTGACAAGGATTCAAAAGACTGTTTGCGCTCTTGAAGAATCTATCTCTGTTCTTCAGTAAGCTTTACAACTTGTTTCACAATCTTTAAGATAGGATCTTTAATTTTATCTAAAATATTCCAATTCTATATTTACTCACTTTTTACTTTTCTATCTTTTTATCTTTCATTCCCTTTGCTAAAATTGAACAGTATAATTAACATTGGGTATTTCTCAACTAAAAGGCAAAAACCCCTAAAGTTTCACATCTGATTTCCCAAATATTCTCAAAATATACCGAATAATCGACTAAATATTGAACTTTTCCTTGGTCCATCCGAATCTGAATAACTTCCAAAGATAATCCAAATAAGCAGCTTGATGGCTGCTTTTAGTCTCACTGCGAAGGAATTTAAATTTCTAGATTTAAAAGCTAATCTCAAGATATAAGATGGTCTGAAATAAAACCTAAAATATATCCTTTTTTGAATTTTATAAATCTCCTTAGGGCTCAATTCCGTGCAATACTTATACCAAGCGTTTTTCCATGGAGATATAGTGTATCTTCTATACCAATCATCCATTTTACCTTCTTCTATAGCTCTCATATATAATGGAGTGTTTGGCACAGGAGTCAATATTGTGGTCTCCATAAAAGTCAAAGGAAGCTTGATCATCAGTTGCAATGTTTTTTCCATATCTTCCCTTGTTTCACCCGGAAAACCTATCATAAAATATCCCATAACTTCAATCCGAAATTTTCTGGCAAGATCTATAGCCCTCACACAATGCTCAACGCTTATTTTCCTATTGACAGACTGAAGAACTTGATCACTTGCAGACTCAACTCCTATATATATCATATCACATCCGGACTCTTTCAAAAGTTCCATCATTTCTTCATCAACAAGATTACCCACAATCCTTATTCTATATTTCATCTTACTCTGGAGATTTCTTCTTATTATCTCTCTACATATTTCCTTGACTCGCGAGACCTTTATATTGAATGTATCATCCCAGAACTGAAAGAAATTATATCCATCATTCAAAAGATACTCCATTTCATCCACAACATTTTTAGCACTCCTGAAACGGTATATCTTTCCTCGTGACTGGCAATATGCACATGAGTATGGACACCCCCTAGATGAAATCATCTCCGCCTTTCTGTATCCGGGGAAAATATAGCTTCTAATATACATGGATGGATCAACCAACAACTTCCTATCTGGAAACGGGATAGTGTCTAAATTTGATATAACAGATCTTGCGGGATTTTTCAAAATATCACCATCAGATTTACACCACATACCTCTGACATAATACATATCTTGAGTTTCAAATTTTTCAGCAAACTCCAAAAATGTCTCCTCTCCATCACCAATACATATAGCATCAACAAAGGGCTGATTTATCATCTCAGATGGATAGATTGAAGTATTTGGGCCACCGAAAACTATCCTAGTTTTTGGAAATTCATTCTTCACAAGTTTAGCAATCTGATAAGCATCGTAAAGTGTGAATGTATAAGCGTTTATACCAACTATATCTGGTTTGAAATCATAAATCATATGCTTTGTTTTTTTATAGTAACCTTCCTCCGATTCCGAAGGCTTGAATCCAAGAATCCTCACATCAACATCCCCTAATTTTTTCTTAACATAAGTACCTACATAAAGAAGACCGATCGGATGATTAGCTTCAGCAACAGTAGGTTCACCTGGAGGACTCGCTCCCCTTATTACGTTAGTGTATGGTGTATCTACAAATAGTATTCTCAATCTCCTTGACATATCTCTTTAATTTAGCCCTAGATATAAAATATAAGTCTTTAGAATCACCTGATCCTCGGAAGTAGAAATTCATAAAAGAATCTTTTGAATCTAAGGTCAACCATCTGAATTTTTTGCTCAGACAGATCTAAAACCTCAGACATAATTATACCGAATTTCACATATAAGTTATTTAATCTTACATTTTCCTCCTTTAAGATACGGCGTATAAATATTTCAAGTCTATCAGCCATCGGATCTTTCCTAACCCACCATCTCAAAATTCCACTACTATCGGTATTTGGAGGTATAAGGAAAACAAGATAATTTTTTTTCTTTTCATTCTCCATATATCTTCCGATCACCTCTAAATCGCCCGATGATCTGATTATACTCCCAACAAGCTCATCCTCTTCAAAAACACTCAAATTCATCCCACATCTTTTGAGATAAAAAGCCAAACCAAGTGAAACAGGAATTTTGATTAGCTTCACGGGAGAAACAAACCTTACCAATATTTCTTCTCCTTCTTGTGATTTTGCCATACATATATCACTTGAGATTCCAGAAACATCAAGCGGTAAAAAGAAACTCATTTTCAATCTCCAATACTCGTAAAAGGTTCTCAAATTCGAAAAGATAAAAATTGAAGTAAGAAATAACACAGTCAGATTTCCACAAACCTTGAGTTTCTTCGAAACAAACGAAGCAACATAAATGATACCTTTTGAGATAGTTATAATATATACGAGAAAAAGCGGTAAAATGTACTTTGATGAAAAAAAATCAAACAAAATATAGGTGAGCAAAAAAACAGATACAGAGGGAAGGATAAATAGATACAAAATTTCCCTTCTATCTTTCACGGAGAAAAAACCTATTGCCGAGAGAATCAAAAATAAGTAAGATATAATTTGCCACCATGAGCCAGAAAAAACCGTAAATGTATCAAGGTAAATTCTAAAAGAGAGAATGTTTGTTTTAAATGTTTCACGCACCAATGTCAATACACTTTTGCTTATCTCGAGTTTATCAAAAAATACCAAAGCCATAATACCAGCAAAAATAAGAATTGTCAAAATAAATAGAAGTATATATTTTAGATCTATCTTGTGTCTCAAATAGAGTGAAAATAAAAAAGGTGTAATCCATAAAGCAGTTATTTCCTTTGAAAATACACATGCTAGAGAATAGATAAAAAACAAGTATAGACCTCTATTCTCATCCTGTAAAATCTTTACAAACTCAAGGCAAGAGAGCAGATAAAAAAACCAAGCCATAGACCATGCAGTCGCTTCCTGCCCTATTATAGATATGAAAAAAGAAGAGCAGAAGAGTATAAAAGATACTAATTCTTCATCCCTTCCAAAAAGCTTGGCTATCTTAGCTAAAACAACAAGAGATAGTGAGGATATAATCACATATGGAAGCCTTATCATAAACTCAAGATCTAAAGAAGGGAAATTTTGTAAAATCATCTTTACGAACCATATAGTGATCTTCTGAAGAAACTGGAAATCAAACTTCTCTATTTCAAGGTAAAGTATCTCATCAGCCCAAAGAGAACTATTCCAAAAACCGTAAAACCTCAGGAAAATACCAAAGATCAAAAAAATCAATATGACTTCATCAGACAATCTCAAAACTTGTCCCTTACTGTATCCCATGAATACTGATTATTTTAACCAAATCTGAAAGATGCAAGTGTGTTATTAATAATAAAGCAGAATAACTCAAAAGAAATGTTTCGTAATATTAAGAATAATATCCGAAAAAAAGAATATCTAGTCTATCTTCTTATCTTCCTGAGCATTTTTTTAAGAGTTTATGGATTTTGGTCGAAACCTTATAACCCACACGAGGTTCTTGGATTACCACTTTCATCAGAAAATGTTTTTAATCCTGTCTCATATAGTTTCATCAAAGATATAATCTACAGAAGTATCATCTTCGTAATTATTCAAGTTATCGGCGAGTCTCCAGCGATAGTGAGAATACCAAATGTCATAGCATCCATACTAACCGTTTTTATTCTTTACAAACTGTTTAGTGAGAAGAAAGGTTTATTTGCGATGATTTCCTTTTCATTCATGACCGTGTATTATGGGCAAATTGCTCACCCCGTATCATTCTCCCTACTTTTCTATCTACTATCATGGTTAAATCTCAAAAACAAAAGAATAAACCCTGCAATCATCTACGCCTTGATATCCATACTTTCTTATTGGGCATTTTTACCTTATATCTTTTTAACATTTCTGATATTTGCATTCAAATATAGGGATAAAAAGATATACTATACTCTGCCAATATTCTTTTTACTTGGAGGTTTATTCTTGGTCGGAAGCTTTGCGGTCGCTAAAATTATTTCTGTAAGACACGGCATACGCTATGATGAAGTCAAGGATATTGATATAGTCTTTCCCGGTTATCAACCAGATGTGAATATAATAAATATCTTGGTATTCTTATCTGGAATGCACTCTTATCACCTGTTCATCATATATTTATCTTTCTTTCTGATTGGTATTCTCTCGAGAAAAAATCTAATTTACATCCTTACTTTCATCACTGTAGCCGCACTGATTTATTTTTGGTCAATAGCGGTCATGAAATTCATCCACCCAAGGTATTTTGTGCCGATGCTCATACCATATTTAGAAGTCGTTTACCACGGTATCAAATTTCTCCTCCAGAAATTGAAAATATTCAGATATTTTCTAATACTTCTATTCATCATATCAAATCTGATAACTTATTTGAATTATATAAGATCACCTTTTAGTTTCGATCTGCCGTTCCTAATAGATAAGGAGAAAATAAACAGAGAAGGAGATATAATATATGTCCAACCAACATATGGGAAGACAGAATGGGATCTTTACATTTTAAAATCTGCTTTCATATCCTTGATATCGTGCAATCTTAAAAGCTATAAGTTGAAATTCCTCACAGAAAACAAGAAATATTACGAGGTCATAGCAATAGGGGGAGGATTCAGAAAACAAGAACATGAAATCATATCTATAAAAGAGCTTGATTTTCCAAATGACATATACATAGTTATCACTCCTATTTTCTATCCACAAATTGGAGGAATGCTTCAATGGTGGAAAATCAAAACGGATGATATAGAAAAACTGAATGAGAGAATAAATGAAAAACTGAGAAAATATGGAATAGATCAGATAGATTCATCTGCAAGTTTCATTGGGTTCAGATACAAATTCAAAGATGAAGACGAGTTCAAGAAAATGGTTAGATATATCTCAAAAATACTTTTTCCCATGAGGAAATATGATATCAATTTCAATTAGAAAATCTTTCAACTGTTTCATATCTTACTACAGATCTTAAATCTGGGAAAGCCAATGTAGGTGGAAGGACACCTTTTTCTACATAAATACTATCATCAAGGAATTTATCTACACAAAACAATATTATCTTTTCATTCATACCTATAGGATCTTTAAAAATTCGAAATTCTATTTTCTGCCCATACCGTCCTTCACTAAAAATTCTCATGATAATCTTATCATCTTTTGATGCTATGGAGTTATTAATAAACATACTTCTGATTATGTTGGAGAGGAAAACCCTTAGTTTTAATCTATTCAAAGATATGAAAATTTGAATGAATGGCTTCAAAAATTCAGGTACATACAAATAAGTTCTAAATTCATTGACATTATTGAGAATTCTCGGAACTGTGGCTACACTTGGAGTAGGTAGAGATACATATGACATACCATTGAAATTCCTGAACCATAAATTTTCTGAAAACCAATTTCCATTATGCCAAAAAATATTCTCATGTTCAGTATAGGTTGGAGCACTCGAGAGAAGATAAATTAGAGATTTTATACTTCCGGGAGACATGACAAGTATAGAGTCATACAAAATATGTATCTTTTCGGCATCGGTTAGCTCACAGACTGAAGATTCCTCAGCGGCAGACAAAAATCCAGCAGATTGAACTACCGAAACTTTATTCATTTTTGACAGCATATCGTATTTTCTCCATATGTTTAAAACATGCTTTGCCTTTTCTGATATATCAATATAGTTAATACCATTACTCACAGCATATCCAATAAGAGTTTCCAATGACTCATAAGGAAGATAAGCTAAATTTAGCAAAACCTTCACGTTCATTTTTTTAATTTCAAACTTAAGCATTTCCGAGATATTGAATGGAAAAACCTTTGGTTTGTAACCAGTAATCTCACAAATTCTTTTTGCTAAAGCCTTTAGCTTGCTTTCATTTCTACCAGATATGATCACATCGGTTTTTGAAGAAAGTAATAAAGCTATTCTCTGACCAACTCTTCCAGTTGCACCATAAACGAATACCATGATTAAAAATTACTATAATTCGGCAGATAAAAAATTTATTAACAAAGGATACAAACATAAAGAGAAAAACAAGTAAAAAAATTATGTTTTCAATTTAAGGGACACCAATAAACCGGTCTAAATAATTTTTCAAATCCTGACTATGAACAAATAAGATATGAAATAAACCAAATCAAGACAGCTCTATTGCAATCATGGTCAAAATACCGATTTATGTATTATTCACTATCCTATTTAAAAAGCATTTTTGATTTGATGAATGCAATAAAACAATTTTTTTACTTTTTTACACACCCTAAAGGATGCGGCTACCAAATTTTTTAATCTTTATTCCCATTGGATCCATTTGGTGATATTTATTCCAACAAGAAACAAAATAAAAAAGGTAGAAGCAAGCTTCAGATTGCGCATTTTTTATGATTTTTTACGCACTAAAGTGTGAATTTTTTTGTCGCAATCATAGTCAAATCATAGTCAAAATATTTTACTTTTCATATCCTCGCACTATGATGGATAAAGCATTCAGAAAATATTTTCATTCTGCTTTGTTGGGCATTATTTTCTTGAGATATCACAAACTCCAAGGGGCTGATTTTTTGATGAGTACAACAAAGCAAATCAAGATAATTATAAGAAATTCTCAACCTTATGATCATCAATCATTGGATATTCATAAAGATTTAAGTCTAAGGTTCTATGAAACCATTTTTAATGCAACCAGAGCATATTACAGATT
>CAZRNR010000073.1:0-8022 GCA_964601505.1 uncultured bacterium | reverse complement strand
TTTTCATTATAAAAAATTATATAACCCAAAGTAGCAGCTAAACAAAATGCCGTTTGGTTACAGTACTTTCTTTTATTTTGAAGAATTGAGTCATTTTTAAAAACCGAAATATCTTCTATAGAAGAAAACAAACATTATCAACAAACTATATCGAACAGAAACCAAAAGAAAGCGAAAATTTACTTATAAAAATCTTGATCTAAAAAATGAAATAAATAATCGTGTTTGATAATAAAAAGGCCATAGATATATCTGAGCTTGTGAAGAGAAAAGAGGTTTCAGTCAGGGAAGTTGTGGAGTATTTTCTAAATAAAATCAACGAGAAGGATAAAGATATAAATGCATTTCTTTATGTTCAAAAGGACGAAAAGGAGATAGAAAAGATACAAGATAGGGTAAACAAAGGAGATTTAGAGAACTCCTATCTTGTAGGTGTTCCAATAGCTATAAAAGACATAATTGCAACTGAAGGCATAAGGACAACTTGCGGTTCAAAGATACTAGAAAACTGGATTCCTCCGTATGATGCCACGGTTGTGAAAAAAATAAAGGAATGCGGGATTCCAATAATAGGAAAGACCAATCTTGACGAGTTTGCAATGGGTTCATCGACAGAAAATTCAGCTTTTTTCCCGACAAAAAATCCATACGATCTGACTCGTGTTCCTGGAGGTTCATCAGGTGGCTCGGCAGCAGCCGTGGGAAGCAAGCAAGTTCTCATATCTCTGGGAACAGATACGGGCGGCTCCATAAGACAACCAGCTTCCTTCTGCGGAATAGTAGGACTCTGTCCTACATATGGAAGAGTTTCAAGATTTGGACTTGTAGCATTTGCTTCTTCTCTTGACAGAATAGGTCCTATGACCTTATACACAGAAGATTGCGCGGCACTTTTGTATCATATAGCTGGATATGACAAATATGATTCTACAAGTGCTCCAATACCAGTTCCAGACTATCTTAAAGAGATAAGAAAAATGTGGAATGAAATTGAATCAGGTAAAAAAGCTAAATTCATTCTTGGAATGCCAAAAGAGTTTTTTACTGAAGATGTAGATGGCAGAGTAAAAGAAAAAGTTTATAACGCAATAAAAAAATTAGAAAGTATAGGTTTCAAAATTGAAGAAATTTCTCTTCCTACTGTAAAGTATTCTGTTCCGATATACTACATTTTAGCTCCCGCGGAAGCCTCATCTAACCTTGCAAGATATGATGGTGTAAAATACGGCGTAAGAATTGAATCTGAAAACCTCATCTCCATGTATAAAAAAACCAGAAACCTATTTGGGGATGAGGTTAAGCGAAGAATATTTCTTGGAACTTTCGTGCTCTCATCTGGATACTACGATGCATATTATCTAAAAGCTCAAAAAGCTATAACCGTTCTAAAAGAAAATTTCCGAAAAGCCTTTGAAAAGGTTGATTTCATACTAGGCCCGGTCTCACCAGAGATACCGTTTAAAATAGGAGAAAAAACTCAAGATCCAATAAAAATGTATCTTTCCGATATCTTTACAATACCAACAAGCCTTGCAGGTCTTCCAGCTATATCTACTCCTGTAGGATTCGCAAGTGAAACAAATCTCCCTGTCGGAGTTCAGATAATAGGGAAACCATTTGATGAAACCGGAATACTTTTTATCTCACTATGCATTGAAAAAATAATCCAGTAAATTTCCTTATTCGCTAACAAAATACGCAATAATGATCCAAGCTGAATTAGGATGATACACAAGATGAAAAATGATCACATAACGCTTTGCTGCATCTATCGTGGGTCAGGATATGAAAAGTAAAATACATAAATCAGCACCTATGATTGCAACAGAGCAATTTTTGATAATTTTACACATTGCCACCTGAAATTCATCTTCACCAAAGTTTTATTTTGTTGAATAATTTACTTTACATCTTGATTTTCATCTGCTAAACTTTTTTAACAGTAGGAGTCATGAAGTATAGGATTTTCAAGGTTAATTGAATGATAAGCAGAAATAAAAAGTGTCAAATGAATTATTCAACAAAATACCAAAGTTTCTCTAATATGCAAACAGAATAAATTTCCCACATACAAATTCTCTGCTACAAGTAGTTTTCTATTAAAAGATTCAACCTATACCATGCAACAGAGTAATATTCAAAATAAATTCAAGACTTCTCTCCATCTAACAAGATTTTTCTTTTCCGTTATTCAATTCTTAAAAAATCAACCTATTAAAACACAAATGAAATTAACTTAGCTAACTAAAATAAAATTTCTGCTTTTTATATTCCAAAAATCCGAAGCAAAATATTATGCAATATATGGAATTAATAGAAAATACAAAACACAGGCACAATCTCATAGGAGATGAACCAGTTGTTTTCCATTGTCATCACTTTAACCTTTACTTACAGCAAACGGTCCTTGATGCAGAAAACTTTGGAGATACAAGAAGTATTCTGAGCAAATCCGCCTTGGGTGTATTCTATAACTCCCTTAAGACTTTGAAAAAAATCCCAGATTCCCCTGAGGAGAGAAAGAAGCTCTTTGAGGAAATATACAAAATGAATGGATACGGACTCCTTGACCTTTCTAAAGTAAATGAAAATGGCGGTAGGGTAAAGCAAAAGGAATCACACTTCTGTAGAGGATACTTACTCAGATCTCCGAGAAAAGCATCAGAACCTCAATGCTTCTTTACCACTGGAGCAATATCTGCAGCCCTATCATTCACATATGATAAAAAACCAGGAGATTATATAGTCAAAACAACAAAATGTATAGCAACCGGGGGAGATGAGTGTGAGTATGAAATAGAACTTGGAAAAAACTTTGTTGAAAAAAGTTTTGGGTTTAGAAACTCTAAAATGGTAGAAGTTGATTTTGACGGAAAATGGGGGAATATAAATCCATACAAAGTATATGATGCTCTTTCTAAACTCAAGATTGTTGGAAATGATAAAGGTCTCATCCCTGCCTTTGGAGTCCTTCTTACAAACATGTATGCTAATTGGTATAACGAAATATCTTTTAAAACAGCAGAACTTATAAAAAATCAAACAAAAGATAACTTAGCACAAGATCTTTTTATAGAATCAGGGCATGTGTGTGCATTTAATACTTTTGGAGGAATCATGGAATCTCCTGAATGGGATGCTGTCGTAAAACCCATGATAAAAACCAGAGAAGATTGGATATATGGAATTATAGCCGTCGTAAATTGTCTTGGATGGGGAACGTGGCTTGTAGAGGAACTCGTTCCAGAAAAATATATACGGGTAAGAGCCTATAATCATTACGAAACCATCGGATTTGAAAGTAAATACAATCAATCAACAGATACGACATGCTGGCTTTTCACAGGAGCTGTTGCCGGAACCATGAATCTACTGTACAAAGGGGATATAACTAAAAAACCAGATCTTAATACAGAATTTTATGTCTATCTCTTCAGGCAAGGGAAGATGTTCTTTGGTAAAGAACTCAAATGTAGATCACAGGGAGAAAATTATTGCGTAGTTGAGGCAGAATGGGGTGAAAGAAAATGATTTTTAAAAAACAGAAAAAAGGAGGTAATAAAAAATGAATACCTATACGGGGGTACAAAATATGAATACTAAAATAATCCAAGCCTTAAGATGGTTTGAAAGTAAATCAAAGATACCAGCATTAGACAAAGCAAGACTAAATCTTCTCATGAAAGTTGATATCACCTCAAATCCAAATGGTATTCCAGAAAATCCTCAAACACTAATGAAGTTAATGGATGCAATGATCAAAGTTCTGAAACTATCTGATCAAGAAATTCAAGAATTGAAAAGGATACTTGGCTTATAAAAAATTTAATTTAAAGATTTAAAAGTCTTTAGCTTCTATAAATCTGAGAAGAAAAATATAAAATAAAGGAACTACATAGCTAATTGAATAAAAAAATAAAAATCAAATTTTAAACTAATAAAAAAAATTAATTATACACTAAATTGTATGTATCGTAAATATTTTATTGCAAACTTGCTGAATATTTTTGCTTTCTATGGAATAACAGCTATAACAATATTTATTTTTGATCTATTTGAATGGAAATCATTTATCGTAATAACGATTGCTTTTATAGCGTCATTTTTGACATCACTCATACTATCTACACAAATAAATCGTCGTTTGTCAAAAGAATTTGAAGACGAAAGAAAAAAATTGGAAGCTAAGATAAAGCACATAGAAAAGGATAAAAATTACCTTAAGGAAGAATATGAAAGCATTCTCAGAAAACTTAACAGCCTAAAAACTAGAATCGGAGAAATAACTGAAAATCTTGACCCTGATAGATTAAAAGATTTTGCAGAAAGTTTCAAGACGTTTTCTGCAGAACTTATAGAAGTTTTCGGGAACATTGGTAAAACTGCGTATAATTCAAACATTAAAACTAACGAACTTGAAAAACAAATAGCTTTGCTTACAACAAAGTTCGTTTCATTTTCTGAAAAGTTTGGAGAAATAAAGAAAAGCTTTGAAAAACTATCAAACGACATCAACGACATAAGGAAGATTGTAACAACGATAGAAAAGATATCAGATCAGATAAGTTTGCTTGCCCTTAATGCTACAATAGAAGCTGGAAGAGCTGGAGAACACGGTAAGGGTTTCGCGGTTGTTGCGGATGAAATCAAAAAGCTCTCACAAAGAACAATATCTGAATTGAAAACAATTGATAAAACAGTAAAAGATACTGTAGCAAAATTTCAGGAGACATCTACCAATACTATGAAGATTTTTGACGAATTTTGGAACGAACTTACAAGCTCTGTAGATATTGTAGCAACAAGCTTTCATGAAATAGCAGCTCTCTCCTCTGAAGAGGAAAAGCTCACACAAGCTTTCTCAGCATCGCTAAAGGAATTTTCAAACTCCATAAAAGATCTGGAAAAAATATACAAAGATATAAAAGAGATTTATGAAAAGATATCCCTTATTTTAAAAAACTGAGCTATTCTTTGTTTTGCAAAATGTTCAATAAGGTTTTCTCAAAGTAATTCTTTCTCCTTAGAACAGTTCTGGGAGATCCCGGATTTATTATAAGGTTAGCTTGGTTCTGACCATAAATTCCGGTGAGACATCCAACATCTCTTATATCAAGGCGGAAAAATCCAGATTCCTGAATTTCCTGAAGCTCTCCTCCCAAAAGTTCAACAAGTTTTAGAACTATCTCAGGACTCCATTGTGATACCTCATATGAAAATTTAACACCATGGAGACATCCTGGAATCTTTCTTACTTTGAACATAAAAAATACCAAATATCAAAATATAATAAATCACCGTTTATTAATTTTAGATTTGAAGATTTTTGCTACAACTGATCTATATTGTATTTTTTGAATCAGTTCAAAGTCTTCACTTTGTTCTGAGAGAAAAAGTTGTATTAACGGTAAATTTCTTGGGTAGGTAAAATCAATTGATGTAATCACAACTAAATCCGAGTTTTTTGGTGAGGGTGTCCATACACCATCGGCATAGAAAGAAGTAAATGGAGAATTTTCAAATATGATTTTTTTTGAACCGATATTTTGTTTTATCCAATCACCCGCAATCTTGTATATTTTTTTACCGTCATCAGAATAAAATGGACGACTTGCCCAAAAAGTGTTCAGAAGAACAGAGAAAAACAAAATCAGCGATATTTTTCTAAAATCAAGTAATCTTAAAGCATTACCGCAAACTGCGCCAAAGGTTATCAAAATCTGAACGAACATATAATCTGCAACTATTACCAGTGAGAATAAAGGTAAAATCCAAACAAGAAGGAGCAAAAAAAATGGTTTCATACCATGTCTCAGAAGACCCCAGTACCTCAAAACAGCTCCCAAACCAAGACCAAACAAAATGATAGAAACAGGAGAGATCAGATTAGGTATAGCATACTTATGGGAAAGGTGTATATTTGAAATGAAGTATCTTATATAGCTCTTCAGTTCAAATGCTTTTTCTGAAACATATTCGGATTTTTCCAAAATCTCCTGCAGACTGACTCCAACACCAGATATTCTATAAGAAATAAATTTTGAAAATATGGAAGGTAGATTACCTTCTTGGATAGAGACAATGTGATAAGGTAATGAGGAAAGGAAAAATCCCAAAAGTAGAAGTATGAAGCTTTTAAAATTTCTTGATATAATGATATACAGAGGTATAGCTAAAATTATCTCAGGTCTCACAACATAACCATACCCGCAAAGTAATCCTGCAAGGAGAGCTAAAAAAAGATTTCTTGAGAAAAAAGAAAGATAGAAAACAGACCAGAAAAAGAATGTAGCAGTAGTATATGGAAGTGTTGATACTGAATAATAAATATATTGTGGTATAGACATAATAGAGAGTGTTCCGAAAAAGGCTGAAGCATCTCCGAAAAATTTACGCAGAGATAAAAAAGAGATAAATACAGAAAGTAGAGAAAACAAAATAGATACAAATCTTCCTGACATTTCAAGATCAATTCCAAAATTCAGGAGTAATGATACAATCCAAGAGTATCCTGGTGAATAGATTCTGTGCGTATATGAATCACCCATGAAAGAACTTTCTGCGAGCTTAAGGTAAAAATACGAATCAGTTGATTCTATTCCGTTTATATAACTTTGTCTGAAAGCAAGAATTAATAAGAAAGAAAACCAGAGAATGAAAAAAATGGCTATAACATAATTGGATATTTTTTGCTCACTCTCAAAGGTCCAAACATAAGAACCCTTCATCCTTGGCTACTCCAGTGCGAATTCCTCTCTTACTTCTGAAGAAAGGAGTTCAATTATAGCTGTTCGTATATCCTTACCGAGGTATAATATACTATATATTGCATTGACTATGTTCATCTTTATACCCATCTTTTGAGAAAGTTCCCATACAGCTTTTGTAGCTGGATATCCTTCTACAGCCTCACCTATTTGTTTGAGCGCGTCTTGAGGAGAAACTCCCTGAGCGATAAGCTTTCCAAATCTTCTATTACGAGAAAGATCAGATGATGCAGTAGCAAAAAGGTCTCCCATTCCAGAGAGGCCAAAAAATGTTTCTTGCTTTGCTCCGAGTTTCACTCCAAATCTCACCATTTCACTTGCTGCTCTTGAAAGAAGCAGAGAAAATGTATTCATCTTAAAACCAAGATGATCAGAAATCCCTGCTGCTATTGCATATATATTCTTTAATGCTCCTCCCAACTCTGCACCAATGACATCATAAGAAAGATAAATCCTGAAGAAAGGTGAATGCAAAGCTTCATAAACCTTCTCTTGAACTTCCCTTATATAGGAGGCAATAACTGCTCCCGAAGGATCTCCATTTATAACCTCTGCCGCAAGGTTTGGTCCAGATAAAACGCCGATCTTTTTTGAACAGGTTTCTTCCTTTATTATCTCTGACATCCTCTTGAAAGTCCCACGCTCCAGACCCTTTGAAGTGCTTATGATTATATGATCTCCCTGAACATACCTTGAAAAACTTCTGACCACATCACGAAATGTGTAGGTTGGAACCGCAATAAAAATGATCTTCGCCTCCGAAAAAACTTCTTCAAGTTCATTTGTTGCTCTTATCTTAAGCGGTGATTGAGGAAACCTTTTTGGATTTATTCCGCTCTTGTTTATACTCTGAACGACTTCTTTAGACCTCGACCATATTAGCGTTTGCCCCGGTTTTTTTCTTTCTGAAATATGAGCTATAGCCCAACCCCAACTTCCCGCTCCAATGATGCCTACACTCATTGAGTTTCAGTTTAATATTTTTGTTTTTTATTTTCTCTATTTTGATTAATCCGGAATCAGAAAAGCTATACCAAAATGAACTAAATTGTTGCAAAGTTATAATATCACTCATACAGTATCAAAAAATATTCTATGCTTTGACAATCAAGAAAAGCTTTTTTGCAAACATGGTTAAACATTTTGATTATTGGAAAGTGGAGTAGAACTTTTAAATCCCTTTGTATATCAGACTTTATAAGCTCATCAAAAACTCTCTATTAGTAAATTTCAAAATTACAGAAGCGACTTCGTA
>CAZRNR010000072.1:0-8558 GCA_964601505.1 uncultured bacterium | reverse complement strand
CTGTTTAATTCCATAGATAATCATTGAAAGAAAAATAAGCAAAAGAAAGATAGAAGATACCGTTATATTTCTTTCAGATGATACTATATTTCTTTCAGTTGATGCTATATTGTCTTTCATAACAATCTACCCCCATTTTCATCTTAAGGCCATAACTAACCATATTGAAAACCAGATGCCAAAGTATATTAAAAACATAATAACCATAAAAGCTATTGCCCCTTTCGGTTTGAAGCTTTGACCTTTTTCTGTCAGGTTTTCCATTTTGCTTCCTCCTTTTATGTTTTTTAGTATTTTTCAGAGTATAGGATAAAAATCTCTTAAGAAATTTATAAAACATCAAAATTGTTTCATCATCAAAACTTTATTCTAAAGAGAAAAAATTTTTTTTCAAATAAAACTTTATGATAAAAAATATATACAAATTGCTTTGTTTCAGACATATTCAAACATATTGAAATTTTATTTGGTAAAGTGATCTGGGACTTTTAAATCTTTTGCATTTGAGAATACCTCATCAAGAGCTTTGTTTTTATGTATATTTTCAAAATGACAGAAACGACAAGAGTTTGTATGTATGTCTTTGGGTGAGCTTGAGAATGAAGCAACCTCAGTTTCTTTTCTTGTATAACTTTGGATCAGCTTGTTGAGAACTTCAAGAGAATAATTTTTGATGAATGCAACAAAGCATATACAAATAATAACATGTAAGCTGACAATCAAAAAGTCTAAAACATAAGGACAAATAAGTGAAAATACAGAATTCATTCACCTATAGTCTTAAAAATGTCTAGATTGGAGTTTCCAATCATTCAACATGACAATCGAAACACTACACATAAAAAAAATAGAAAGATAAACAAAATATAAATAGAAAAGATGAATATAAAATATTATTTAAGTCTTAAAATACATTATATCTTCTTTTGTCAATTTCTTTACAGAAATCTTTTGAGGTATCAAAAATTTATACCTTCTACCGAATTTTGTAAGAAGAAATCTATGAATTTTTCTTGAGATCCAGAAGGTTTTCCAGATTGTATAATCCTTTTTATGATAAGATATTATGTCTTCAAGGTTTATACCTTCATGCCGAGAAATAAAATCCAAAGAGATTTTAACATTCTCTTTATTATCTTCATTGAGAAGGTTTGAAGAGAAATCAAGGATTATAGAACGACAATCATAATATCGTTCAAGAACTTCCTTCATAAACAATTTTTTTATCAGAATTTTCAAAATAGGAGGAGTGCTTGAAAGGAAATTATCTGCCGGGAGTTTTTCTTTTTCATTCTCTTTGATCAAAGGGGTTGACGTATCAATATATAATAAATCTCCAGAAGATAAATTTTCCAATCCCCCCTTCAAGGCCCAATTTGAAAGCTGTGCATCTATTCCAATCTTATAAACTTCATCTTTCATCGAGTTAAAGCGACACACTCTCTTTATCTCTTCAACAATACGACCTATAAAATTTTGAACATCTGATGGATTTTCAAGCGAGTTGAAAACAAACTGACCAAGCCACTCCTTAGGTAGTTTCTCCTGTACAGAGTAGAAAACAGGTTCGCTCAGATTTAGAGCTATTCCGACCTGATAAGGAATAGAAATTCCAACCTTTTTAGTGAGTATATCTGCATACTCATCAAATATTTTTTTGTAATAAAGACACTCATCATAATTCCTGAATATGGGTAGCCTTTTTAAAACAAAATTTTCTAAACCCTTTATGGATATAACAACGCTTATTTCTCCATATCCCAGAACTTCAAATGGAATTTTACTGTTGTGAGGTTTATGAATATCAGAATTTTTTTCAAATTCTTCCAGTTTCTGTTCAAGTTCAGAAACTTCTAAAACATACATAGAAAAAGTCAAAAAAGCGATTTAAAATAATCAATCTGATTCTTCATCTGGGCTTTCACAAAAGATGATATAACTTTAAGCTGGTATCGTCTATCTGAAGCTCTTTCAATAGCTTTTCTCAACCTCAAAATAATTTCCCTTGCTTGATCTTCTTGTAATATCAAAGGAGGCAATACTTGGAGAACGGATTTATCATTGTTTGAATAAACGCAGAGCAAACCTTCATCAAAGCAAGCTTTTGACATAAGAGGTCCCCAGAGTTCATTTTTAAATTTTACCCCCATCATAAGCCCAAGCTGCCTTATTTCTGTGATATAATTGGAAAAATCGTTTTTGAGCTGATTAAATCCATCCGCAAAGATCTTTGCTATATAATTTACATTCTCAAGAAATTCTGTAGAACTTGAGATTTTAAGGACTTCAAGGGCAACGATGCAACCAAGCTCTGATCCACCGAATGTTGATACATGCAGAAAAGGTTCTTTTTTAAAAACAGATTCATACTTACTTTTGAAACAAGCTGCAGCCATAGGATAAATTCCACCACTCAGCCCCTTTCCGACAACCATTATGTCTGGAACAACATCAAAATTTTGTATTCCCCAAAGCTTTCCGGTCCTACCAAGTCCAGTTTGAATTTCATCTATTATCAAAAGAGCACCATATTTTTCACATAGAGATTTTACCTTCTTGAAAAAATCCTTTGGAGGGATATATATTCCATATGTAGCAGGAATCGTTTCAAATATAACAGCAGCAGTATCATTATCAATAGTTTTTGATAGATACTCTAAATCTCCAAACGGAACCTGAATAAATCCCGGAGCAAGAGGTAGGAAATATTTTTTGTATTTAATATCTCCCGCTGCTAGGGCAAGCCCTGTATGTCCATGGTACCCCCCATATGCTGAGATTATTTTTCTCTTTCTAGTATAGCCTCTTGCAAGCTTTATAGCAAAATCAACAGCCTCTCCACCACCTGAGAAGAATAGGACCTTATCTAAGGATCTTGGAGCTAAAGAAACAAAAAATTCAGCAAGCCTTGCTCTCGCCTCACTTATAAGATGGTGATTACCAATATCAAGTTCATCAAGAGCTTCCTTCAGAACTGAAACTATCTTCTGATTTCTATGTCCAAGATTAAATACACCGCCATTTGAATGGCAGTTTATTATCCTCCTACCAGTCTGAACATCTTCAATCCATATACCTTCTCTCCTTCCAATTATAAGATCGAAACCAACTTCTTTGAAAAGATTAACTTTTGCAGAAGATATATGTTTTGCAAAAATTTCAATTATCCTATCCGCCGTATATTTTCCTATAAATTTCACTATAATACTAAAATATAATTTTCTAAAAATAAAAAATTAATTAACTTGTTGCTGATCCACCCTTGTTTGATACTATTATTCCTCAGTATAGATATAAAAAGATCAAAAATTTAGAACATATGAAATAAATCCAGTTATTCCTACGCTTACCTTGGCATTTCCGATAAATTTGATTACCTATTATAGGTTTGAGGTAATTCTCATGAAAAACAACAAAACCGTTTGAAAGTCTAATAAAATATTATTAAGAATTTTCCTTTCAAGTTCATCAATATTAAACATCGGATAAGGAATAATAACTAAATTTTTCCTTTTACTTGCACTACGAGCCTCTTTCATTTGGATGATTTTAGCTATCTGAAATTTCAATATTATTCACCCTTGCATCAATTCCTTTCATATCTAACTCAGCACTACATTCAAGTTTAAGTTATCTGTTTCGGTTGAAACAAACATATCCAAACAAATAACAAAAATCTAACTGGGTAAGGATAGAAATCCATGTCCGATAAATTCTTGCTTTAAATCCTATTTTAAACCAATATCTTCATCTAATTCTCTGTTAAAGTAATACTTTTTGAACTTTTCAAGTGAGCTTTTACTTACTGAATTAGTATTAATTTCTTCCCAAAACTTTTCAAACCAATCCTCAAAACTTAAAAAATTCCTCTGCTCCCAGTAATATCTAAATATCGAGGTTAAAGGTAATATCTCCTTAGGCAAGTCTTGCTCCAAACATTTAACATCTTTTAATTCTTTATGATATTCATCAAGTGGAATAGATTCTAAAAATTCTCTAAACCTTTGGAGTTCTTTAAATTACATACTTCATGATATTTTCTCTTCCTTTATCCTCTTCCATTCCCTTTTATTAGGTAATGGTAGGTTTTTCAATTGAGTAATGCTCAGATGGTAAGTAATTTCTCTGTAAACATCCTTTACATAATGTTTAACATATTCAGAATTGAGATAATCAACAACATCCATATCACTCATGTCAAAATTTAAATCAAATAAACCAGTTTTTCTTAAAAGATGGTAAACATCACCCATCCAGGGATAACATTTTTCATCGTAGGCAGCTGCAACTCCACCATTTTCCCTAAAACCTAATCCAACTACGATATGTGGTGAACCAAAGTATTTTCTAAGTTTTTTTATTTCCGATTTTTTAATCCAATAACCACTGATATTATCATAGACAATTTTCTTACATTTAAGATTTTTGCCATTTAGGAGTGGTAAGTATTAATCACTATTGGGAACTTCATCTTTAACTATGTATGGGTTATTTTTAATTTCTGGAGTTCTTGGTGAAATTCTTATATCGTAAATATCACCTAACTTATAGGATGAGTTAGATTCCAAAGCCTTACTAAAATTTGTCTCAAATGTAACTATCTCACCTTTCCAGTTAGATCCAACTTTTATTGTTTTTATTTTACCTCCCTTGTATTCAGAAAGTTCCACCGTGTTTGCTAAAATACTTGATTTGATGAAATTAAGAACAAGTACTGAAACATCAGCTTCCGGTTGAAAGACCTCTGAACCCAAATATATTATTTCAGCTTTACCATTTTGAGATAAAAAAGCTCTTAGTTTTTTAAATTCATCAAGAATAATGAATGTAGCTGGAACGATAAAAATCAATTGTCCTTCTGGCTTGAGTAATTTAATTGATTTCTCTATAAATGCACCATAAACGTTGTATTTTCCATACCATGTTTCATACAGATTTTTATATTTTTCTTTTACTAATGGTGGAACTTTTATTGTATAGTGTTCCGAAAGACTTGGAATACCATATGGTGGATTTCCAATTATTAAATCAAAATAGTCTTTGCTTTCCCAAAGAAGGTAATCTCCTTCAATTAATTTAAAACCATCAATGTTTAAGGTTTTCAGATAATTTATAACTTCCTGGTTTATTTCGACTCCAATAAGTTTTGCTTTTTTAAAAATAAAAGGATAGTTTTTCTTTATCCCCATTAAAAATTGGGCTAACCCACAAGCAGGTTCCAGTATGGCTAAATCTTTTTTATTAACAAGTTCGTTAAAATTAACTAACTTAACCATAAAATCGACAATCCATTGAGGAGTAAAAAACAATCCGTAATCTTTTTTTATGTTTTTTAGAGCTTTATCCACTGTAAATTGAAAAATTTCGTAATCTAATGCTTCATCTTTTACCATTAATTGTTTCTTTGCTCTAGATTTACATAATATCCTTTCCATTTATATTTTCCCTTTTCATTTTTTTAATTAGGTAGTTATACACATTATTCCAAACTAATATTTTGTTATAGATTCCTTTACTATAGATAGATTATCCAAAATTATTCTCTATGTATCATATCAGGCATTAACAAAATTTTCAACTCATACCGCGTGATATTTCCATATTTTTAGAATAATCTATTATTTAAGCAATTACTCGTTTTATTCCACCTGAAGTTAATTGAGGAGTGTTCATAATTCTCAATCATTTTTTAATAATTTTAAACTCTATTCCTGAAATTCACATATTCCACTTCATTCTATTTTTAAATACCCATAAATATTTGCAAAGCGAATACTCATAAAGAATATAACCTATTTTATCAAGGGTGTTCATAATTCCATCACCTCTTCTTTATATAAAAAATTAATCCATGTAATAGGAGCAGGAGGGGTAAGGATAAACTCTTGCTTAATTATGAACACCCCTCAGTTAATTAATTTATGGATTATTCTAAAGATCTAAAAAAGATAAGGGAATCTTCTCTGATGCTTTATTCTCTTTTAGAGAAACTTTGTTTTCCTCTTCACACCTGCAGAATCGTATGAATCTAAGCTTTATCAATAGTTCGCACAGAATATTGTGAAAGGTTTGGATATTTTAGCAAGTTCGGCTTTATCTGCAAAACTCAAAGCTTCTCCTCTAGCTTCATAAATTCAAACAATTCCATCGACGTTATATCCAAGGGAGTCAAAATTAACAACTATCTTATTTTTATATATATTCGTTTATAGAAAAAAAGCAATATAAACCTTCTTAAGGCAATTTTATCATGTAAATCTATGCTTTTTAGTATATAACCTCTCAAGCGTACCTAAATAAAACAGAAATCAGTTGTTTTATTTATCAGCAACAAATTCTAAAAATCATAATCGAGTTATTTAGAGTATAAAAGAATAACTTATGATTTCAACAAGATTTGCACCGTCTCCGACCGGGAGATTTCACATAGGGGTTGCTAGAACAGCTTTATTTTCTTACCTTTGGGCCAAAAAGAACAAAGGTAAATTTATTCTCCGTATAGATGACACAGATAAGGAGAGATCACAGAAAGTTTTTGAAGAAGAGATAGAAAAATGTCTTACCCTTCTGGAAATAAAAGCAGACCAGAAATTCAGACAATCGGAAAGACTTGAAAGATACAAAGAAGTTGTTGAATTTCTTCTTGAGAAAGGATATGCGTATAGATGCTATTGCACACCACAAGAGCTTGAGAAATACAGGCAAAATGCACTGAAAGCTGGACTAACTCCAAAATATCCCAGAACATGTAGAAATGCTGGGATAAAGAATCTTCCATATGCCGTAAGGTTTAAGGTTCCAGATGATATACTTGAGGTTAAATTCCAGGATATCGTTATGAAAACTATAAAGGTTGAAACCACGGAGATAGAAGACTTCACACTTATGAGATCCGATGGGTCACCTACATATAATTTAGCCTCTGTTGTTGATGATGCTGATTTCAAGATAACGCACATAATAAGAGGAGCAGATCATATCTCCAATACTCCAAAGCAGATATTGCTGTTTTCTATATTAGGGTGGGTTCCTCAATTTGCTCATCTTCCTTTAATACTCCCGGATGAAGGCGATGGAAAACTGTCAAAAAGGGAGGAATTCTCGAAGTCAATATATGTTTATGATCTGATTATAAAAGAGGGTTTTTTGCCAGAAGCAATAATTAATCACCTAGCACGCCTTGGCTGGGCATACGGAGACAAGGAAGTTTTCTCTATGCAAGAATTAATTGAGCTTTTTGATATAACACAAGTCAATAGCTCTCCAGCAAGATATAATTTCAAAAAACTCTATTGGCTTAACTCTTACTGGTTAAAAACAATCTCAGACGATGAGATAATAAAAAGGCTATATATTTTCATACCTGATGAATTTAAAAAATCCTTTGAAGATAAGCGCGAAAAAATTAAAAAGATAATGCCCCAGATAAAAACAAGAGTTAGAACAATGATAGAAATGAAAGATATGATAATACCACTTCTCAATCTTGAGGTATATGATACAGAAGGAATAAAGAAGTTCTTCAACAAGACTGGGGAAAACATTCTTTTAGACTTTAAAAGATTTCTATCTGAAGATGGTAAGTTTGATTCTTTCCTTAAACAGGCATCAGAAAGATACGGAACCAGGACAGTAGATGTAGCTCAAACTATAAGATTAGCACTTTATGGCAAACTTGTAAGTCCTCCCCTTTCTGATATAATATATGTACTTGGTAAGGAAGAAGTTGAAAGCAGATTAGATAAAGCAATATCTATGATCAGACACACACTATCTTCCTAGAAATAATCTTTCATAAAGTATTTTTGGAAGGCCAGCCAATCTTATTTTTCTTGAAGCACTCTCTATATCATAATTTACTCTGAACTTTCTGTAGAATCTATCTTCAATTATCCCAAAGGCTGCACGAGGATCACCATCTCTTGGTTGCCCCACACTACCAACGTTTATGGAAACAGAATCATACTCGGAGAAATCCAAGGTATCTGGAGCATCTATAACGAAGCTTCCGTCTCTTTTAAATCCAAAGACATAGGTTATATGAGCGTGACCGCAAAAGCTAGCGTTTACACCTATAGACTTTATATACCTTAAAGACCAATACGCTGCTTCCCTTGATACCAGATAAATAAAGTCTTCAGGAGAATAAGGAGCACCGTGAGAGAAAAAGAATTCTCCTTCTTGATATGTATAAGGCAATGATTTCATCCAATTTATGTGTTCTTCATCAAGCTGATTGCGAGTCCATTGAGCCGAGAATTTAGCGTGTTCAACAAACAGCTGTGCAATTTCAGGAGAAAAAGCAGCTTCATCATGGTTACCAAGTAGGACTACACTACAATTTGTTCTCACAAGCTCAATACATTCCCTTGGATTAGCTCCGTAGCCAACTATGTCTCCAAGGCATATTATCTTATCAACTTTTTGCTTTTCTATTTCTCTTAAAACTTGCTCAAGAGCCTCCAGATTCGCATGTATATCTGATATCAAAGCTATCTTATGAGAAGCCATCAAATAATTTTAATCATTTGCTCTGTTGCAATCATAGTATACTGATT
>CAZRNR010000071.1:0-8631 GCA_964601505.1 uncultured bacterium | reverse complement strand
AAATAAACCACATCGTACGTTCTGAGAAAAAGTCCAAGAAGAATCAGGGAAGCTATAAATGGTAAAATCTTCGGATTCGTTTTTATAGGTATATGAAGAAGAGTCAGGAATGGGATAACGAAAACCAAAATTATTTCAAGCCAAAATGTAGTTCTCCAGGGCGAATACATTCTTTCGACATACCAGTGAGAGAACTCTGGTATATTTCCCATGTATGTAACCACGAGCTCAGCGTAAAAGAGATATGACCAGAATATACAGAAACCAAAAATAAGAGTTCCAACATTGTTGAGATATTTTTTCCCAACTTTCTGAGCAAAATCCTCTTTGGTCATAAGAAATGAATTGATAAATCCTAATGTAGCAAGATAAGTAAGATGCATGGTTATAAAGAAGCGGGCTCCAAAAATTGTGCTATACCAATGGGGGTCAAGATACATTGCCTGATCCCAACCAAAGATTGTGTATCCTGCTACAAACAAGACAAGAACAATCTTGCTAATCAGGTGAATCCTTCTTATCGCAACATCTGGGGAAACCTGTGGGGATGGTATAAAAGGTATCTTCAATCCATCTGCAGAAAGAGAATATCCAACAAGACGAAAGCTTAAAAAGTTCATGACGATCAATATGATAGCATCACGCGTAAAAACGAAGGAAGGCGAAAGCCAACCAAATCTGTGATGATGTATCTGCTCCGGATCAAAATAAGGGAAGATATATTTACCACCAAAAATCCACTCAACAAAAAATAAGATGGTTATGATAGGTAGCAATAATATGGAATATGGAATAACCCTCAAAATCGGAATAGACCAATATCCCTTTGTAGCCTTCACAAGTGCGTAGAACAAAGCTCCTCCCTGAGCTATACCAAGGAAGAAAAGAAGATTTGTATGGAATATTCCCCAAAATCTTTTTGGATCACTTGATAAAGCAAGAAAACTTAGAACTAATGAAGCTCCAAGAACAATGTAAGCCAACGGATTCACTCTTTTTTCAAAGAAGTTCCTTCTCGCTTCTGTTTCAGTGAATTCAAAGTGCCTCATAAATTCTACCCCCTTATTTTTTATTCAACTCATCCCATCTTGAAGCAGGATCAAACCCCTGAAGTTTTCTTACGTAATTAACTATATCCCAGACCTCTTTTTGCGTAAGAGCTTTCTTTTGTGATGGCATTATTGCTCCTCCGCCTACAATAGTTGCAAAGATATACCCATCAGAAAGATTCTTAGCATAATCAGATTGGAGATTCTGGGGGGGAACCATCTTCTTTGAAACTTCACCGTCTCCCATACCAGTTTTACCATGACATGCTGAACAATATATGTTATAAAGTCTTTCCCCATTCTTTATTGATTCATCAGTGGGACGCACAGGATTCTTAAAGTCAGCAAAAGCATTTTTGACTAAAACTGGATTCTGTAATTTCCTCTTTGCTAAAACTACAGGATTCACACCCCCAGTAGGTATAGACTCCGGATCTTTAGAAGGTTTCTTCTCATGAGTAATAACAGGACTAAAGTACATATCTCTACTCCATGGCCAAGACCTAACCTCCCCAACAAAAACCAAAACAGAGATTAAAAGAAAAATAATAATAAATGTAATATTATGCCTCATACTCCCTTACCTCCTCTGCATTGTTTCGCTTGAAAATGGCAACTACCTCATCAACCTTATCGGTATAGACAGCGACACCAAACTTATCATCTGAAAAAGAAGGAAGATAAGCCTTCCAACCGAAGAAAAAGAAAACATCTGGAAGGCGTGAAAGCAAAATAACTCCAAGCAGATTAAATATTGAACCCAAAAGAACTGTCAGTTCAAACATGACTATAACATATGGTATCCAAGCAACAACAGGTTTCCCTCCAACAGGTAGAATATAAGCTAAAGATGTCACAAGCACGAGAGCTATAGCTGCAGAAAAACCTAAAAGTCCCCCTGTGAGTACAGAAAACTTAACAGGACTATCCGTCCCACCAAGCTTCTCTATTACATCCTCAACAGGGAAAGATGAAATAAACTCTATTTTCTTCTTATCATGTCCAGCTTTTAGAAGTTCATCTATTACCTGATCAACGTCATCCAGGTAAGAAAACTTACCTAAAACTACCTTACCCATGGACATCCCCTCCTTTTCTATAAGGTTTTGGAACAAGTTCTTTTGTTTCTGCAATTGATATGACAGGGAAAAACTTAGCGAAAAGAAGGAACCACATGAAGAACCAACCAAAGCTTGCAAGTGTTATAGCCCATTCCGGCCACCTCATAATATAAGTCCCAAAAGCATATGGGAGGAAATCATGAGATAGAGATATCATTATTATGTTGAATCTTTCAAGCCACATCCCTATATTAACAAATATTGAAAGAACAAACATCAGCCAAACATTTGTTCTGACTTTTTTAGAAATCATAAGAAGAGGAACTACACAATTGCAGAAAACCATCCCCCAAAACGGTAGTTTGTAATCACCTGTTGCCCGGTATATAAACTGCTGATACTCATAAATGTTACCAGAAAATAATGCCAAAACAAACTCAACAACATAAGAGTATGTAACTATAAGGCCGGTTACAAGGATTATCTTTCCCATATGATCATAGTGCCAGTCTGTTATAAATTTTTCAAGACGCATAAGTTTTCTTAATGGAGTCACTATAGTCACGACCATAGCCATCCCAGAGAATATAGCACCAGCAACAAAGTATGGGGGGAATATAGTACTTTGCCAACCTGGGATAACACCGGAAGCAAAGTCTAAAGACACAACGGAGTGAACCGATATGACAAGTGGAGTTGCAAAAGCAGCAAAGAACATATATGACCTATTGTAATGTCTCCATTCTTTATCTGTTCCTTTCCATCCCAAAGAAAGCAAAGAGTAGATAAATTTCCTTATACCTTTGGCTCTATCTCTGAAAGTAGCAAGGTCAGGGATCATGCCGACATAAAAGAACATTGCACTTACGGTAAGGTATGTCAAAACTGCAACGAAATCCCACATCAAAGCTGATTTGAAATTAACCCACATCCCACGGTTAGGATACGGAACAAGCCAATAGAAATACCACTGACGACCTATATGAATAAGGGGGAAAAGACCGGCAGTGAGAACAGCAAAAACTGTCATAGCTTCCGCTATTCTAAATATCCCTCTTCTCCACTTTGAACGGAAAAGATGCAAAACGGCCGAAATCAAAGTTCCCGAGTGAGCGATACCAACCCAGAAAACGAAATTAACTATGAAATGGACCCAAAAAATAGGTGGCGTGAATCCAGCAACTCCCATCCCCCTTATGACCATGTAAGCAAAAGTTCCAAGACCGAGAAGAACGAGCGAAACACAAAAACCTAAAGCTAAAAAATACATCAAAGAAGGCTTCTGGGAAGCACGCCATATCTCCTCAGATATCTCAGAGTAAGAAAATTGCTTTCCATACTCCTTCGCTTCAGGGGACATCCCCTCATGTATATCAATGGCTATCCTCCTCTCTCCTTCTGATCTCATAGATCTTACCTCCACTTGCTTTCATTCTTTCAAAATATCTCCATCAAAAACTTTTTCAAGATATACAACCGCTGGATCTGTTGCAAGCTCCTTGAGCGCCCAATCAATTCTCTTTGATTTCCTCCCCTGCGACACTTGCGAATTCTCATCTTTGATGTTTCCAAAGGTTATAGCCTCCGTTGGACATACCTGAGCACAAGCTGGAACAACTTCACCATCCTTAACATCTCTCTTTTCCAATTTCGCATTGTGATAAGCAGACCTTATCCTCTGGACACAAAATGTGCATTTCTCCATAACACCCTTTGACCTGACGGTCACATCCGGATTAAATGCCATATTCAGAGGTTCTGGGATATTCTTATAATAATCATGCCAATTGAAATATCTTACCTTATAAGGACAGTTGTTCGCGCAGAAACGAGTTCCAACACATCTGTTATATGTCTGATAGTTCAAACCGTCTGACGTATGAGCGGTCGCATAAACTGGACAGACATATTCGCAAGGTGCATGATCACACTGCTGGCACATCATAGGAACAAAAACTGGAAACATTTCTTCATCATCTAATGAGTGTCCACCGTGCTCACTCTTATTCAAAATCTCAGAAGACGAAACCCAATAACGTTCAATCCTTATCCAATTTATCTCTCTTCCCCAAACAACTTCTCTTTCTCCGACAAAAGGTATATTATTTTCAATCTGACAAGCAATCACACAAGCTTGACAACCAATGCACTTATCAAGGTCAACATTCATACCCCATTTATACTGAGATTTCTTACCAGAATCCCTTCCATACTTTTCCCAATCCCCTTTCTGAAATCTCTTCTTCAAAACTTCCTCATATTCCTTGATCTTTTTATGATAGTCTTGTTCAGGCAATGATTGAGTGGTGGAGAAAAATGCAGCATCTCTACCTAACAGTCTTGGAACACCTTCATTTGTGGTCAGACGTTTGAGCCTCTTACCAGTCTTGGAAACAGAAACATTCGAGATGAAATATAAAAGCTCTCCTGAATCTTTATCATATGATTCAAGAGACTCAAATATGTTATAACCATTAGCTGAAAATCTGCCATACTTTTTATGACCACGACCAACAGATACAAAAACAACATCATCAACTACACCGTAATAGACACAGACAGGAAGCTCAACTCTCTTGCCATTTATATCAACCTGAACTATATCTCCATTTTTCAGACCGAGTTTTTGAGCAGTTTTCTTACTTATCTCAAAAACGTTCGTCCATGCCACCCTATTTGAAACATCAAAAAATTCTTGAATCCATGGAGAGTTCCCCAATCTCCCATCATAAAGGTGATAAGATGGATAAGCAGAGAGGCCAATATTTTGAGTTGGTTCATAAAATTCTATGTTTTTGAGTAGATCCACAACAGATGGCTTGAGACTAACCTGACTTCGCTTCAGATCAAATCTGAACAATCCTCCTTTTTCAAGATAACTCACTCTTTCTTCATCTGAATACTGTGAGAAGACATAATCTTTAAAGCTTTGATACTGAAAAGCGTTTTCCTTAACTTTATTAGCAACGGCCATCAGAATGTCTTCCGCTTGATATTCCTGATACAATGGCCTGATAACTGGCTGGTAAAAACTCACCAAACCTTTTACAATCTCCGAATCTCCCCACGACTCAAGAGGATGCAAATCTGCAACAACAAGATGAGCCAAATCCGACGTCTCATTCTGATGATATGAGAAAGAAACCAAAAATGGAACTTCCTTTAAAGCAGACCTAAGAATATTTGGAGCAGTATAAACGATGTCAAACTTATTTAGGACAAAAACAATATCAACCTGCTTGCTCTTGATTTTATTTGCAAAGGAAACTATATCTGAATAAGATGCAAGCTTGTCATATGAGAAAGAAGGGTCAAAGGTTATTCTTTCCCCACAGCTCCCGAGTATGTAATTTAAAAGAAAAGTAATTATGTATATATTTGTCTCAAAACCACAAGAAGGAGGGATAACTAAAGGTGATTTTGAACTCAAAATAAGTTTTGCTACGAGCTCAACATCATTTGGTGATATACCGTATTTATCTTGGAGGCCTGCAGGAACATTAACCTTTAGATAAGAATAATCTTGGAATTTTTCGTCAATAAGCTTGTTAAGTAGAAGAGATGCAAAAAGCAACTCTCCTCCGGGTTTGACCTTTATCCACTTTTGAGCATTTTGACCCGTCAAGTTAAGGCGAGGGGATACATGAATAAATCTATTTTTTCTTCCGGTATTCTCATCAACTGATATAAACTTTCCGAACCACCTTGAATATAAAACAGGACCAACATCAAGAAAATCAGCAGAAAGAGAAAGGATAAAATCTGCTTGATCTATTCTGAAAATCGGAACCGATGAAATTCCAAATAGTATCTCGCAAGCCTTTCTTATTCCAGAGAAAGAAAATGTTTCCCATCTTATTATGTTTTCATGCGGTATCCCAATAGAATCAGCAAACTCAATGTAAAAGCTTTCAGTCTTGCCCGTTATGTTATTCGTAATCAAGAAAATCTTTTTCGGATCTGATTGTTTTATCTTATCAACTATAGTTTGAATCACTTCGTCTGTAGAGATAGGCCTTGAGTTGCCGTCTTCCCTTAGTAAATGCTCTTTGATCCTATCTGGTGAATAAAGCTGGTGCAAGATTGCCTGAGCCCTTGCACAAGTCTTTCCAGCACTCAGAGGATGATCTGGATTTCCTTCTATCTTTCTTGCAATAGCATCCTCTGTTTTAACAAGTATCCCACAAGACGCCGGGCAACCAGAGCATGTCGTAGCATAGTAATATGGAACACCCGGGATTATTGCATCTGGGATATCAAGGTAAGGTAGAAGCTTTTCCGGTTCTGGTTTTTTAACGCAACTTTCAATCAATGCAATAGTTCCAACAGCTACAGAACCTTTACCAAAGATCTTAAAAAAGTTCCTCCTTGAAAGATCTACATTTGATTTAGTGTTCATGACTATTACCTCCCTCCTTCAATAATGGCATGCATTACATTCTGTTGAAGCATTTTTCTGTCTGTGACAATTTAGACACCAATCCATAGAAAGTGGAGCTACCCTATAAGCGGTATCCATAGAAGCTACATCTCCATGGCATTCATAACATTCAAGACCAGCATTAATATGCATCCTATGGGTAAATCTAACAAAATCTGGCAGGTTATGAACTTTTATCCACGGGATATTTTTCTTTTGCTCATAGTATTCAAAAAGTTTTTTTATTTCTGGTTTATCCATAACAGATGAAACATATCTATGACATCCCATACAATCTGAGACAGAAGGGACACCGGCGTATTTTGATTTCTCAACATAGTAATGACAAAATTTGCAGTCAATCCCGAGCTTTTGAACATGTATATTATGAGGAAACTTTATAGGCTGTGGAGGTTTTTGAGGAAATGGGTTTTTGTAAAAAACAGCTCTCCAGAAATCAAAATCTTTTTCCTTCACTTGATTCCCTTGCTGGGCAAATGCAAAAACTCCTAAAACACCGAAGAGGACAAAGAAAACAAAAAGAGAACTTTTCAATCTGGAGAACATTTCTTAAACTTTTTTATTCTCAAACATATCTGTTTCATAAAATCAGGAATTTTTAGATTATACTGTTTGATTAATGGAAAAAAATACGTTCTGGGTATAACAAAATACATATATCCAAAAAGATCAAAATATTGCGTAGTACAGAGATGATATTATATAGTTTATGATAAATATTATCACCATAGAATAAACTATAGATTCGGTAGTTTTCTGTCCAACAGCTTCTGTGCTACCTTTTGTTATGAAACCAAAGTAGCATGAGGTGAAGCCTATAGTCATTCCGAAAGCGGAAGATTTTACGATTCCAAGAATAAGATCATCTATTCCGACCCACGAATGAACATCTTTAAGAAAGAGAAGAGGTTCTATAGAATACATAGAAGCTGATATGATTCCTCCGATCATACCAAGGAACATGAAGAAAAAATATATAAGTGGCATTACTATTGCCAAAGCTATGATTTTTGGGACGGCAACATAGTGAATCGGTAATATTCCCATCATATATAGTGCATCGAGCTGTTCAGTTATTTTCATTGTTCCTATCTGTGAGCAATAAGCAGCTCCAACTCTACCCGTGACTATAAGTCCAGAAAAACCACTTGCAAGCTCCCGGGCAAATGAAAGCATAACAGAAGGGCCAACCAAGGACTCCATCTTCACAATTGAAAAAGCGCGGATTGAATGCAGAGTGAATACCATACCAAGAAAAATAGATGTTATAGCTATTATCGGAAGAGACCTGACACCTGAAAACTCTATCTCCTTAAATATAAGATAAAATCTATAGGGAGGCTTTGCAATTTCCCTCAAAGCCCTAAAAGAGAAAATAATTATACCCAAAAAGTTCGTAATCATCCTTAGAAAAGGAGCTACTTACTCAGATTCTCTTTCATCTTCTTTCTCCATATATGTCCCTTTGTTTCAACAGGTTCCTTCAAAACCAAAAGATACCTCAAAACATTAGGATTGAGTTTCAAAAATTTTATCTCAGGCTGTGCAACACCAGAATACTCAACATAGTAGAACTTACCTCTATCATACTTACCAATATTGTATGCTAAAATTCTTTGATTAGGTCCTTCTTCGTAGTTTATCTTGCCTAAATTTTTTAATATCTGAGATTTTATCTGTGATACGACCTCCTTTTCCTCAGCCTCACTCAGGTCCGGTCTCAGAATAATAGTAAGCTCGTAATCCCTTATCTTATAAACATTACTTTCCATCTCAAAATATCTCTTACCTTTACTCAAACTCTCCTCAACAACACTTGAAATGTCTTGCATATTATCTTCAAAATATAAAAATAAGATCAAAAAAAAACTTTTTCAAATATTTTCCATAATACCCTCAAATCAAAACTGAATTACTCCACTGTCTTACCCTCAAAGCTCAATCAGTTGCAAAGTTCAATTCTTCTGACAAAGAACTAAAACAGAATAATCTTAATTGAATTCAAATGCAACATAGATTCTAAATGACCCAAATCTTTCAAAAGGCAAAGCAATAACTTAACTGCTTTGTCAAATAAATA
>CAZRNR010000070.1:0-8682 GCA_964601505.1 uncultured bacterium | reverse complement strand
TAGAGATAGATATAACAAAGCTTTGGGGGTATAAGGAAGGGAGGGAAGCTGGACTAAAGGAAGGAAGGGAAACAGGATTAAGGGAGGGGCTATACAGTGCGATAGCTTTAGGCCTTGAGTTAAGATTTGGTAAAAAGGGTTTGAGGCTTATGAAGAAGATAAGAGAGATTTCAGATATAGATAGACTCAAGGAACTGAAGAAGGAGATAATTAAAGCAAAGAATTTGAAGGAGTTCTCAGAAAGGCTGAAGGACAACAGTTTCTAAAAGTTCGGACCTTCTGACAATAAACTAGATTTCAGCTTACGGTAAAATGATATTTTTTAATGGAAAAAGCTTCTTAAGGAGTTTTTAAGAAAAGGCATCGCAACAAAGCGATAATGTATTTGCTGTGTTGCATTAAGCTTAATCTCATCGGAATTTTATGAATATGTTTGCTTTGTTGCATCTATCAAACCAAAAATGTTTTTTAAATAGTGAGTTTATGATATGAAAAGTAAAATACATAAATCAGTATTTTGACTATGATTACAACATTCAAAAATCATCAGAATCAACAAAATAACTTCCTTTATCGTAAAATACGATAACGGTTTAGAACCTAATCAAACTTCGTAATCATCCAAAAACTATGCAAAAATATAACAAACCTTCAATATTGAATACAAACCAAATTTCACAACAAAGTAGCACATCTCATTCAAAGCAGATCCATTGAATCAGTGGCATAATAAAAAATATACAATAAACAAAACAGATAATTCATCTCAAACATTGCTACGACTAAATTTATATATTCGGCCTATATATGAGAGTAAATGAAATAAGAAAAGCCTTTTTAAACTTTTTTGAAAAAAAGGGACATAAAGTTCTACCATCTTCATCACTTGTACCTCAAGATGATCCGACATTGCTTTTTACAAACGCCGGAATGGTGCAATTTAAAAAATATTTCTTGGGAGAAATAGAACCAGATTTCAGAAATGTCGCAACCGTCCAAAGATGTATAAGAGCTGGTGGAAAGCATAATGACCTTGAAAATGTTGGTAGAACAGCAAGGCATATGACTTTATTTGAAATGCTCGGGAATTTCTCATTTGGAGGATATTTCAAAAAAGAAGCAATATCTCTTGCATGGGAGTTCATAACAGATGTACTAAAAATCCCGAAGGAAAAGCTTATTGCAACTGTTTATGAAGAAGATGATGAAGCAGAAAAGATTTGGCTTGAGGAAACAGATATAAGAAAGGTAGTAAGAGCAGGCAAGGAATCCAATTTCTGGATGATGGGAGAACAAGGACCATGCGGACCATGCTCTGAAATCATTGTTGTGCGAGATGGACCACAAGAACATGTTTGTTCAGAACCCATATGTGATTGTGATAGGTATCTTGAAATATGGAACCTCGTCTTTATGCAGTATAATATGAGAAATGATGGAACACTTGAGCCCCTGAAAACGAAAAATATAGACACAGGAATGGGACTTGAAAGAATCGCAATGGTTGTTCAAGGTGTCCCCAGTGTATTTGATACAGATGTCTTTATCCCAATAAAAGAATCTGTTTTAGAATTCGTCCCTGATATAGATGAAATAGCTCTACGGGTAGTTATGGATGCATCAAGGTGCGTGACATTTGCAATAGCAGATGGAATAATGCCCTCAAATGAATCAAGAGGCTACGTTATAAGAAGAATAATAAGAAGAGCCTTAAGATACTCAATGAAATATATAGATAAACCATTTATTCATCAAATAACAGAACAAGTAATTAAAACTATGTCTGACTTCTGGGGATACCTATTACCACACTCTGAAATAATAAAGAAAACGGTTAATATTGAAGAAGAAAGATTTTTTGACACCATATCCAGAGTTCTCCCCATATTTGAAAAAGAGGTTTTAGATTTTAAGAAAGAAGAAAAAACAAGAGAGTTCCCCGCAGAAATCGTTTTTGCATTCTGGGATACCCATGGACTTCCAATAGATCTAATGAAAGATATACTTGAGGAAAAGGAGTTATATTTTTCTGACTCAAAACTTCAAGAACTCATTGATTCATCAAAAAAGAAAGCCAAAAAGAAAGAAGAAAAACCATCAATACTTATACCCAAATTTCAAGATATATCTGGAACAGAATTTATTGGATACTATGGTCTAGTTTCGGAGGCAAAGATATTGGGAACAATACAAGCAGACAAAGATGAAACATGGGTAATAACAGACAGGACACCTTTTTATCCCGAAGGAGGAGGACAAGTTGGAGATAAGGGGAAAATTAGAACCGACGAAAAAGAATACCTTATTATAGACACAAAAAAAATCAATGATTTCATCCTACACAAAGTTAGGGGAACAGATCTAAAAGAAGGGATGAAAGTCATCCTTGAGGTAGATCAGAATCACCGGATGCAAGCTGCAAGGCATCACACAACAACACATCTACTCCACTCTGCCCTAAGAAAAATTCTTGGACCACACGCAAGGCAGATGGGATCCTTAGTTGAATCCAAAAGATTAAGATTTGATTTCTCCCATCCTATTCAACTTTCAGATTCAGAAATCAAAGATATTGAAGACCTTGTAAACACATGGATAATGGCAGATTATGAAGTCTCGTATGAATATATGAAGATAAACGAAGCTATGAGACTCGGAGCTTTGGCATTCTTTGGTGATAAATACGGAAAAATAGTCAGAGTCGTCAGAGTAGGCGATGTATCTCTCGAACTATGTGGAGGAACTCATCTATCTGAATCAGGTGAAGCAGGAATTTTTAAGATTTTAAAAGAGTCTGGAGTTTCATCTGGTATCAGACGGGTTGAAGCCATAGCAGGATGGGAACTCTTGAAATACATAAGAGAAAAAGAAAACTTCATTCAGGAGATCTCAGATATAATCAAGGCATCCCCAAATGAGATTACCTCGCGACTCAAATCAATCATTGAAGAAAACACCAAGCTTAAGAATGATATAGATTCACTCAAAAGAGAATTAGCAATAAGGTCCTCAAACCCAGAAATATTTGAAATCAATGGTATAAAGATAGCCTTTGATTACCTTAAAGGATTTTCCCGCAAAGAACTAGGATTTCTGGTAGATAGACTGAAAGAAAAACTAAATGATTCGTTAATAATAATACTTTCAGATAATCTTGAAGGTTCAGAAATAGTGTGTGGGACAAATTCTCCAAAAGTAGATTGTGCCGAAATAGTAAAAAATCTATCAAAATTTCTAGAAGGCAGTGGAGGTGGAAAACAAAACTTTGCAGAAGGTAGAGGAAAAATTAAAAAGAGCAGAAAAGAAATTTTGGAATACATAAAAAAAATAGTTCAGTAAAAAATTAAAGATATTGCTCAACCAAGGCACTCTAATAACAAAATAATAAAAACAAAAAATATGCAGAATATATCTTAATACTTCCAAGTAAAATAAAAAATTTAAATAAGTATAAAAAGAAACAAAATGAATAAAAACATAAAGAATAAAAAAATAATATTATTTGTCTTATTAGCAGCGATATTAATATTGGGCACATCATACTATGCTTTTCGTCACTTACTTCAGCCGAAAATATCTCTGAGCGAATTCCAATACATAGAATCAAGTTTAGAAAAAACAGAAAATCTTCAAGATAATGAAGTTGAATGTCGAAAAAGTGAAAAACCCCTGGATGTGATAGCCAAATTAATGGATTTTTTGAGCACAGCTCTAAAAATGTATCTTATGATAGTAAGCTCAGATATAAGCAATTGCATGAAAGATTCTTACGACAAAATATCTTATAGATGCCTGAAAGAAAAATCTTTCTTCTACGGAGATCTTTTGAAATCAGGAAAGCCAAAAATAGAGAAAATATATACAAAAATAGCTCTTGAAGGCATTGAAATAAAATCAGTTATATCAGGTGGAGAAGGGAATTTTTCTCAGGCAAACTTCTCTATCAAAAATTCTAAGATAGGTATGGAAATAAAGATTTTCGGAGGTTCATCATATAACCTTATATTTGAACTAGGAGGATACTTAAATCTGAAAAAAATCGAAGAAGGGTTTATCATAAAATACAAAGGATTATTCACCAATTTATCAGATGAAGGGTATTCAATAGATTTCCAGAAATTCTCCTATCTCTTCAAAACATCAGATGGGGCAGTCTCGGGTAATATGGAAAGTTCCGGATGCATAAAAACACCTGATACCTGCGAATGTTTTGAAGCCAAATCAGACAAATTAGAAATAAGTGTAATAGGTGCAGTTAGCCAAAACACGCTTTGCGATGTAGAAGGAGAAATAATTCTAAATGAAACAAAATTGAACTTATCAAGTGGGAATATAAAAATCGGTGAGAAAAGTTTCTTCTGTGATGAAGTCTATTACTGAATATGCTGATAGAAAACACGCTTGCAATACTCTTAGGACTTATAAATATGTCCTCGGATATACATACAATATGCGGATCTCTAACTTATATCCATTACAAAACAAAAGGAGTACCAGTAAAAATATTGAAAAACAAAGAAGAAAAAGGATATAGAATAATAGATCTTACATTTATCTCTCCTTTCAAAGATATAAGAATATCAACTAACGGAAGAATATATAGAGCTTCGGAAAATAAGATAGAATATAACTACCTTTATTACGAAAAAGAGATCTCACTATCTTTTGAATCTCATAAAAGCAACGGGTTATTAGAAAATGCGAAATTCCTTCTGTCGCCATTTATGTGCAATGTTAAAATCAAGGGTAAATATAAAATAAAAATAGAAAACTTTGAAATAGCTCTAGATTTCAGGAACCTTAATTTGAAAAGTGAATACACATCAAAGAAAATAAATGTTCAAGGTACTCTGCTTCAATTAAATAATGAAAAAAACTTCGAACTTGATATAAAGTTTTCAGATGCAAGGTATATATTTTTTGAAGGTTCAAAATGTCATCTGATCGGCAAAGCAAATATAAATGGAGAAAAGATAGAAATCAATAACGGGACATACATCACAGAAAAGAAATCATATTATTGTGATGAAATTCTTTCTTCTTTAGGATCTCTATAGTAAATAGAAAAAAAATGTAAATAAAATTCTGAAACAAGGTCTCTTAAAATCTCTATTTCAGTAATAAAATTATTTTGATTCAAATTATATTCAAAGGCAAAGATTCCAACATCATAATCAACATCTATACCATATTTTTCTTTAATAATTTTTCTCAATCGCTCCGCAGTAATTTTAAAATCTCTTTCATAATCGCCAATCCACCATTCTATCATATTCAATTCATCGTAATATTCTGGAAGTGTTGTCGGCAGAAAAACCAGAAGTTTTAGATCGCCTTTATTTGAAATTAAATCATCCACATAAACCCAATGAGTTTCAAGAATAGGATTTTTCCCACTGAACTTTAAAAAGTAGGAGAAATTTTTATCAATAAGAATCTTAGCATTGTATCTCTTTACACTAAATTGAAAAAAAAGAGTCCCAACTCCTTTTGTAATGAAAAGTGGGTCAAAATAAATTAGAAAGCTCCTCACCTTCTGAGAATTCCTTTCTATCAGATCCTTTACCAAGAACGGAGAAGACAAACTGAATTTAACCCAAAGATATTTGCTTGACAAATTAATTGTCCCCCACAACAAAGCCAAAAAAGAAAAAGCTAGAAACTTAATAAAATTATTACCAAAAATATTGAGAAGATTAACAACTCCATAAGAAACACAAAGATAAAAAAACATACAAGACAAAAAGGTATGCTTAACCAAAAAATATCCAAAGACAGGATTTGACTTTTCAGATAAAAGAATTAAAAAATAGGTTACTATCCCAGAAGAAATAAATATTTTCTTTCTCAAGTCCATCTTCCAAAAACCTACAAAAAAAAGGCCCATCATGACAAAAAAAGAAAATTTACCACCTGAGAAACTATAGAACGAGCTGTGAATTACACTGAAGAAATTCTCCTTTGCTCTAGGGGTAAGTTTTAAAAAAAACTGTTCGCCAAAAAACAAGTAGATCAATTGCGTTGCAAATGAAAACAAAAACCCAAGTATCACAAAATACACGGCCCTTTTTACATCCATTCTTCCGTCAATGATACGTAGAGAAATAATAAATGGTAGGTAAAAAAAACAAGAAACATGAGAGATAGAAGCAAGCACAAAAAATATCAAAGAACTATAAAAACCAGATGATAAAGCAGAAAGGAGAAGAAAAAAAAATCCAAGAATATAACCCCTTGGCTCAAATGATACATCAATGAGAAAAATAGAAAAAACATTCAGAATCGTGCAAAACAAACTAGTTTGAAAATCAAACAATCTCCTTGAAACTATGTAAAAAAGATAGATCGAAAATGAGAAGATTAATATAGATGGGATCCTTATTATAAATGGATTATCAATCAGAAAATCTATATTTAATCCATGAAAAATCAACCACAGCACCTGAGGATAAATATTCTCGTTATGCTTGAAAGTCCTCAGGTTAGATAAAAAATCCTTTGAGATTCTATCTATGATACTACCTTCATCTATGAATATTATATTCTTATTCAACGCAAAGTAAAACCTTATTATGATTGATAGTAGTACAAAGGACAAAACAAACAATCTTTCTTTCGGAGAAATTTCGTTCCTTTCAATGCTATCAATATTAGTCCTGATCACACGCTTGATAAAAATAGATTTTAAAACTTTTAGCATAGATGAAGTCTATTGCATATTCCTTGCAAATCAACCCTGGAAACCATTCTTTCACATGCTTGTAGATGGTCCAGCAGGAAGATACAACCTTTATTTTGTATTTCTGAAAATAATTCACGAGATATTTGGAACATCGCATTTTACAATGAGAATCTCTTCAGCAATAGCTAGTTCTGTCATGATATTTCCATTCTACTATGCAGCAAAATTTTTCACTGGAAAATATCCTGCAATTTTATCCACAACGCTTTTCGCACTTTCCCCTCTAACATTATACTACGGACAGGATGCAAGGCAGTATTCATTCATGTTCCTCTTCATTTCTATATATATACTCGTATGGTCGCAAGTTCTCAAAACTGGTAGATACTTTACAGTTCTATATACCCTTTACATCGTATGCATTCTTATCCATCCAATAAACTACTACTTTGGTTTTGCAATACTTATTTCAACTTTCTTACACAGAAGGATAAAATTTTCCAAAAAAGATGCTTTTTTGATCTTCTTCATACTCACACCAATCCTTTCTGCCTCTACATACATACACTTCAAACAGTTCAGTGATCCATATTGGAATGTTCTGACACCTGAGTACAAAATAAACTTCAACAGGTTTATGTACATAATATCATTCCTAATATCAGCAAGGGAGTGGATCGCTCTTTTGATCTTTGCTTTATCTATTATCGGAATCTATCTCTTCAGAAACATAAATGTCTTTGTCAAAACATTTGTTGTATTCTTCATAGTCCCGCTCCCGATTCCACTGTATATAGCTATAGCTAACTTCTTTCCCCACAACTTCGGTTCAAGATATCTTTCTTTCATCTTTCCTATAACACTGATAGGTTTCGCAAACGCAATACACAAAACCCTTAATCTACTCCCGAAAAAATTCAGAACAAGTGAAATGCTTTCATTTACTATATCGTCAATCCTAATACTATCACTTTTATGCAAAGACTGGATAACTTCATATAAGTTCATATATCTAGTTCCCATAAAAGCAACAGAAGGTACAGACTATAGAAGACCACTTGAATATATCGCAAGTCAAAATGAAAACTTCCCTGTTCTTATAGATCCATTCAGAAATGTTGAATCAAGATTTTATTTCTACTATTTTATGTACCTAAAACCAATAGACGAAAAAAGACAGATCATATCTTTCAGATACTTTGATAACTTTATGAAAAAAGTTGAAAAAATAGGTATAAATCTTTTTGTAAAACTCCCTCTTACACCAGAAAAATTCAGAGATTTTGATTGGTCAAAATACAACAGACTTGGATGGTTCATTCCTTTCTTCTGGGTCGGATTCAAAGGCGAGCCATTTGATACGATCAGATTCTTTAGGAAAGATGATTGGGAGATTTATAACTACGTTATAGAAGCTGAAAAGGAATTCAAAAAGAAGGGATACAAAACTAAACTCTTTTACAATGCAATATACATTGAACACGAATTTGATGGAACACTAGAAAGCTTTCTTGATAAGGTCCTTGAAGTCTCCGAAATATTTTTTAATTCACTGTCAGATCTTAAAGGGACTCCCCATCTATATAATATGCTTGTTGTATATGAAACTTTTGAAAGAGTAAAAGCTTATGAGCATCTTTCAAAATATACAAAAACCTTCAAAAATCTATCCTCAATTTACAAACTCTGGTGGGAAAAAGTCTTGAGCAAAGAATAACTCTCTTGCTAAATCTACTCTAAAATCAACTCTTCAGTCCTACACACCAATAAATGAACTCCAGAAGTGCCATGAATCTTATTATTGTTGAACTATTCTTACCATACAGATTAACAATCTTCATAAAACCACTAAAAATGGAAAATCATATTTTCTCATATTGTATCTCTGTCATTTAGTTCATATTTCTCATCATGATATCTTAATAACCTCTCATTCGCATATGAACAAAATCCCTCTATCCCATATAACCTTCCATTCGTAAATCTCTGACTTTTATCTA
>CAZRNR010000069.1:0-9200 GCA_964601505.1 uncultured bacterium | reverse complement strand
TTTTCAACTCAACGATAAAAAATGGACACTCTATTGCAATACCAGAGCCTAAATCTCACCATAGTAAATCACAAAATATAGTTTATTCCCTAACTTTTCAAAAGAAAGTTTAAAAACTCTTCAAACCATCACAAAAACCATCTCTTATATAATTTCCCAGACTAGTGCATGAAAGAAAACTTGAATCTCTATTATATTTTTGTAAAAGTTCAGGAAAGCACTATAAATTAGATAAATTTACTGAATGTTAAAACTCAAATTTCTTTTTTATAATAGATAAAGTGAGTTTTCAAGAAGTGAGGAATTTAGCACATTGTTCCTGCCTAAATTTCATTGCGAATAGCAAATGAAGATGATTAAACCAGAAAATTTTAGAAAAGCAAAGGAACTGATAATAAAAAGACACATATGCTTGAATACACAAGAAGATGATTATGATATTATAGTATCTATACCTTGCCTTGCAGATGAGAACATATTTGAAACCGTAGAATCACTAAAAAGAGCGAAAAAGTTAAATAAAAAGATCTGTATTTTCATACTCCTCAATGAACCCGAAGGTTGTGAAAAGGAAATGAGTCAGAAGAATAAAATGATATATGAATATCTTAAAGGAGAAGACATCTTACTAAAATATGTTCAAAACATTCCAAGAAAAGTTGCAGGTGCTGGATTCGCGAGAAGATTAATAATGGATGAAATAATATGTATTCTTGAAAGAATAAGAAAACTCAAAAATATATCTGATGATATTGATTTTTTCAGAAACAAAATCATTGTTTCACTTGATTCAGATTGCACTGTATCAGAGAACTATTTTGAGGTTCTTTCTAATCTTCTGGATTTTGGAGTCTTCTTATTTTCACATAGGCTATCTGATATTCCGGAAATTTCGGAAGCAGGTATCTTATGGGAACTATTTTTAAGATATTGGAGAAATTCGCTGAGAGTTTGCGGATATATTTATTCTTTCTATCCCATAGGATCACTTTTTGCCTTCAGAACAAGTGTATATATCATGACGGGAGGAATGAATACAAATAAGGGTGGAGAAGACTTTTACTTTTTACAGAAAATAGTTCCATATTTTTCTGTAAGTGATATTCCCGCATATGTCTTCCCAAAAGCTGAACCCTCTGGAAGGACACCTTTTGGAACTGGGATGGAAATAAAAAAATATATAAGCGGTGAGAAAGAAAGAATAACTAAAACTTGGAAGTTTGAGGCATTTGAGAAAATTGGTGAAACCTTTCTAAATCCAGAAAATGGATTTTTCAAAGACTTTCTAAAGGAGAATCCAAAATATCTGACTCAAATACAAAATCTCAAATCAATGAGCAAAGATCAAAAAGATTTTATAGAAAAATTCAGGAAATGGCTGAATCTTTTCAAGGTTTTAAAAATGCTGAGATTTTCTGAAAAAATTTTAGGAAGAGCTCAAATAAAGGATGAAGTAGCCAAGCTCATATCAAGAATAACAAAAAGCACCGATATAAATTCTCATGTTAATCAATTATCAAACCTTGAGGTACTTAAAAAGTATGATGAAGAAAATCTTCAAAGAATACAAAATAATATCTCAGTTTATCAAAAAATAATTTTATGTTAAATGTCTCTAAATTGCTCTCTTGCTTTTTCATCGCGTGCTTAAATTCGAATGAATAAGGAAATATTGTCTTATCCTCTCGCTATACATCTCAAGAATCACTTCATATTACGAGAAAATAAAATCCCCAAATTACAAACAAATAAAGAATATATACCTTTAAATTTATAACTATGAAAGTATTTCACAAAGTTTTTCTGGGGATGGTATTTTCAGCAGTTCTACCCTTGGCAATATCCGGGTGGTGGACGATAAGACTTGTTAAGAAAGAAAACACCCAAAGGATAAATTTACTTCTTTCATCTTCTGCGCAGAATTTATCTGATGCTGTATATAGATATATAACTGCAAATATTAATTCAGTGAAATCAAGTTTAAAAAATTTTTCTCCAGATAAAGAATATATCCTCCAAGATATATTATCCTCTTTTGAAAACATAAGCTTCATAGGAGTAAATGGATACTTTGTAGGAGATCCTACATTTTCTGAAAAGAAATATGGTAATGGAATATTTCTTGAAGGAGATACAGTTTTCTTTTCATCCCCTGAGGTTAAAATAGCTCTCTCAACGGAGCCTATACTTAAAATCGTATATTCATTTTCATTAGGCAAGACTGGGAAAGCAGAAATCAGAAAGGCAACATCAGAAAAAACTTCCGAAATAATAGAGATAGAAGAAAATGGAGAAAAATATATCTCTGCATACAACAGAGTTAAAGATACAGATTTTTCAGTTTTCGTCCTGATTGGGAAATCTGAAGTAGAGAAACTATGGTTAAACATATTATACCAGATAATTTTCTGGATAGGAGTAGGTGTTGTTTTAGCTCTTGCTTCAGCATTTGTTATATCTGGTGGTCTTACAACACCATTGAATAAAATAGCAGAGACCGCTAGAGAATACGCAAAACTTGACTTCTCAAAGAAACTTATTTACAAAGGTAAAGATGAGATATCAGAACTCACCAAAGCTTTTTCTGTGATGTCTGATGAAATTGAGCGGGCGTGGGAAGAGATAAAAATGTGGAATCAGGAGCTTGAAAAAAGAGTTGAAGAAAGAACTTTACAACTTAAGAAAACACACGATAACCTTTTGATCGCAGAAAAAATAGCAGCAGTTGGAACTCTTGGAGCCGGTGTATCACATGAAATAAATAATCCCCTGGCAGCGGCACTTGGTTTCATACAAATACTCAAAAGAAAAATGACAGATGAACAGATATTAAAATATTTTGAATCAATTCTCAAAAATCTCTTAAGAGTAAAAACAATAGTAGAAAAGCTCAGAAACTTCTCAGAAGTTCAAATGAAAGCAGATTATAAAAACCTAAACCCAAACGAAATCATACAAAAAGTCGTCTCTGAACTTCAAAGTGAAGGAAAAGAAATAGAGGTCAATACTCAACTTATCCAGAACATATATGCTGATGAAGAACAACTATATACAGCAATATATGAGATACTTAAAAACGCTATATTAGCTTCAAAAAACAAGGTTCAAATAAGATCATTCCAAAACAAAAACAATGTGATAATTGAAATAGAGGACGATGGAGAAGAAGGAATACCTCAGGAACTTATAACAAGAATATTTGAACCTTTCTTTACTCTGAAAAAGTGGGAAGGGATAGGTCTTGGGCTTACAATAGCAAGAACTATAATCCAGAACATAAGAGGAACCATAGAAGTATCCTCATCACCAAGGAAAACAATTTTTACAATATCAATAGATATAGATAAAAACAAAGAAATCGGAGAATTCCTTAAAGAGGAAATTGATAAATTGAAAACACATCTTGTATAATGGGAGAAATGAAAAAAAGGAATTTAGTTGAAATAAAAATAGATAAAAAGAGGTTTGTTATACTTTTTTTAGCCTTAGCCATATCTTTGATTTCTTCACTGAAGATATATTCATATATCTTTCCACAGGAGCAAAATGTAAGCTATGTTATTGGTGAAGTTGAAATATTCGTAAATGGCATATGGATACCCCTAAAAGCTGGAGTAGATATATCAAATGCAACAATAAGGGTAAAGAAAGGAACCGAGATGAGAATTGGAGACAAAATCATAAGATCAGAAGACGATGATGCAGAATTTTCCATCTCCCAAAAGGGCGAATTCATCGTTGAAAAAGGAACTCTAATAGTATCAAAGGAAGGTGAAGAAGAGAAGGAGAAACAAATTATAAATGTAAAAACTCCTGATGTAAAAACTCCTGAAAAAGAATTAAAAGAAAGTGAAAAAATTCAAGAAAAAACAGAACTTACAAAATCAGATGAACCACAGAAGTATCCTGGAGAACAATCCACTGAAGAAGTTTTTCCCAGAATCGTTAGAGTGTCAATAAAAGACGCTGAAGAAAGAGATGGTATAAAATTTTTGAAAACAAGAAAAGCTAAGATTGAGGTTGAGATAGAGAACATAGATGAGGTAAGAATCGGGAACATAGTTCAAATTCCAAAAAGTGGGAAGGTTGAGACAGTGATCTATCTAAATGAAGGAGAAAACAAAATAGATATAACTGGTTTAGATAGTTCAGGAAAAATAATAGATACAAGATCAGAAATTGTTTATGTTGATACAAAACCACCAGAAGTCAAGATACCCAAAAAGATAAAATTTCAATAAGGTGTTTGGATTTCTCATCTCTATTTTTATTGGAACTACTCATCCACAATACTCAATACTTATGACCCAAAGAGATTTCACATGCTTTGAAGAAATACAAGCATATGCTTTCTGTCTCAAAGATGGTTTCAAACACAATTGTAAGGACTTTTCAGCAGACATAGAACATGAAAAATTAGATGAAGGAACATTGAAAATAAGTAAGCCCGAAAGAGCTACATCAATAACATTCAGTTTCAAAGATGGAGAAAATGAAATTAGAAAGGAAATAGATATAAACTACTACTGCTTTAAAGAAATAAGACCTAAAAAGATAGATGTAGATCTAAAAGATAACGATATATTAGAAATTAAAGCTTACTTCAAAAATGGAAAGCTACCACCTGAAAGAGAAAAATATACAGTATCAGCCATATATAGTAAATCAATAACAATACAGAGTTTGGAAGAAGAGAAAATAACAATTATATATCAAAGGAAGTTCAACTATCCCTATAAAGATATTATAACCTTAAAATTTGATCAAAAATTAGCTTACCTTTATGTATCTATTCCGTATCTTCTTGAAATAAAGTCAGAAACAGAACCTTTCACAAGAATAAAGGCAACGACAAATTTTGAAAATATCTCTACTATATCAGATAATCAGGGTAAATTCAAGTTAAAAATAAAAGTTTTTCCAGAAGATGAATTTATAAACCTTGAACTGAAAGATAAAGCTGGTAATATAACAAAAGAAAAAATATATTTAGAATTTCCAAAGACAAACACTGATTTTCTTGATGTCATTCAAACTGAAAATGGTATCATAGTATTCAGTAATCAGCAGATAAAAGGATTAAAAAGACAATCAACACATATATACTCATTCTTTCCCGTAGATCCTGGTGAGCATTCCATAAAAATTGCGGGGAAGGAATTCAAAATACTCAAGAGGAACTTCCCAGCTTTACTCAATGTAGAGTATGACAGAGAGAAGAAAGAAATATATGCTGATGGAACATCTGAAATCTCATTCCTTATCAAGATAACAGATATATACCGCAGAGAAATCAATCAGAATGTGAATATAGAGCACAATTACGATGACCGAGCTATAGAAATAAAAAGCTCTAACGAGAAGATTATTGTCTTAGTGAAAAAAAGGTTAAAAGATAAACTTAAAATATCCTTCTCCTATGAATTTTTAAAGTATGAGGCAGAATTCACTTTACTTCCTGGTCCTCCTGTAAAAATAGTAGCAAAAACCGAAAGAGATTATATCTACGGAGACGGAAAAGATAAACTAAATATACAAGCTTTCTTACAGGATAGAGCTGAAAACACCATACCTCAGGAATTTATGAGTTCCGAAATATATGCAAGTGCAGATTATGGGAAAATCCATATAGAGAATCAGGAGAGGGGGATACATAGATTTACATATACTGCAAAATCAATGACAAACACCAAAACTTCAATAAAATTTAGATATGAAAACCTTTCCGAGAGCCTTAATATATCCATACTCGCTAAAAAATCCCTTTTTCAAATATCTCCTAATTTTGGTCTATTGAGCAACATCAAATCAATTATTCCAACTGCACAAATCCAGCTTTCTTATGCAAGATTGCTCGGAGGAAGATATGTATTCTTAGATACATCACCCGGATATTTCCAGACAAAAATTCAAGGAGTAGATTTTAAATCTATCTATGATATAATTACCATTTCCTTGAACATATTTAAAGGATTGAGAATAGGTGCTGGAGGAGCTTTCTTAATATACCTAATAAGTTTTCAGGATATATCTGAAACCTTGCTAACATTTATACCCGGAATCAGAATAAGCTACACAATTTTAGAAAAAATATCATTGAATACTTCGTTCTTCATTCCTCGGAACGAATTACAAAAAAATTTCATAATAACAGAAAACACATTTGAAAGATTGATGATTACCATAGGATACATCTTTGAACTATAGATTTTCTCTAAACAAAATTATCCTTCGTATCCTAAATCCATCCATAGAAATCTAACTCATAAATCAAGTCTTATACTATTTATCCCTTAACAGTATCTGCTTATCAATAGTGTAATTTCTAATTGGAAATCGTTTTGCCGAGATTCTAAAATAATATATCATTATCACAATATCATCACCAAAGAAGAATAAAATGATTATTTTTTATTTATCTATAAGGGATAAAGGATGAGGCGGTTGCGTATAGCTTTCCTCAATTTGTATCCAGAAGTTATTTATGACATAAAGAAGGCTGTAGAAGATTTCTACGAAATAGAGACAGAAATATTACCATCGGCGGATTACATATCTGCTTCTCAAAAATACGATGCAATCATTATAAATGGTAAAAATCTAACAAGAATCACATCAGAAAATACTCCAATAATCGTTTTTTCAGACACTAAAGATCCAGAAACAATTTTCAATTCATTCAGGGAACTAAATGTAAGGGATTGGATAACAAAAGATGAAATATATCGGCTACCATCAGTATTATATAGGGAAATACTATGGTCAAGGGAAAAGAAGCTACACAATTTGAATATAAGATACATCAAGGAATATAGTCAAACAACTGGGCTACTAAATTTTGATGGATTTATAAAAAAACTTAGAGACATGACAGATAAAGATTTGACCGTAGTCGCTATGGAGATAAATCACAGAATACCAACCAAAACAAGAAAAACTGATATACTACAAAAAGTTTCAGATATTATACTAGAAAACATAAAATCTACAGATGTATTAGCTCATATTGAAGAAAATAAATTTGCTCTTGCAACAGAAGAAATAATATCAGTGGAGAAAATAATAAATAGGATACAGAATAATCTTCAATCTTTAAACATTGAGTTAAATGCTGGTGCGAGTATATATCCTCATGATTCAGACCAGATATACGATATCATAAAAAATTCTGAAACAGCTCTGAGAAAAGCGAAAAATGAAAACAAGATTCTGTTATTTTACAACAGAGAAATTTCCGAAGAACTGGAAAGATTAGACAAACTTATAGAGAAACTTCAAAAGATCAAAACAGAAAACATTGAAGATTTCTTCACTTTACACTATCAGCCTATATTCAATATGAAGAATCAAGAAATATTTGGATATGAAGAATTACTCCGCGTAAAGCATGCTGAAATCAGATATTTTGATATACCAAAAATATTACAGATAGCTGATGACCTTAAGATTCTAAAATTTGTAGAAGAGTGGGTGATCTATAAAGCTATAAAGCAGGCAAAAAAATTAGAAAAACAGGGCAGGAAAATATCTATTAATGTATCTCCGAAATTCATAAGTTCTACTAATCTACCAAGAATAATAGAAGATGCACTTAAATACACCCACACTTCACCAAATTCCATAATCCTTGAAATAACAGAAGATTCACAAATTGATGAAGATAAAAAAGAGGACATAGAAAAAATAAGGGAATTAGGTGTATCCATAACAATTGACGACTTCGGGACAAAATATAATACTTTTAGATTTTTGAAGTCTATGCCAATTGATATAGTTAAGTTAGATCATGAACTTACGAAACATATACCTGAATCAAAAGAAGAAAACAAATTTGTTTCTGCTATAATAAAATTCTGCCACGATATCGGAAAGTTAGTAATCGTAGAAGGTATAGAGAAAAACGAACAGCTGAAATTTTTCAAGGAATCAAGAAGCGATTTTGGTCAAGGCTTCTTACTTGGTCCTCCAATGAGCGAAGAAGAAATTCTTGGTAAAGAAAATAAAAAGGTGATAAAAAAATGAAAAAAGAAAAAAAATTAGCAAAAAGAGTGAAAAAACAGAACAAGAAAATAAAAGACCTATCAAATGTTATAGAAGTTGGACTTATGGTTCCGTCTGTGATACACGATATAAGGGGTTATCTTTCTATCATAAAAGCACAGGCTCAACTTGCTAACAATGAGTCATCAGAAGAGAAAACTAAAGTTAGATTGAAAAAAATCCTTGAGCAAATAAACTCAATAGAGGAACTAATAGAAGAATTCAGACAATTCTACAAATATGGAGAGTTAGAAAGAAGAGAAATAAAATTATCTGAACTTGTAGATCAGGCTTTAACAGGAGTATCGCACAAAATAAAAAGTGATATAAACATTATAAAAGACATCTCTGATTCAACCATCTTGGTGAATAGAATAATGTTTAGACAGGCTCTTGTAAATCTACTTTCAAATGCAATAGATGCCATTGATCAATCAGACAAAAAAATTATAGGAATAGCATCAAGGAACATCAATGGCAAAACTTACATATGGATCTTTGACTCTGGAACCGGTGTTCCAAAAAACATTGTTTCAAAAATGTTTAATACTTCCTTTACCACAAAGGATCATGGAACTGGACTCGGACTTATCATCACAAAAAAAATATTAGATGCACATAAAGCAAAAATAAGATATGTCCAAAATACGCAAAAAATTCAGAATATGCTTAATGTACCAGAAGTAAAAACTATATTTGAGATAGAAATAACAGACGAGGAAAAAAATGAGTGACAAGATACTTATAGTAGATGATGAAAAAGATATCGCAGAAGTTCTCAAAGAGATATGTGAAATGGACGGATATACTACAGATTATGCCAGGACAGGTGAAGAAGGACTTTCAAAACTTGAAAAAGATCAAGATATAAAGGTTGTTCTTCTTGATAAAAATTTACCAGGGATATCTGGTCTTGAATTTATAAAAAGAGCTAAAAACCATCTGAAACACTATGCGCAAATAGTTCTCATAACAGGGTATCCTTCCGCTGAAGCTTTTAGAGATGCTATAAAATCTGGCGCATACACTTGCCTTACCAAACCATTTAATGTAGATGAAGTTATGCGGATAATAAAAGATGCACTTAAACACTATGAAAAATCAAAACAACTCAGACAAGCAGTAGTAAGAGATGAAGAAAAAGCTCTAAAAGAATCATT
>CAZRNR010000068.1:0-9559 GCA_964601505.1 uncultured bacterium | reverse complement strand
GTTGGTTATTTCTTTTTTTCTTATCTAAAACTTTTTATCACTTCTTGTTTTGATCTCTTTCTTCCCATTTTCTTGATGGAGGAACTTTTAAAATTGCCTTTAGTTCATCTGGAATTTCTGGGCATTGTTTTTTAGAGATTTTTATCTCACCATTCTTAAGTTCAAGGTAGAGGTTATATTTTTCTTTTGATTCTTCGGGATAATCCAGGCGTGAATGAGCTCCAGCGCTATCTTTTCTCTCAATGGCAGAAATTGTCACGCATTCGGCGCAGGTGAGCATGAATTTTAGATCTATTGCCAAATGCCAGGCAGGATTATACATGACATTACCACCAACGCGAATCTTTTTCTCCTTTAACTCTCTAATCTTTTCCAGTGCTTTCTTCAGGTCTTTTTCTTCTCTGAATATACCGACAAAGTTCTGCATAGTTTTTTTGAGTTCTTCGTGTATATCGTATGGAGAGATTCCATCTTTTTCTTCAAAGTATTTAAGTGCATCTTTTATAGCGAAATCAATTTCAGACTTATCAACCTGGGGATTTTTCTTTAAGGAGCTGACATAATTTGCTGCTCCTTTTCCTGCAAGTTTTCCAAATACAAGAAGGTCTGAAAGCGAGTTTCCGCCAAGTCTGTTGGCTCCGTGCAAACCAGACGCAACCTCTCCAGCTGCGAATAAACCAGGGACTCTACTCATCTGAGTTTCAGGATCAACCGCGACACCTCCCATTGTGTAGTGCATTGTCGGAGCAACTTCCATTGGTTCTTTTGTTATGTCTATTCCGGCAAATTCCAGAAATTGTTTATACATTCCCGGGAGTTTTTTCTTAACCGTATCAGCAGGGAGATGTGAGACATCAAGATAAACTCCTCCGTGCTCTGTTCCTCTTCCTTCCTTTATTTCAGTGTATATAGATCGCGCAACTAGATCTCTTGTTGAAAGTTCAAGTCTCACAGGGTCATACCTTTGCATGAATCTTTCTTTCTTTGAGTTATAGAGTCTTCCTCCCTCTCCTCTTACAGCTTCTGTGACCAGGATGCCTCTGACGCTCTGGGGCCAGACCATTCCAGTTGGGTGGAACTGTGTGAATTCCATATCTCTGAGTTCAGCGCCGCTGAATAATGCAAGAGCATAACCCGAACCGGTATATTCCCATGAATTTGAAGTGATCTCATACATCCTTCCCATTCCTCCCGTCGCAAGTATTATAGCTGGAGTGATGAAGACCAAAAATCTACCTGTTTCCCGCCAATATCCTACTGCTCCTGATATAGCCTCGCCGTCTTTAAGAAGATGAATAATCGTGGCTTCCTGGAAAACCTGAACATTTTTAAAGGAAAGTAGTTTATCTTGCAGTGTTCTTATCATTTCAAGACCTGTTCTATCACCTACATGAACTAATCTGCGCCAGGAGTGACCACCGAATGCTCTCTGGAGTATTCTGCCGTCTGCGGTTCTGTCAAAGAGTGCCCCCCACTCCTGAAGTTCAAGAGCGCATTCGGGTGCAAGTTGCGCATGCTTCAGGGCGAACCTCCAATCATTCAGAAACTTCCCACCGTACATTGTATCCCGAAAATGTTCTTTCCAATTATCTTCTGGATCTACAGTTCCAAGCGCTGCAGCAATTCCGCCCTCTGCCATAACTGTATGCGCTTTTCCTAAAAGAGATTTGCAGACAACCCCAACATTTAATCCAGATTTAGCCGCTTCTATAGCAGCTCTTAAACCAGCTCCACCTGCTCCAACCACTAAAATGTCTAAATTGTGCACTTCATACCTGTCATTTATGCTCATCTTGAATCAAAATTTACAAGATGAATAAAAGTACTTGTAATTTTTCAGTTTTCCTTCATAGCAAATATTTTAGATTTTTTTGGTTTTATCGCTTGATGTTTAAAATTTTCAAACTTCTTGATTGATGCAGATAGAGTGGCAAAAAAGATACGACCATAAAGCTATAGAAGAGGTTTGGACGAAGAAATTTTCTACTGCTTTCAAGTCAGATCCCTCCTCGCGGAAGAAAAAATTCTGTATAACTATACCCCCACCTAACATAACCGGATCATTGCATATAGGACATGCTTTAAACATGACAATACAAGATGTGATAGTGAGATACAAGAGGATGAAAAACTACGAAGTCTTATGGGTTCCGGGAACAGACCATGCTGGGATAGCGACACAGGTTGTCGTGCTTAGAGAACTTGAAAGGAAGGGTTTAAAGAGGGAAGACTTATCAGAAGAGAAGTTTTTCAAATTTGTTGAGGAGTGGAGGGAAAAGAGTCAGTCAAGGATTCGGGAGCAGATGGAGAAATTGGCTCTATCTGTGGATTGGAGCATGAACAGATTTACCCTCGATCCAGATTATAGGGAAGCAGTTTTAAAGGCTTTTGCGCAACTTTATAAAGATGGCCTTATATATAGAGGTGACTATATAATAAACTGGTGCCCATCGTGTAGGACAGCATTGAGTGATCTTGAAGTTGAATTCTCGGAGGAGCACGGAAAACTATATTATATCATTTATCCGATTGAAGAGAATGGGAAAGAGGGAATAACTGTTGCTACGACAAGGCCAGAAACTCTGCTTGGTGATACAGCCGTTGCAGTGCATCCAGAAGATGAAAGATATTCAAAGATAAAAGCAGTCTATGTTCCTCTTGTTTGGAGAAAGGTCCCTGTTATAAGAGATGAGAGAGTTGATATGACTTTTGGAACCGGAGCTGTGAAAATAACTCCAGCACATGATTTTGCTGACTTTGAAATATCTAATGATCACAGACTTCCAAGAATTAAAATAATGGATGAAAACGGAGTTATAATATTCGGGGACTACAAGGGTTTAGAAAGGTTTGAAGGAAGAAAAAAAATACTTGAGGATCTTGAAGCAATTGGATTGCTTTCTAAGGTTGAGGATTATAAGATCAGAATAGGAAGGTGCTACCGATGCAAAACCATAGTTGAGCCGCTTTTATCAAAGCAGTGGTTTTTAAAGACCAAGGAGCTTGCGAAGGCAGCGATAGAAGCTGTAGAGAGTGATGAAGCAGAAGGAAAGAGTGATGAAGGTTTTAAGAAAGTCAAGTTCCTCTCAGAAAACTGGAAGAACTTATATCTCTCTTGGATGAGTAGAATAAAAGATTGGTGTATATCAAGACAATTGTGGTGGGGGCATAAAATTCCTGCTGCGACCTGTCTTGATTGCGAAAGAAATTTCCTTACAATTGAAACACCATCGGAATTCTGTCCTTACTGCAATTCCAGAAATATAAAGGAAGAGAAGGATGTGCTTGATACTTGGTTTTCATCTGCGCTTTGGCCTTTTGCGGTTCTCGGATGGCCGAAAAAGACTCAGTATCTTGAAGCTTTCTATCCAACAGATATGCTAGTTACAGGTTTTGACATAATATTCTTCTGGGTTGCAAGAATGATAATGATGGGGCTTTATTTTATGAAGCAAGTCCCTTTCAAGCAAGTGTATGTTCATGGACTTATAAGGGATGAGAAGGGGCAGAAAATGTCAAAGACAAAGGGCAATGTCCTTGATCCTCTTGATATCGTTGAAAAATATGGAGCTGATACACTGCGATTTACTCTATCAGTTCTTGCTTCGCAGACAAAAGATATAAAACTCTCTGAGAAAACTATAGAAAGTTATTATCATTTTATGAACAAAATTTGGAATGCTTCAAGGTTCGTAATAATGAATGTTGATTCATATAAACCAAAATTTAGCCCAAAGTCAATACCGCAAATCTGGATACTCGGAAAGCTTTCAGAGTGTATATCAAAGGTAGAGAAATATTTAGATGAGACCAAGATAAATCAGGCTTCAACAGAAATTTATGAATTCTTCTGGAATGATTTTTGTGATTGGTATATTGAGATATCAAAATTTGAAATACAAGATCCGGAATTAAGCGATGATGCAAAAAACACATTAGTGAGTGTTCTTGATTCTTCACTAAGAATTCTCCATATCTTCTGTCCATCTATAACGGCGCATATATGGGACATTATGAAGAGAAAGTATAATCCTCCAGATTGGGATGCAGATATAATATCATTTGCGGAATTTCCTCGGGTCGCTGCTCTTCCGGAGGAAGTGATACAAACAGGTGAAACTCTTATATCAATACTCAAGGAGATAAGAGCAATAAAGGATTATATGGGAGTGAAGATAAATGAGAAAGTTAATGTTAAGCTAGTATGTCAGAGCAAACTTGAAATACTTGGAGCGATAAAATCTAATATAAATTGGATGGAAAAACTTTCTGGGTCAAACATTGAAGTTTGTATGACTCAAGATGAGGGAGATTATATACCATCTTCTGTCAAAGATATACTCATACTTGTTGAAGCTAGGAGAGAAAAGATAGATCAGGTTTTCAAGAGAATGGAACAGGAAGAATCGCAACTATCAGCAGAGCTTGAAAAGATCAAGAAGAGATTATCTAACACGGAATTTCTTGAGAAAGCTGATGAGGCGGTAGTAGAGGAGCATAAAAAGAGGTTCGAAGATATATCTTTTAAGCTCTCTCATCTACAGAAAAAGCTTACGATGATGAAAAAATCGTGAGGGTGATAAGCTACAATCAACAAAATATAATGCAGATTATGATCAGCAATGTTGAATATCTTTGAAAGATCCTTTCTTGTGGCAAGAGGTAATATATTGCCTTGTTTTTATTTTTTACTTTACAATTTGGTACTAGAGGGTGAATAAGGAGATATCAAAAATTTCTAAATAGCCTTAGCTGTTCTATAAACTCCACATCTTCTGGGGGTACTGGATACTTCCCAGTGAAGCAGGAGATGCAAAAATCTTCTGAATTTTTTTGAAACTTTTTCAAGGCGCTGAGCATACCTTCAATAGATAGATAACCTAATGATTCACATCCGAGGAAATTCCTTATCTCTTCAATGTTGTGAGACGAAGCAATTAGCTCCCCACGAGATGGTGTGTCTATACCATAGTAGCAGGGAAATTTAAAAGGTGGTGAGGATATGCGCATATGAACTTCTTTAGCTCCAGCATCTTTCAGAAGTTTAACTATCTTTTTTGAAGTTGAACCTCTGACTATAGAATCATCAACAAGAACTATCCTTTTCCCATTTACAAGTCCTCTGATCGGGTTGAGTTTTATCCTTATTTCTGACATCCTTTCAGAGGAAGATGGTTCTATAAAAGTTCTACCTATGTAGTGATTTCTGACAAGGCCGTGAGTGTAGGGTATTTTCGATTCCTCGGCATAGCCAATTGCTGCAAAAAGTCCGGAGTCTGGAACTGGAACAACTATATCCGCATCTACTTTGTGTTCTCGGGCTAAAACCCTTCCGAACTCCTTGCGGACCTCGCTGACTTCAATTCCGAATATCATAGAATCTGGACGTGCAAAATATATGAGTTCAAAGATGCATTGTCTTTTTTCAGAGTTGTCCTTAAATTTTTCTGAATGTATCCCTGATTTTGAAATACTGACAATTTCCCCTGGTTCTATTTCTCTTATAAGGTCGGCCCCGACAATGTCAAGAGCACATGTCTCTGAGGCTACTATATATGAATCCTTGAACTTACCAAGGCAAAGAGGACGAAAACCAAACGGATCTCTTACAGCAATGAGTTCGTTCTGTGTCATCATAATCAGGGAGTAGGCTCCCTTTATCTTACTTAAAGCAAACCTTGATCTTGATATTATATCTCCTTTAGCAGAAGCGATAAGATGCAATATCACCTCAGTGTCCATATCTGAGGTAAAAACTGAACCATTTTCTTCAAGAATTCTTCTTAGCGAGAAGAAATTTACAAGATTTCCATTATGGCAGATCGCCAACTTGGTTTCAAGTCCGTTTAAAACCAAAGGTTGGATATTTGCAACATCTGTTCTTCCTGTAGTAGAATATCTTATGTGCCCGATGGCTATTTCAGTTGAAACCTTACGAGAAAACTTTCTCGCAAAATCTGATACGAAACCTAATCTTTTTTCACTTACTATCTTCCCATCTTCGGACCATGAAACGCCTATGCCTTCTTGTCCTCTGTGTTGCAAAGCATGAAGAGATAAAAGAAGATTATACAAAGTATTATCTTGACCAAATATTCCAACTATCCCACACATAAAGAAAATTTATTCAATTTGAATTCTCTTCTACTTTAATTTAGAAATTTTGCCTGTAAACAGATTGCTCTATAAACATTTAGAAACTTACCAACTTGTGTTTTTGAGTTTTGTTTTAAGTGCGGAGGGAAATTGTGTGGAACGAATTAAGGAAGATCAAAATACGGGTCTTATGGCAAACAGGCTGAGCCACTTTTCCATCGCAAAACCATCTGTCATGCCAGCTATAAAGTCAATTACTCTTTGCTCAAAATTCTCTTCGGGTAAAAATCCATTTGAATCTTTTTCAAACTCTCCTGGGTTCTTCATATAATACTCATAGATGTCAAGTATTATCCTTTCAACTTTTTTTGTCTCTCTCAGGACTTGCGGGGACTGATATACTCTTTGGTTTAGGAATGCTCGTAAATCTTCCATAGCTTTGAGCATTTCGGGAGATACGGAAACATCGCCATTTTTCATTGATTGTTTTATCACATCTTTTACCATGTTGTCTATTCGCTCACCGTATTTCTCTCCTATTATCTCCCTTAAGTTTTTGGGGACTTCTTTTATATCAAGGATTCCAGCCCTTATAGCATCATCAAGGTCATGATTCAGGTAGGCTATGATGTCGCTTACTCTGACGACTTTTCCCTCAGCGGTAATGGGTAAAAATTCAGGATCTTGTGGGAATATGTCTCCCATCCCTTTTGAGTGCTTTAGTATTCCATCTATGACCTCAAATGTGAGGTTAAGCCCTTTACCGTTTTTCTCTATCTTATCAACTACTCTGACAGATTGCTTTGCGTGGTGGAAATTTGGTATTATCTTGCGCATAGCGAATTCACCAGCATGCCCAAAAGGTGTGTGTCCTATGTCGTGTCCCAGCGCGATTGCTTCAGTCAGATCTTCGTTAAGCCTTAAAGCTCTTGCGATAGTCCTTGATATCTGCATCACCTCAAGTGTGTGAGTTAGCCTTGTTCTGTAATGATCACCTGTTGGTAAAATTAGCACTTGAGTTTTTCTTTTTAGCCGCCTAAATGCTTTTGAGTGTAGTATCCTATCTCTATCAACTTGGAAGCAAGTCCTTATATCACATGGCTCCTCGGGTATTTTTCTCCTACCTGCACCCTGACTCCTTTGAGCAATGGGTGAAAGAATTTTTTCCTCTAGTTCCTCTGTCAGAACTCTTACAGGTACCATTCTATCTTGGAATCTGTATCTTTATCTTCTTTTTTTCTCCATCTCTTATGATATGCATTTCAATCTCCTCGGAGTTCAGAACTTCTTCCTTTATCAATGATATGGATTTTTCATCATTTATATCTTTGCCATTGATTCTGGTTATTATATCACCTCTTTTCAGTCTTCCTTCAGCAGGAGACCCATTTTTCACATCCGATATAACGAATCCTTTTGAACCAAAGAAACCTTCAAGCTCTGGAGTTATAAACTGTAGGGATATTCCAAGGACATTCCATATTCTTTGAGCTTTGTCTTCATCTGGAACTTTTATTGAGACATCAAGGATCTTCTGAGTTATATAAATTGGTGTTCCAAATCTCAAAGCTATTGCTATAGCATCAGATGGTCGGGAATCTATATCAAAAGATCTATCGTTTGTTTTCACCTTTATAATAGCATAATAGGTGTTTTCCCTTATATCAACAATACTGACTTTTTCAGGTTTCGCTCCAAGTTTATTAAAAAAATCTTTTATAAGGTCGTGCGTCATTGGTCGTGGAGGTTTTATATTTTTCATAACCATATCAATGGACATGGCTTCCGCAAATCCGATCCATATTGGAACGAATCTATTTTCGTCCTCTGTTAGTAGAATAACAACCGGGTTTTGTGTTGCTCTATCAAATATTATACCTTTGACGATAACTTTATACTCGCGTTCTTGTAAGACATCGGAAACCTTCTTTATGCTTTTGCTCGGTTCAGATACGTAGCAAGGATTCTTCACTAACCAGCCAGCTAGTAGAGGAGAGAGTAATAAGACAGGAAGACTTTTCATAGTTAGAAATTAATCATTTTTAATTTTTATTTGTTCAGGAATTGATTACATGTTTCAGGACACTTCCGACATAAAGCATATCTCCTTCTGTATAGTATCCCATATGTGCTATTCTTATTATTTTGCCTTTTAGTTTATCTTGTCCGCCTGCAACCCAAGCTCCAAGTTCCCGCATTTTTTTCCTCTTTTCTTCTGCGTTTTCTATCTCTATTGTTGTGAGCCCAGGTGCAGGTCTTTTAGCAAAGATCTTGAGCCCCATACCTTCAACCATACTTCTCAAAATAGATGCAAGCTTCTTGTGTCTTTCAAAAACGTTTTCGAGTTTCTCCTCATCTATTATCATTCTTAAGGACTCGCGTAGCCCTTTTATTAAGGATATAGCAGGGGTCCATGCTGTTTCACCCTCGCTTTGAGCCTTCATCTCCTTCTTTATGTTGAAATAAAATTTCGGAAGATCCGATTTCTCCATACATTTTATAGCTCGCGGAGATGCCGATATCATAGCTAATCCGGGAGGTAGCATTAATGCTTTCTGGGAACCTGTAAGAAGTATATCTATATCCCATCCATCCATATCAATATCAAAAACGCCAACAGCTGTTATACCATCAACTACAAAAAGAGTATCATCTCCTCTTTTCTCCCTTATCACTTTTGCGACTTCCTTTACTGGATGTTCAACCCCGGTGGAAGTTTCACAACCCTGAATGAAAACTCCTTCTATTTTTCCGTTTTTATCAAGGTGCTTCGCTACATCAGACGGGTCCACTGCTTCACCCCATGGAACAGAAATTTCCCGAACATCAAGACCGTAAGCTTTGCATATAAGGGACCACCTTTCACCAAACTTCCCCCCATTTATAACCAGAACCTTACTGCCCTTTGAAAAAAAATTCACGACCGCGGCTTCCATCGCTCCAGTCCCAGATGACGCAAAGACAATAACATCTTGCTTTGTTTTAAAAAGTTTCTTGAGCTTATCTCTGACCTCGAAAAATATCTCCCTGAAGTCCTGACTCCTATGGTGAATGATTGGCTCAGACATAACCTTCAGAACCCTTGGCGGTACCTCCGCCGGACCAGGAGTGAAAAGAGTAAATTTTTTCATAAATCCTAATTTTTGCCCGAATTACCACGAATATGAAAATTTCAACTTTTTGACACAGTTGATTGACATAGAGACAAAATTACCTATGGCCTGTCCAAGCTGCATATTAAGCCCGAATTTCTAATATTTGAGGAATAAATCTAACTTTTGTAGAATATTTTATCTTCAAAAATCACTAGTGTTTGTTGTATTTTTAAGTGCTCTGTCAACAAGTTTTTATCCTCCACTTACAAAAGAGAAAATTCACAATTTTTGGTACTTTGTCGGATACTTTACTTAAATGAATTGTAAAAAATTCCTGTATAATAAATATAGAATTTTTACAATTTTTG
>CAZRNR010000067.1:0-11363 GCA_964601505.1 uncultured bacterium | reverse complement strand
AAGCATGAATGCAACAAAGCAAAAACAAATCCTATTTATTTTCCTAAACTGTCGCATCACTAAAACTCCTTAGAACAAGTAGGTGAGAAAAAACGAAAACTATAAAAATAATATGTAATAATAATATTTTAAACATGAAATTCATATATGGAACCCAATTCACCAAGTTGTAATCTTTCTAATAAGATCAAGGATCCTCTCTTTATTCCCCTCCAGAGAATTAAGAGATTATATAAGAAAGATTTATTTTACAACTCTCACAAAGGCACTTTTATATAATCTTTGCTTTGTCTAATATTTTTAGCCCTTGCCTTAAGATTATTGAAGCACAACAGCTCAACAACCATGATTTATATCATAAAAATTCTCCAGATGACTGAAATTTCTACATTTTCTGCAAGTATATTGGACAAAGCAATAATCTTTGAAAAAAGCATCATATCTTTTGACCGTTTTATTATAATTAAAAATTTCTCTGTTTTTTTCATCTGAATTCATAAAGCTGTATTACTCTATAATTCATGATGAAAAGGAGTTTAGGCTTGGTTTTTCTTCTTTTAATAGCTTGTTCATCTGAAGGGGAAAAAGAGCTAATTGTAATAAACTATCCAAACCAGTATTGCAACATACTTTCCGTATATGAAAGTGATGAGAAAGAATGTTTTTTCCCATTTCCCTTTACTCAATTTTACTCAGATGGTAAGTTGAACATACCTGTAGAGCTTTTCAAAATCCCAGATGGTTATCCGCAAATAGATCTTGAAAGAGTAAATAGCTTTGACGGTTTTTCTCCTGCGAGTCAGATCATGTTCTGGTATCCGAAAGGATTTTCTCAAAGTGGGCTGCCGAGACCTGAGGAAACCTTAAGTCATGATTCAAACATTCAGCTTATAGAACATCCCAGTGGTGAGAGGATTCCTGTTTTTGTAGAACCCGACGCAAGAGCTTCTCCACCATTTCAAATCTTATACATAAGACCTCTCAAAAGAATGAAAACAAACACAAGATATATAGTGGTTATAAAAAAGGGAATAAAGAGTCAGGATGATCAGGAAATACAACCCCCAATCTTTTTCAAAGCGCTTTTAGAAAACAAAGATGTAAGATTTTCTGGAACAGGAGAAGATCCGAAAAAATGGATCTCACATTTCAGAGAAATCTTTTCTTTCCTTGAATCACAGCACATGAGCAAAAAAGATATTCTGATAGCTTGGGACTTTAAAACAGCTTCAGAGAACAAAATACTCAAAGAAAATATGATTGAAGTGAGAAACAATGTTTATAAATTCAAAGACAAAATAACATTCACTGTAGATGGAGTTAAAGACAATCCTTATTCTGAAGACAAAAATCTTCCTGAGCAATACAAATATTTAATACAAAAAACTGTTACTGGAAGTTTCTATGCTCCACGTGTTGATGGAAATGGACTATTTGAAGCACAATACAAACTGAACATACCAAGATGTGTTTTTGCAAATCCTTTATCTGCTTTTAAACCCATGATTTTCGGGCATGGACTTTTTGGAAGCACTGGAGAACTTGATTCAAACAATCTTATTTTCTCGGCACAGTATTTCTGCACACCAATAATAGCAACAAACTGGGTTGGCATAGATATCAAGGCTCTTGGAGAAATAACAGGATTTGCTTCCTCCAGGAAAAAACACATGGTTCAGATAGTTGAATACATTATAGATAATCTAAAGCAGGGACACACAAATTTTCTCTCGCTTGCGATACTCGTAAAGAAACAGGAGTTTTGGAACACAATAAAAAACAAAATAGGAAACTTCAGTATTGATACTGAAAACCCCGTTTATTATGGAATATCTAATGGGGCCATTCAAGGAAGCATATTTATGACGCTAACGAAAGATGTTAAACTTGGAGTTCTTGATGTTGGGGGAAGTGTCTGGACATCTATGCTTGAAAGAAACAGATCCTGGGATAGATTGAGACCGCTTTTGTATCCTATGGAAGAAGAGTATGAGATAGAAGTTAAAAAAGTAATGGCTGTGGTTCAAATTTTGTTTGATGTTGCAGACCCTATAACATTTGCACCGTATATAATTAAGGGAAGCGAGGAATTTGATATAGTTCCCAAAAAAATAATATATAGAGAAGCTCTTTATGATGAGCAGGTTCCAAACTTCGCAACAAGAACATTTGTAAGAACAGCAGGAATACCCGCAATAAAGGAACTGCCAGAAGATGTTTTTGGAGTAGAAAAAATTGATGCGACTCAAGGATATGACGGAAGTGGCTACCTTCAAGTAGACACAAAAATAGGAACTGTTCCAGAATATGTGACCAAAAATGTATCACTTGATTTTTTAAAAAAACCTGATCCGAAATCTAGCGTAGTAAGAGTGTGGTGGCCATTGATCAACGATGGAGATTTTGAACCACCTCACAATATACCAAGAAAAGTTCTCTCTGTTCTTGAAATGCAAAAGAGGTTTTACGAAGAAGGTAAAATATATCAACTGTGTTCTGAAAATAAATGTGACCCAGATTAAAGCGGAATGAATCAAATTGAGAAAGAAAGTTGTATTGATCCTTTCACCACATAATATAGTGTTCTATCGTGGAGCAAAATCAAGAATGATAAAAATTGAAAGAAGAATTAAGGAATTGAATGTCTTATAGAACGATAATGACAAGCAGAAAGATTACAGATTAAAATGAGGAAATAATCAAAAAAATAAAAAAATTAAAGAGAAAGGGAAAAAACTAAAAATAAGAATTTATTCTTACTATAAGTAAGTAATAATCCAAATAAGGAGGTGTTTGAAGATGGGGAAGCAGATAAAGTTTATAAGTGATGGTATAGAGGTATCTGGTTATATGGCATATCCTGGTAGGAAGGCACCTGCACTTTTGATTTTGCATGAATGGTGGGGGTTGAACGATCAGATAAAATCTACTGTGGATGCTTTTGCAAAAGGAGGATTTGTAACTTTTGCTCCAGACTTTTATAAGGGAAAAGTTGCAACGGACCCTGATGAAGCAGGGAAACTAATGACAGACATGTTTCAGAACAGACTTAAAGAGGTTGAAGATATATTCAGGGCGTCCGTTTCTTTTTTGAGGAATCAGACCAAAGTTGAACCGAAAAAGATAGGTTTAACTGGATTTTGTTGCGGTGGGACACTAACGATGTATCTTCCTTCTGTTTTCCCCGAAATTGTTGATGCTGCTGTGCCGTTTTACGGGCTTCCACAACTTGCTCCAATAAAAGCAGAAAACATAAAGTGCCCAATGCTTTTTATCTTGGCGGAAAAAGATGAGTTTGTGAATAACGATGACGTGCTTGAGCTTATAAAGAAAATATGGAGAAATGGACAAGAAATTCAATTAAAGATATATCCTGGGGCACATCATGCATTTATGAATGAAAAAAGGCCAGAAGTTTATCACAAAGAGTATGCTAAAGATGCTACAAGGTTTATGTTCAGTTTCTTCAAGACACACCTTGTTGAGAAGGCCAAAAAAGAAAAAACATCAAAAAAGCGTTGAAGTTATTTTGATATTTATCCAACAAATCAAAGCCATAGCATATAATAATTATGCATATCATACTAGCTTTTGGTGTCTTCTCAGTTGGATACTTTTTATGGTCAAGATATATTGAAAAAAATCTAAATGTTGATTGTATCAGGCCGACACCCGCAATAGAGAAATATAACAAGATAGATTTTGTTCCAACTAAACCAGTTATACTTTTCGGTCATCACTTTTCATCAATAGCAGGAGTTGGACCAATAGTTGGACCGATACTAGCTTTGAAGTTTGGATGGCTGCCAACTTTCCTGTGGCTAATTATTGGAGTTGTAATAATAGGAGCTGTACATGATTTTGCTTCACTTATGGTATCTGTAAGAAATGGTGGAAAAACCATAGGAGACATAATGAGCAGACATGTGAGCAAATTAGCTGGGAAAATATACCTTATCTTCACACTACTGACAGTTATACTTGTAATTGCTGTATTCACAAGAATAGTTGCAACATCGTTTTCCATAAATCCAGTTTCAGCTTCAACAGCTATTTTCATAACTTTATCTGCCCCCATACTTGGAATAATTATAAGAAAATTTAACATATCTCAGTTCATATCTTTGGTATTAGCCGTAGTCCTACTTTCAATTTGTTTGTTCCTCGGATATAAGTTTCCATTAAGCATATCAAGGGAAATATGGATATATTCAATTATACTATATTCATTTCTTGCATCATGGCTACCAGTTTGGGTCCTTCTACAACCGAGAGATTACATAAATTTTTTTCTTCTCTTCTCATTTCTCATAATGGGAACTGCAGGGATAATTTCAAAAAATCCCGAGATAAAGATTTACGCTGTTCCGGAAGGAACTAACATTTTTGATCTCATACACCAGATTTTTCCGTTTCTTTTTGTAACGGTGGCATGTGGTGCGGTTTCCGGATTCCACTCTTTAGTATCCTCCGGAACAACCTCAAAACAGATCTCTTCTGAATGCCATGCAAGGCCAATTGGATACGGTGCTATGCTCCTTGAATCTCTACTTGGTGTAATATCAATGACATCTATGGCGATATTCGCATACGATATATATATTGACATGATAGGAGATAAAGGAGATAAGGTTATAGACGCATTCGCATACGGGCTATCTGAGTTATCTATTGGAGTAGATAAATCTTTTGCTAAAGATTTTTCAATAATTGCACTTTCTGCTTTTGCTCTCACATCTCTTGATACTGCAGCTCGTATAGGTAGATACCTCCTTGGAGAGATCATCTTCCCATCACCTCAAGAAAATACTCAAAAAGGAAGAAAAGATGAAACACTATTTTTCGCAATTATATTTTCAGCTGCAGTTGTCCTTACGGCCTACGCACTTATAAACTCAGGTGGAGCAATTGCGCTTTGGCAACTCTTTGGAACATCAAATCAACTTCTCGCAGCCTTCGCTCTCATAACAGCCGCAGTCTGGGCTAAAAAAAACAAATATAAAAACTACTATTTTATACTGCCCGCTATATTCATGTTTGCAGTAACCTTATCTGCGCTATTTATACAAACAAAAAAGTTCATTACCTCATCCGATAAAACACTTTTAGCTGTTTCAATGGCTTTGCTTCTTTCCGCAATAACTGTCACAATAATAACAATCAAAGAGTATATAAAATCCAAATGAATATGATAGATATCCCAAAAATAACAGAATATATCGAAGACAAGATTCGCATGCTTGGATATGAAGTAGAAGAAATCGCAATAAAACAGTTCAAGAATCAAACTATCGTGAAAGTTATAATAGATAAACTTGACAGGTTCATTTCTATTGGAGATTGTTCCTTTGTCTCAAGAAACATTGAAAATTTTCTTGAAAACATGATCCCAGGAAGATTCGTAATAGAGGTATCATCCCCAGGAGCAGATAGACAACTAAAAAAAGATTCAGATTTCGAAAGGTTCAAAGGTATGAAAGTTGAAATAATGACAAAGAATGGACAAAGATTTACAGGGAAACTCATGGGTAAGATAGAAGGTAAAATATATATATCTTCAGAAAAAGAGAAAGCTCAAAAAATTCTAGATTTCAGTCTTGAAAACATTCGAATCATAAGGCTATCTCCAGAATTTTAAAAATACTCTTGTAACAGTAGGGGAAATAGTAACAAAAGCTTTAACAAAAAATTCCGAAGTATTGCATCCAAATGGTTTCAATCAAAATAAATCAGATCCAGGAATCAGAAATTAGTGCTTCCTATATATGTTTCAATGACTTTTGGATCTTGAAATACAGTTTGCGGAGAACCTTCAGATATTATTTTTCCAAAACTCATGGCGACAACACGATGTGCTACAGAAGAAACAACTTTTACATCATGCTCTATAACTAAAATAGATATTCCGAACTTTTCGTTTATCTCTCTAACATAGTAAAGGAATTCAGATTTCTCTTCATATGTCAGACCAGAAGTTGGTTCGTCAAGAAGAAGAATCTTTGGCTGCTGAACAATGGCCCTGGCAAGTTCAACTTTTTTCCTCACTCCAAGAGGTAAATCTCTTGCAAGAGAATATCTGTAAGGCTTCAGGTCAAGAAAATCTATTATCTCCTCTGCTCTTTGTCTTGTTGCAATATAACCTTTTTTATCAAGAGAAAACAAAGACTTTAATATTTCCAACACTGTAGATTTCAAAAATAAGTTCGTTCCCAAAATTATATTATCTAAGACAGAAATATTACTAAATAATCTGATGTTCTGAAAAGTTCTTGATATACCTAATCTTGCCCGTTTCCATGTAGATAAATTTGTTATATCTATTTGACGATTTTGCAGTTTAATTAAGACCTTACCACTTTGAGGTCTATATATACCATTTATAACATTAAAAAGAGATGTTTTTCCTGAACCGTTTGGTCCAACTATGGCTAAGATTTCTGATTCCTTGAGTTGAAGACTTACGTCATCAAGAGCTACAACCTCACCAAACTTTAATGTTACATTTTCTACTCGCAGCACTAATTTCCAGAAACTATAACATTTATCTTTGCCTTAACTCTTCCACCAAAGACAATTTCAACTTCAAATTTCCCCACCTCTTTTATTGGTTCTTCAAGCTTAACCTCAAAAGGCATCTTCACATTGAATTTATTCTTAATTCTTTCTTCTATATCTGTTTCACGCACTGAACCATAAAGTTTTTTATCATCCTTTACAGCAAGGCGAAATTCAATTGTTTTACCATCAACTTTCTTGGATTCCTTTTCTGCCTGAGCTAATATTCTTTTTTCCTTCTGTTCCTTCTGTCTATTGATTTCCTGAATGTGCTTCATAATAGATTGAGAAAACTCAACGGCTATTCCTTTTTTTAAGAGATAGTTTCTAGCAAATCCGTCTGAAACAATTTTCACATCTCCTTTTTTCCCATGTGGTTCAGAATCTTTGATAAAATAGACCTTCATTGTATTTCTTGTCCTCCTTCTTCTTGCTTTTCTTCCCCTTTAGCTTCCCCAAAATATTCCAGAAGCTCCTTTGGAGAAATTTTGAGACTCACGGTTGTGAAAGGCAGAAGAGCTAAGAATCTAGCTCTCTTTATTTCTCTTGCAAGCCTCCTTTGGCACTTTGGACAGAAATTCGTAAGTTTTCTTGATTTTATCATACCTTTCTCGGTAAGAAATTGAGCTAAAAAATCTGGGTTTCTATATGTCAGAGGAGGTTGCTCACCTGTGCATATCTTACATACTGGCCTGCTCTTAACTACCATAATAACCTTTACAAATAATATCTAAACACAAAAATAACCAAAAATCAAGAAAATTCCAAGACCAGGAAAAAGTTCTGTATAAAGTTTTTTTAAAATATACTAAATACTATGATATTAGGACTGAACTTGAAGATGGAAGAAGGAGTAAAAAATGAGTCAATACCATCGCTATTTATAGGGATGTGTCCGAACTGCGGAGGGGATATAACATCTCACAGACTTGAGATGGGAATACCTTGTGAAAAGTGTCTTCCAGAAATACCCAAAGAAATAAGTTTCTACAAAATTATAAATGAGCTTGAAAAGCTTGGAACACTTAAAAATCTCAAACAGCTTTATGAATTTGAGAAAAAGGTAGAAGAATTCAAAGATTTCTTCAAAAGAATAATTGGACACGAGCCATGGACATTACAAACCGGTTGGGCAAGAAGGATTTTCTCTAACCAGTCTTTTGTAGCTCTTGCTCCAACTGGTGTCGGGAAAACAACAACAGGAATGATAATCTCGCTTTTCCTTGATAAAAAGTCCTACATAATAACTCCCACTAAAATCCTCTCAAAACTCATAAAAAAAAGGTTAGACCAGATAAACGAATTAATGAATCTGAACAAAAAAATCCTACTCGTAGCAGATTCAAAATCAAAAAATCTTATAGATACTCAGGAATACGACATACTTATAACCACAAGCATGTTTCTTGCAAGAAACGAAGAAAAAATACTTCAAAAAAGATTTGATTTTATTTTCGTAGATGATGTTGATTCATATTTAAGACAACCCAAAAATGTAGAAAGAGTTCTTAAACTTATGGGACTTTCCAATGAAGATCTAAACGAATTGAAAAGTATATTAAAAAGGAAATATGAGCTGATAAGAGATAAAAACAATTCAAATAAATATGCTGGATTTTCTGAAATAAGCAACGAGATATCAAAGATAAGGAAGAAGATAAACGGAATTTTAGTTCTATCCTCAGCAACAGCCAAAGCGAGAGCAAATACAATAAGATACTTCAGAGAACTTTTTGGATTTGAAATATCTCCTCAAACTTCAGCACTTAGAAACATAGTTGATTCTTATCTAATAAAAACAAATGATAAAAAGGAAATATATAGAGAAACAGCAAAAATAGTAGAAGAACTCGGAAAAGGAGGATTCATATTCATCAATTCAGAATATGGCAAAGACTCTGTTTATGAACTGAAAGAATATTTACAAACCAAAAATATAAAAAGCATAACATATGAAGAATTTAATGAGAAAAATCAAGATTCATTCAGAAAAGGGGAAATAGATGCTGTAATAGGAATATCTTCTCTACGTAATCCATTATGCAGAGGTATAGACATGCCCGATGTCGTAAGATACTCTGTTTTTGTTGGTGTTCCAAGGTTCGTGTTCTCAATAAATGATATAGATGAACCTGCAAAGCTTCTCGGACTACTTATATCTTTAAGGTCGGTTTTACCGCAACCAAAAAGAGTATTCTCATACATAGAATCAATGAGAAAGTTTGCAGGAATGAGAAAAGAAGATATAGAGAAATACACCAACATACAAGAAAGAATTTCATCAATAAAGAAATTTGTAGAAGAGTCAATAGCGGATCCAGAAATACTTCAGAAGATAAAGGAATCAGACGAAGTTCCCATAAGAGTAGATGATAATGGAAGACTGAAATTCGTTGTAGCAGATTCATCTGCATATATTCAGGCGTCTGGAAGAACATCACGACTATATATAGGCGGACTCTCAAAGGGACTCTCCGTTATGATAGTAGACGATGCAAAAGCTATGAACCAACTGAAAAGAAGATTAAGACTTGAGAACATAGAAGTTGATTTTAAGAACTACAAAGAAATTGACTTAAAAAGTATCCTTAAAGAAATAGATAAAGACAGAGAAAATATAAAACGGATAATAGATGGTGCATCTATTGAAAATATAACAAATGGAGTAAAGCCACCGAAGATATCTGTTCTTATAGTAGAATCTCCAAACAAAGCCGGTACTATTGCAAAACTTATAGGAAAACCTGTGAAAAGAAAGATAAATGTTAATGGCAACGGTAGTTTCATTGATGTATGGGAAGTATCAAAAGGAGACCAGAATATAAACATAGTAGCCTCTGGGGGACACTTGTTTGACTTACCATATCAATACAGCTCAAGAGGTATCGGAGAAGACTTCTATTCAGTTTATGCGATAAAAAAAGAAGATAAGATAATTTTTGTTCCCAAATATGCTCCCATACAAAGATGTAGAAACTGTGGAGAGAACTTTTTTGGAACAGAATCTTGTCCATACTGCAATTCACAGAATTATGAAAATAAACTTTACACCATAAAGGCTATACAGAAACTTTCTCTTGAGGCAGATAAAATATACATAGCAACAGACCCAGACCAAGAAGGTGAAAAAATAGCTTGGGATATATTCCTTTCTATATATAAAATAGGTAAAGAGATAAACAGGATAGAATATCATGAGATAACAAAGAAAGCGATTTTAAATGCTATAGAAAATCCAAGAACTCTGAAAAACTCTCTTGTAAAATCTCAGATACTCCGTAGAACAACTGATAGATGGGTAGGTTTTGTTATGAGCGAGGATCTTCAGAAAAGATTTGACAAAATATGGCTTTCGGCAGGAAGAGTTCAAACCCCAGTTCTCGGATGGCTAATTAAAAGAGAACAGGAGATGAAAAATAAAATAGGTGTATTTAAATTCAAAAGTGAAGAATTCTCTGTTTCAGATTCAATAAAGATTGAAAACAAAGAGGATATCAAAAGGATAAGCAAATCACTGCGAAAACTCAAGGGCAGAAAGAGAAAGAGCGAATCAGATGAACAGGCAAGGTTAGAAAATGCAAAAGTAAAGGTCAAGATAAAACTTCTTGATACAGAAGAGGTTGAATTAAAGCCTCCTCCACCATTTAGCACATCTGATATGCTAAAAGAAGCTTCATCAAAACTCGGGTTCTCATCCCCTGAAACAATGCAACTTGCCCAAAACCTCTTTGAAGCAGGACTCATAACATATCATAGAACAGATTCACACCATGTTTCAGATGTTGGAATATCCATCGCGAAAGAATACATATCTGAAAATTTTTCCCTAGACCTTTTCGTCCCAAGAACATATGAACAGGTAGGAGCTCACGAATGTATAAGACCATCCAAAAACCTTTCCCCAGAAGAATTATCTGTCTCAGTTAGGATTGGCACAATAAATATATCAGAAAAAGCTATAAAACTTTATGGCCTTATACACTCAACATTCATCGCATCTCAAATGAAGCCTGTAAAAATCTTAAGAGGTAAGATAAAAACTGAAGTTTCCTGGATTTCAAATGGAACAGAAGAAAAAATAGAAAAAGAAAGCACAATAAATCTCAAAATAATAGAAGAAGGATGGAGCAAAGCTATATTTATTCCAATTCCGCATATAGCGGAATGGATCCTTGGAAGAAAAGAAATAGAATTTGAAACAAAGGATTTTTCATTCTCACTTGTATCCCCCGTTCCTCCTTATACACATGGAACACTGATAGAAGAAATGAAAAAGAAAGGGATAGGAAGACCATCAACTTGGGCATACATAATAAAAACACTTATAGATAGAGGCTACTGTATAGAAAGATCCGGATACATAATTATAACTAATCTTGGTAAAACGGTTTATAACTATCTGTCATCAACTGAAAAATTTAAGAAATATACCTCGGAAGATTATACGAAAGAGCTCGAGGAAAAAATAGATCGCGTTGAGAATGAACAAGAAGATTACCTTGAAATATTATCTTCCATACACAGTGAACTTTTCTCAAAGTGATAGATTTCATTATACTGCAAAATGTTTCTCACACTCAAGATATGTTCAACCCATCAAAAAGCCTTATTCCTTGAATCAATCAATATATTTCAGAGAATTTTCCGTTTTTATATCATTCGAATTAAAAATACTTTATCAATACCCCCACAAAACTCCTTTCTTCGTTGCAAATTTGTATATATTCTTTTGGTGATTGGTAATTATATTCCACTAACTATATTTATAAAAAGTGATTATGAGATTAGAGGATTTAATACGCATTTTA
>CAZRNR010000066.1:7960-11392 GCA_964601505.1 uncultured bacterium | reverse complement strand
CTTATTTTTCTATCAGTTTCCTCCCCAAGTTCTCTTATCCTTTTGGCGAGTTCTCTTATTTGTTCATCTGTTTTTTCTTGTCTTTCTGTAAGGTGCTTTATTCTTTCTGTAAGGTGCTTTATTATTCTCTCTATTCTTGAGAGTCTATCTCCTTTTTCGTTCCTCTTTCCGTCTTTCCTCATATTCATAATAATATAATACAGCAATCACTAAAACTTTAAATAAAGGGTAAAGTTTTGATCCAATCCTCCAAATTGTGCTATCTTTCTGCTTTTCCTTTAATCACGAACTTTTGCTATGTTGAAGAGATTCAATCTTTTCTCTTATGAAATACACTATATCCAAATTTCTGAATTCTATGGAAATAATAAATCTGTTATCGCAAATGAATTATATCAATGATTCCGTACCTTTACATGATCTGCATATTTATCCTCTTTCATGGTTTATATCACACATATAGCACTCCATATACCAAAAGATTTGATACTTCGGAACACAATTTTTCAATCTTCCTCCCAAATTTTCTTTTTTATAATTAAAAAAATTATAATCAACCGAGATATTTCAAAAGGATCTGTGCAAATTATTAACTACACTTGAAAATTTTTTTTGAAAAACTACAGAATAAAAAGATTCTATATTCCTAAATATATAAAAAGGAAATTTTATGAGACTTGAAATCAGGAACATTAAAAAGATTATAGATAAAAAGGAGATAATCAAAGATGTAAGTTTCGAATGTAGTATTGGAGAAAAAGTAGCTATACTTGGACCGAATGGTGCAGGTAAAACAACAACCTTCCTGACAGTAGCTGGATTTTACAAACCAGATGGTGGTAAAATAATTATAAAGGAAAACGAAAACAAAGAGAAAGACATAACAAAAGCTTCGGCTTCGGAAAAGGCAAAAATTGGAATTGTATATTTACCTCAGAAGAACTCATTATTTGATGAACTATCTGTTTATGAAAATCTTCAGATATCGTGCGAGCTCTTGGGAATTCCACTATCAAGAATTGCAGAAGTAGCTCAAAAATTTGGCATTGAGAAATTCTTACACAGCAAGACAGGAGTTCTTTCAGGAGGAGAAAGAAGAAAAGCAGAAATTGCAAGAGTAAATCTAATCAATCCAAAATTCCTGATACTTGACGAACCATTTGCAGGAATAGATCCAAAATCAATAAATCTGATAGCAAGTATCATAGAAAATATCTCAAAAAGTTCCGGAATCATAATTTCTGACCACAATGTCAGAGATGTATTAAGAATATGTACCAGAGTTTATCTCATTTACGATGGTAAAATAGTTGACGAAGGTTCACCAAAATACATAGCATCTTCATACAAAGCAAAATCCATATTCTTCGGTGAAAACTTTGAATTATAATCGTTTGATATCAATCTAAAATATTGTGTATAATCTGAATTTCTTTACACACAATTTCAAGTTTCATGAATTCATCGAGAATATTACTTTCTATTCCTCCACGGGCAAACTTCTTTTGATATTTTTATTATCTCTTGAACATCTTCTTTTGAAACATGACCGAAAGTCTTTTCGGTATATGGTATATGAACAACCGGAGCAAACTCACATCTTCCAAGACAAACCCACTCCCTTATTTCCACTTCTTCATCAGATTTTTTCTGAAATTCTTCAATAAGCTCTTCCGAACCTTTTAAATAACATGGGAGAGAATTACATACATATATCTCAGCTTTTCCATCAAAACCATGAAGCATAGTATAAAAAGTTGCTACTCCAAGAATATAAGATGGATGGACAGAGAATAATTTTGCTAACTCATCCATGTACTCGGTGTAGATAACTCCAAATTCCCTTTTTATATCATTTAGAACAGGTAAAAGAGCAGAAGTTCCTTCGGGAAATTCCTTCTTTCTTGATTCAAAAAATCGCCTTATAGTTTCTAATTCCTCCTGACTTACATTTCCCTTTATTGGAAATCTCTTTTGAATAAAATGCTCATTTGCCCACTCCTTAAGGTTATCCCTATACACGCCATATTCGGCAGGAATAAATTCAAAAGGGACTTGTTCCTCTGGGTGATGTATATGCTTTATACCTATCCTTCTTTTCTCCATTAATTCTGCAATTTAATTATAGAGAAATAGATTTTCTGAAAAATCAAGAATCTAAAAGCTAATCCTTTCATAAATCTCGATGCCAACTAGCAGGATAAAATCACCCAAATCAAATTTTTAAAGTTAAAAATAATACATCATGATGATAAATATAACAACTTTCCTTATTGCCTTTTCTCTATCTCAAGATATAAAAGAGAGTTTTGATATAAACGAGCTGAAAGATCTGTCTTATGGAATTCCCATAGGAACCCTATCTGGTGCCATTATCTCACCACTTGATAATATCATAAGAGAATGGGTTCAGGGGAAAGATAGTGAGAAGATGGGTAAGATACTGAGTATCCCGGGTGAAGGGATTTTCGTTGTACCACTATGTATTTCTGGATACATTGGAGGTATTGTCCTGAAAAACCAGAGAATACGAACAACATTTTTAAGAGCTAGTATATCGCTTGGATTGACAACAATATCCGTACAAATTCTAAAATTTATTGGGAGACATAGACCTTATGATTCACCTGAAAACCAATGGAAGTTTTCTCCACCTGGGATAGAAAACCGCACGAGATCTTTTCCATCAGGTCATTCCCAAGCAAGCGCATCGGTATATTTTACACTATCAAGGATCTGCGAAGATATGATATGCAAAGCTTTTTTTATTTCTGTACCTTTTGTTGTAGCTTTCGGTAGGGTTGCATCAAATAATCACTGGGCATCAGATACAGTAGGAGGAATAATCATAGGAAGTTCATTTGAACTATTTTGATAATTTGATGATGCAAGCATAAAAATTCTAACAAGATTTTTGTATATATGGATAGAAAACTTGTATCAATAATAATGGGGAGTGATTCTGATTTAGAGGTTATGAAATCTGCTGCCGAAATTCTTGAGCTTATGGGAATTACATTTGAGATAGAAGTAATTTCTGCTCATAGAACACTGGAAAAGCTTATCAATTACATACCCGAAGCAGAAAAGAGAGGTATAGAAGTCGTAATTGCAGGTGCAGGAGGAGCAGCACATCTTCCCGGTGTTATCGCGGCTTTGACAAACTTGCCTGTAATAGGTGTGCCAATCAAAAGTAATTTTCAAGACGGTCTTGATTCATTACTCTCAATAGTTCAAATGCCAGCAGGTGTTCCTGTAGCAACAGTAGGTGTAAATAATGCAAAAAATGCAGCACTTCTCGCTTGCAGAATATTGTCTTTGAAATATCCACAGATATCTAAAAAACTTTATGAATACAGAGAAAAAATGAAACAAGAGGTGTATAAAAAGTCAGAAGAACTCAAACAGAAAGGATATAAAAATTACAAAAAG
>CAZRNR010000066.1:0-7860 GCA_964601505.1 uncultured bacterium | reverse complement strand
TTCAAGTTTTAATGTCTGAATAAGCAGGGATACCACCAAGAGATTTAGCCTTTAAAACTGCATCTATAACTGCTTTTCTGGTGAGCCTATAGAACTCCCCAAAAACGCTGAATATATTTGCTTTTTTTGTTGCACAAGATATAGCGAATGATATATCTCCATCAAATGGGGTATGAGCTGGTTTAACACAAGATGCAAGAGCTGAATTCATAGCCTGAGCTAATATAGCCAATTCTGATGAACCAAATGTTCCCTCAGTAAAACCAACAAGAAGAACAGTAGAAGAAAAATAATCTTGAGGATACTGTGGAGGATGGAATTCAGAGAACTCAACAAAATCAAAGAAAGCTCCATCTTTTCTGGCACCAGCTATTATTCTTGCGTTATCTAGAACATTGCCGAAAGCATTTACAAGGGCAAAAACAAAGTTTCTGACCTCATAACCTTGCTCATCTTTTATGGAAGACCAAGCTAATCCTATCCCTGATTTTGTTGAGTTTTGCACCCCGAATATTTTCCCACAGGTTGCACCTGTTCCAGCACCAACACTGCCAAAATCATCATCAGAGAAAACATTCTTTAAAGAAAAGCAGGCCTTATATATTTTTTCAGCATCTGGTGAGACTGGATTTCCTATAAGAAGGTCAAAAATGCAAGCTGTTGGGACTCTTGGTACTCTAACATTCCCTATTCCAAAACCAATTCCTCTTTCTCTCAGGAACTGAACTACGGGAGCAGCGGAATTAAGTCCAAATGCACTTCCACCACTTAGGACAAGAGCATCTATTCCTAAAGATATGTGAGGTGGAAAGAGAGCATCAACTTGTCTGGTTGTTTGAGCTCCCCCTCTTTTGTCTGCTACACACAAAAGTGGCTCATCAAATATAAAAATTGTTGCCCCCGTGATATTCTGTAAATCTGTATAATGAGAAAAATTTACTTTAGGAATAGAAACCATTTATAAATTTTAATATCTCAATTCAAGTTAATTTTTCGTTCTTATTCCATTTAGGAAAATATCAACAATGTGCCTGACCCTCTTTTCAATAGATTTCTTACTTACTGGATCTGGTATGAAAGGATCTATAATTGGAATAAAAAGAAAGTAAATAAGAACTGCCCCTGTTAATGTGATTGAAAGTTGCAAAGGATCTATACCCTCCCTAAAGACACCTTTTTTAACTCCTTCCTCCAATATCCTCTCGCCAAAATTCAAAAGTTTTGGGACATACTCCTGAGAAAGCTGTCTGACCGGAACATTCTCGTCAAGTATTTCCCTTATAAGTATCTTGACATAATCTTGGTTATTTGAAATATAATCCATAATCTTTTTAAAGAACTGCTCAGAATCCTTTATTATGTCATCTGATGTAAAGGATATCTGGAATATATCAAGTATTTCAGTCAGGACCTTATCTATAAGCACAAAGTAGATATCCTGCTTACTTGGAAAGTGATGATACAAAGAAGCTTTCTTTATACCAACTTTTTCAGATATTTCATCCATACTTGTTCCAGCGAACCCATATTTGGCAAAAAGTTTAGTAGCAACCTTGATTATCTTCTCACGAGTTTTCAAACCTTTCTTCCTAACTTTGTTAATCCTTTCTTCAGTTTTATCCCTTTTAGCTAACCACTTCATCATACTCATAATCTTATTTTATCAAAAATGTATTACATCCTGGTAGAAGAATGTTTCAGCTTTTCTGAGACTTATGGCTTCAAGCACATGATGTGGTTTTATTTGTTCAGAGTTTTCAATATCTGCAATAGTTCTTGCAACCTTCATAGTTCTAAAAACTGCTCTTGCGGATAGCGAATATTTTTTAATCGCATTCTTCAAAACTTCCTCTCCCTTATCATCTAATTTCAGAAAATCACTCTGGTGTTTCACAGGTATTTCTGAATTAAAAGAGAAGCCATATTCTCTATATCTTTTCTTCTGCAAATCTCTAGCGGTTTCAACCTCATCTCTGGCTCTTTTCATCTGTTCCAATCTATCTGGTTTCTCATGGGACAAAATTTCTTCAGCTTCAAGAGATGGCACTTCAATGAATATATCAAATCTATCAAGAAGTGGACCGGATATTTTTGATATATATTTTTTTATTTGTGAAGGAGAGCATCTACATTCCTTTTTTGTGCTTCTAAAGTTCCCACAGGGACAAGGATTCATAGCAGAGATAAGCTGAAAATTAGCGGGAAAAGTTGCTGTTCTTTGAGCTCGTGATATAACAACTTTCCTTTCCTCGATCACTGTTCTGAGAGTTTCAAGAGCTTTTCTAGAAAATTCAGGCAACTCATCTAAAAATAATACTCCTCTATGAGCAAGCGTCACTTCCCCAGGCTTCGGCACAGATCCACCGCCTATTAAAGCCACATCAGAAATTGTATAATGAGGAGAACGGAAGGGAATAGTGCCAATTTTTCTTTCCACACCAGCAACAGAATATATCTTCATCACCTCTATCTCTTCATCCTCTGAAAGTTTAGGAAGTATTGAGATTAGTGACTTTGAAAGTATGGTTTTCCCGGCCCCAGGAGAACCAATCATAACAACATTATGCCTTCCGGAAGCAGCTATCACAAGCGCCCTCTTTGCAAAATTCTGACCTCTTATATGATCAAAAGTTATATCAAAGTCTTGTTCCTGGAGATGAGATATTCCAACTTTTTCAATCTTTTCAAGCTCTCCTTCAGCCCTTAAAAACTTTATAACTTCATTAAAACTTCTCGCAAAAAATCCATCTGCCCCAAGAAAATTCGCTTCTCTATTCTCGTATGGTATAACAACTTTCTTATTTTTTTCTTTGGCTAAGACCAAAATTGGAACAATTCCATTGACATATTTCAAAATCCCTTCAAGAGAAAGCTCAGCAACGAACAAGAGTTTTTCATCGGGATTCTTTACCTGACCAGTTGCAGCTAATATACCGATAGCTATTGGAAGATCATATAAAGAACCTTCTTTTTTTATATCTGCAGGAGCAAGATTAACGGTTATCCTCTTTTGCGGGAAAACAAAACCAGAATTTTTTATAGCACTTTTAACCCTATCCCTACTTTCTTTTACGGTGGAATCAGGAAGCCCAACTATGTTGAATGATGGGATACCAGGCGAAACATCAACCTCTACCAAAACTTCATAAGCTTGCACACCAAATATCCCAGCAGAAAAAATTTTCACAACTCCCCCACTCTTATTCATACTTTTCTATTTTATATTCTTTATATTCTACATCAATATTTTTATGCTTTGTTGTAGAGTTTAAATTTATTAAGAACAGAATATTGGTGAGATTTTTTAGACTTAGCAAAGATTAATCTTCCTAATAAAATATAGACTTTTTAAATTAGTAAAGGGTTGAAGATAATAAGCTTTTATAATCTAGATCACATTATATTAGGCTGTAAAGCGTTTATTAAACCTTTGCTCTATAATCTCGCAGATTATATGTATTATAAGAGTATGAGCTTCCTGAATTCTCTGGGTATCATCTGACGGGACAGATATAACAACATCTGAAAAAGGTTTTATGTGTTCCGTGTTTTTTCCAACAAGTGCTATGGTTTTCATTTTTAATTCCTTACCCTTTTGGAGAGCCCGTAAAACATTTTGAGATTTTCCAGAAGTTGTAATCCCAAAAGCTACATCTCCACTTCTTCCAAGAGCTTCAAGCTGCCTTTCAAAGACATAACCGAAATCCCAGTCATTTGATATAGCAGTTATAGCAGATGTATCAACAGTCAGAGCAACCGCTGGGATACCACTTCTCAAAGGATTTCTAAATTTCCCGACGAGCTCAGCAGCAAAATGCTGTGAATCAGCAGCAGATCCACCATTCCCAAAAATCAGAATCTTCCCACCATTCATAAGACTTTCGGTTATCAGATCAGATGCTTTCTTTATATCCTTATCTATCTTTATCAAAGATAGAATAACCTTAGCACTTTCTTCTATACAATTCTTTATCAGCTCCTGCTCCATAACTATTATTTGAAAATACTCCGTTGAAATCACGAAAAATTCAACACAATAATGGGATTAAGTCAGGATCGCACTAAGATAAATCTTTTTAGAATCTTTGAATGATTTTCAATTTCTCAAGAACATGCAAAAGAAACAGTCGCCATCAAGGAAAAAGTTTATAATTTTCGCAGGTTAGAGACACAAAATATTATATTTTAAAGATTAGTCAGCGATGATATATGATGACACAATTTACGATGTCATTGTAGTAGGTGGAGGACACGCTGGCTGTGAAGCAGCTTATGTATCAGCAAAAATGGGATGCAAAACTCTGCTCATAACAGGAGATATAAACAAAATCGCTCAGATGTCATGCAATCCATCCATAGGAGGAATAGGTAAAGGGCACCTTGTCAAGGAGATAGATGCACTTGGGGGGATAATGGGAAAAAACACAGATAGATCTGGTATCCATTTCAAAACGCTGAACATTTCAAAGGGACCAGCAGTCAGAGGCACGAGGGTACAATGTGATAGAACTCTCTACTCACTTTACATGCAAGAAGAACTTTGGAAGAACAAAAATTTGGATATAAGAATGGGAAATGTTGATGATATATTTATAGAGGATGGGAAGAATGGAAGAAAAATTGTAAGGGGAGTAAAAATAGACATAGGAGTAGTTTTTCTCGGGAAAACAGTTATAATATCAACAGGAACATTCCTTAGAGGTAAAATTTTTATAGGCCATGATGTTATTGATGGAGGGAGATTAGGAGAGAAACCTGCAACTGGATTATCTTTATCTTTACAAAAACTTGGATTCAAACTTGGAAGACTCAAAACCGGAACTCCTGCAAGACTTGATGCCAAAACAATAGATTTCAGCTCTCTGAAAAAAGAAGAATCTGACACCCCCCCTCCTGTATTTTCATTCTCAACCAAAAAGATTGAACAAAGACTTCTACCAGTATATATTACCCATACAACCCCTGAAACCCATAGAATAATAATTGAAAATCTCACAAGATCCGCAATGTATGGAGGATTGATAAAAGGTATAGGTGTTAGATACTGTCCTTCAATAGAGGATAAGGTTGTAAGATTTGCTCAAAGAGATCATCATATAGTTTTTCTTGAACCAGATGGATATAACACAAGAGAAATATATCCTGCCGGGATATCAACAAGTCTTCCTTACGATATTCAAATAAAATTTTTAAGGACAATTCCTGGACTGGAGAAAGTTCAGATAATAAGACCAGCCTACGCTATTGAATATGATTTTTCAGATCCAACACAACTGTATCACACACTAGAAACCAAAATAGTAGAGGGATTGTTTTTTGCAGGTCAAATAAACGGAACCACTGGTTACGAAGAAGCAGCAGCTCAAGGTATAGTTGCAGGAATAAACGCTGCACTCAAAGCTAAAGGGCAAGAACCCATAATCTTTCAGAGAGAAAATTCATATATAGGCATACTCATAGATGATCTTGTTGTAAGAGGAACTGACGAACCATACAGAATGTTTACATCAAGATCTGAATTCAGATTGACTCTAAGAGAAGATAATGCAGACTTAAGATTAAGGAGAATAGGGAGAGAATTAGGACTCATTTCAGATGAAGAATGGTCCGAGTTTGTTGAAAAAGAGAAGATGATAGAGAAACTTAAAGAAATTCTAACAGAGAAAAAAATATCTCCAAAACCAGAAACACTTGCGAAAATCAAAGAGCTAGGGATAGAAGGAGATCTTGGGAAACAGATATCTCTAAAGGATCTTTTGAAAAGACCCTCAGCTAATATTGAAAAAATCAAGGCTTTCTATCCAGAAATAGATAATTTTCCTGAAGAGATAAAGCGAGAAGTTGAGGTGTCAGTAAAGTACGAAGGTTATATAAAGCAAGAGATAGAAAGATCTAAATACTTAAAGGAGCTTGAGAAATGGAAGATTCCGGAAGATATTGATTTTGATCTAATTCCTACTCTTTCAAATGAATTGAAGGAGAAGTTCAAAAAATACAAACCACGCGATCTTAGGGAAGCAAATTATATTCCTGGAATCACTCCGTCAGCTCTTCTCAATCTTCAGATATACATAAAACAGATGAAGGAATCAGCAAAGACATAGGCAAAAAATTTTGATTTCATAAAGCTTTTGAAAATTCATGATTAATTTTTTTTAAAAGCGGGTATAGCTCAGGGGTAGAGCATCGGCTTCCCAAGCCGAGTGTCGCGGGTTCAAATCCCGTTACCCGCTCCAAATAAAAATACTTCAGATACCTAAAGAAATAGAATCACTCATAGAAAATTCATTAAATCTCTGGAAAAGAGAAAATCTTTATACTTTTGCAAAACTCTCGTATAAAATCGCTGAAAGACTGAAAAAAGGCGAACCTTTTAGAAAAAACCCAGAAGATGCTCTACCCTATCTTTTTTATTTCTTCCCGAAAACGTTCATTTCAAACTATATAGTCCTTGGAGAAATAGAAGATTGGATAGAAAAAACAATTAGAGAGAAAAAAGAGATGAATTTTTACGATATAGCTTCAGGAACTGGTTCTGGAACAATATCTTTTTTATACAAGCTCAAAAAGATTCAAAACCTACAGAATAAAGCAAAGATAAATATATTTTTACAAGATATATCTCCAACTGCACTTGAAATAGCAAAGATTCTCTCACAAAATCTCTCTAAAGATCTACCTTACAATATAAAAATATCAACATACACAAGAGATTCCGCGAAGATATATTTTGATACCAATCCAGATCTTGTAGTTTTATCTTTTTCAATATACGACATTTTCGGTAACGATATAGAAGAGATAAAAATATGGTGCCGCAAGGTTTTAAAATCTCTTGATAAAAACGGTTTATTTGTCATGGTAGAACCAGCGTCAAAGAAGACAACCTCAAGAATAATCATGGAGATAAGAAATGAGTTCAGAGGACATGTTTTATCTCCTTGCACACATCTGAAAGATTGCCCCTTACTAAAAAAAGGAGATTGGTGCCACTTTGGAACACAATGGACACCACCTTTATATCTCTCAAGAGCTATGAACATGGTAGGTCTGCGTACACCTAATATAAACTTCTCTTTCGTAATACTATCAAAAGAAGAGATTGACAAGAAAGATGAAAAATATGCAAGAGTCGTAAGTCATAGGTTAGAAGAAAAAGGGAAAATAACTTTCTGGACATGCGAAAAAGGAAGTAAAATCAAATACTACACCCTAAACAAGAACATATCTGAAGCAAACAAGAAAATAGAAAGCGTCAAGATGGGAGATATAATCCTGATACAAAATGCGCATCAGAGGAAAAACAATGAATATGAGATAGCACAAGATTCCACAGTTGAAATAAAGAGAAGATTGATTGATGAAGGACCACAATAAAAAATCATAAATCAAAATAATGATAGAGATTTACTCTGTTGCAATCATAGTATACTGATTTATGTATTTTACTTTTCATATCCTCGCACTATTTGAAGGATGCAACAAATCATTCAGGAAATTTTCTCTCTGTGTTGCAAGCATCATTTTCTTGAGAAAATCACAAACTTCAATGATTTTTGATGAATGCAGTGTTGATTTCTTTTTAGATAATATTCCAGCTTTAGAAACCACCGTTCTTAATTCTTTTTGAGAACTCCTTCAAACTCTTTGCTTTTATTATCTCCTTCTTCAGTTCCTTGAGCCTTCCAATATCTGAAATCTCCCTTATCTTCTTCATTAGCCTCAAACCCCTCTTTCCAAATCTTACCTCAAGATCTAATGCTATCGCACTGTATAGGCCCTCCCTTAATCCAGCTTCTTTCCCCTCCTTCAGTCCAGCTTCCCTCCCTTCCTTATACCCCCAAAGCTTTGTTATGTCTA
>CAZRNR010000065.1:0-11652 GCA_964601505.1 uncultured bacterium | reverse complement strand
ATTCTCCAGATGACTGAAATTTCTACATTTTCTGCAAGTATATTGGACAAAGCAACGAAAAGTGAAAAATAAAAAAACATTTACGATTTTTATAAGTATAGTATAAAAGGAGATAAAAGATATGAAGTTTGAAAAAATCACTGTTTATATAAGGGAAATATCAGATAGGGTAAGAGCAGAGATGCAATCAATACCAAGAACTATAAATCCACAAAATGTTGTAGAATCAATAGAGGTATTTTTAAAATTTATGAATTCGATCATAAGGATAAAATCAGCTATAAAAATAATAGAAGCTGCAGAGAAATTTGAGATCCCACAAAGAGATAAGATACAAATACAATACTATAAAGAGGTCTTGAAAGAATATTTAGCTAGCATATATAATTCTTGTTTAAGGATAATAGAAACTATCAAAAACACTTTTCCAGATGATTCATTTGAAAAAGTTATTTTCAATGAACTTGAAGAGAACCTAAAAGAAAGCGCCAAACCACATCTAAACCCAGAAATAATTGAAGGTAAAAAAGAAGGAAAACAATCATAAACTTAAAAGTCTAAAACTAATTTATTATTTCTATTTATGAGCCTTGAAGAACTTCTAGAGGGTTCAATATTATCTGGGAAGAAAGTAACTTTATGCGTAACAGGTGGGATAGCATGTTATAAGTCAATAGAGCTTTTAAGATTGATTCAGAAAGCAGGTGCCAAGGTGAAAGTTGTGATGTCAAAAATGGCAACAAGATTCATTGGAGAAGAAACATTTTCCTCTCTTACAGGAGAAAAGGTCACAATTGATTTTGAAGGTATGGAACACATAAATATCCCACACTCTTCTGACCTCATAGTTGTAGCTCCAGCAACAGCAAACATCATAGGTAAATTTGCAAATGGAATATGTGATACTATGATAAGCACAATTCTTATATCGGCAACATGTCCTATTGTCTTTGTTCCGTCAATGAACTGGGCTATGCTAAAAAATCCATTCACTGAAGAAAACATACAAAAGATAAAAAAAGCTGGACACATAATTGTTCCACCAGATGAAGGTGACTTAGCTTGCGGAGAAAAAGGAGAAGGTAAGTTCCCAACTTTAGATAAGATTTTTTTTCACTGCGAATATGCAATATCTCAGAAGAGTCTCAAAAACAAAAAGGTAATCATAACAGCTGGACCTACAAAGGAGTATATAGATGATATAAGATTCATATCAAATCCATCAAGTGGATTTATGGGTTATGTTATATCATGGGAGACAGCTATTGAAGGAGCAGAAACACATCTTATCACAGGTGGAGAAACTTTCAATGGAGAAAAAATATTCCATACACAGAAAGTAGAAACAGCAGAAGATATGCTGAATGAGGTAGAAAAACTTCTCCCGACAGATATATTTATAGGATCAGCAGCTGTATCAGACTTCAGACCCGTAAATAAAATAAAAGGTAAAATAAAAAAGGACAAAACAGAAAGAATGACAATTGAACTTGAAAGAACAAAAGATATCCTTGAAAATGTAAGAAAATATTCAAAGATAGTTGTTGGATTTTCTTTAGAATCGGAAAATATAGAGCAAAACACAATAGAAAAAATGGTTAGGAAAAATTTAGACATAATAGTAGGGAACTCACCTGATTCCTTTTCAAAACCTTATGGTAAATATTTCATTTGCTACAAAAAAAATGGGGGAACCGAAATAGAATATCTCGGGGATATTCACAAAAGGCTTGTTGCCAGAAAAATTATAAACCGAATCATAGATAAAATATAATGGAAGATAAAAGAAGAACAATTGATCAGATAAAATTTATATCTTTCATAATGCTATTAACAGTTTGCTTGATAATTATCTTGGGAAATCTCAACATGTTTGGAATATCTAAAAAGTTAGACCAGAGTGAAATATTTGAAAGGTATTCTGTAGCATCAATCTTAACTGTCTTATCTATACTAACAGGGTTTTTCATCGGGAAAAACAATGAGAAACCTCTATTACCACTGGGGTTTATAATTTTTGTGATTTCAATATGTTTACTTATCCTTGTCGAAATCGTAGGTGTGCAAAAATATGGAGCCAAAAGATGGATATACATTGGAGGCATAAGTATTCATCCAACAGAAATAATTAAGATTCCAATAATAATGATAGCAAGCTACTATATAGGAAAGCAGAAAAGATTTCTGATAAAAATATTTATATTCGGCATAATTTTCATTCTTCCAGCAATACTTATAATCAAGCATCCGGACTACGGATCAGCAGGATCAATACTTTTCATAATGTTTTTAACGCTTTTCATCTCAGAAGTTCCCATGAGATTTATAATACCAGTTATTCTCATGGTGATCCTATCTGCTCCTTTAATTTGGAAATATGGATTGAAGGAATATCACAGGGAAAGGATACTTGGGCTAATTGACCAGGAGGAGAGAGCAATGGAAGTAGCTTATCAAACAGTTCAATCAAAGATAGCTATAGCATCTGGTGGGCTACATGGAGCTGGTATAGGCAAGGGGGAGCACGGAAGCGGGCAATGGATTCCGAATCTTCACACAGATTTCGCATTTGCTTCTATATCCGAAGATCTTGGTTTCATAGGTTCCACAATAACAATAATAGTCTTCATCACACTTATAACATCCTTGTGTTCCAAGGCACTTCTTTTAGAGGATAAAATTTCAAAGTCTCTATGCATACTAACAGCTGGACTAATATTCTTTCACACCTTTGTAAATGTAGGAATGGTGTCTGGATTATTACCTGTAATAGGTATTCCACTAACAATGATATCTTATGCTGGGACCCACAATATATCAACGGGATTTCTTATAGGTTTATGCGCAGGGGTAGATAATAAGAAAAAATCATTCGCGTAAAACCTTTACGGCAAGAGGTTTTGTTCTAATCAGCTCTCCGTAAAAAATTCCATCACCTTCTTTGAATTTATAACCGGAAAATTTCAACTTAAAGACAGATTCTATACTTATATGTGTGTGGCTAAATCTTTCTTCCACCAAACCGATCTTAAAATATGGTGGTGGAGGTGCCTGAGCGAGCCAAATAGGAACATTTAAAGAAGCCGAAATCTCCAAAGATGAACTAGATTCACGGGCAAAATCTAAAACAACATTATAGGTATAAATATTCACAGGTCTTTCCTGAAAACTAATCTTTAGACCCTTCACAGCATCTTGTGCAACATATCTTTTTAGAGCTTCGGACTCAGAATCATCTATAAAACCATCACCATTTGTATCAAACTTTTTTCTTATCTTAAAAGCCCTATCACCAGCTGGTATATTATATATTATACGGAGATAGATCTTGTCAGTCCCTATGTAAAGGTAAAGTTCCCGTAGATGTTCAATTTGGTGTGCATAAGCTAAAGAGAGTAAATAATAAAAGAAAAAAAATGTGGAAATAAAAATAATAATAATCCTAATCACAGTTTTCTCCCTGCGATATATCTTGATATGTTCCTGTGATTATTCCTAAAATCCTTGCGATAACTGATAATATTGGTCCAAATGTTCTCTGTAAAAGATCAGCAAAAACTTTGTTCATAAGATATTGATCAGGCTCGACCCAACCATCCGGATCATCAACACAACTCTTTCCAATATTTTTAACATTTACTCTGATAGAATTGTAGAATGTTGGATCTCTAAACGCAACATAATAATAAGACCAATCTCCATCGGGAAACATACAATCATTCTTTATATTCACACTTAAAGGTATCCCTTGTGAGATAACCTTTGGTGGAAAATGTGGAGAATCTTCAGCATAGAAACATCGAGGTAAAATTGCTGAACATCCAAGAACAATATAAGAATACAATGGAAATTTCCCTATTGTTTCAACGCGGATTACATCTGGATCAGTAAAAAACAGAGAGAAAATTTTAAATCTTTGAGCATTCTTTACAACAGATAAGTTTTCCGTTATATACCTTATTGCTTTTTCATGATCACCTATAGACTGACCGATAGAAAGAGATTTCAGAGCATTCGTAGAAAGCTCTCCTTTAGAAAGGAAGATGTTTGGATTAGATGAAGAAAGAAGACCATCGGGACTAAAATAAAAAGGGAATAAAAAGTAAAGGTTGTTAAAGTCGTGGAAACAAGAATCATAATCAAACTGAGCTTGAGCAGAAAAATAAGTACTACCGATTGAATAAACTTTTTCATCGCAGATCTTGAGTTTAAAATAATCAACACCCTTGTAAGATTTAGATTCGCTACGCAACTCCTCAAAACATGAATCAACTACATTCGTTGTAACATGAGTAGAATATGATCTCAGTAAATCTTTCTGGAAGATCTCAAGAAGCTCGTCGTCAGAAAAAATCTTCACAATCGGATAAAGCTCTTTCTCAATAAAAGCATATGCATTATAAGATGATATACCAGATTTTCTAAAACAGATAAAATATTTCTGCCCCACGTATGAATCACAGTCAAAGACATCAAAAGACATCTCAACCCTTTGAGTTTTCATATCAAGTCCCCTGACAAAAATTGAAGAATCAATATACAAAGAAAAACCTTCACCATCTCTTTTGATATCATGATTAAGGTAGCAAAAAAAATCTGTGTTATAACTTACTCTTGAGGTAACAATCCTGATTCTTTTCTTTTCAGTTGAAGGAAGAGAATCAACGGAAATATATGGAGGAGATATAACGAATTTTTGATTCCTATCTTCCTTTTTAAAGCAGAATTTTGATTCAAGTTGGCGTGATTCTGCTTCAACCAAGAATTCGGGGAAACCATCGTAATTTAAGTCAGACCATATTGGAAGAATAGCCCTTAGACCTTCTGGATTCTTCTTCAGACCTTCAAGAAAATTTTTCGGACTAAATCTTATAGTAGAAGGTATTTCAATAAGAGGTATAACATAGCTAAAAATAGATAAATCAACCCATCTTTCTTCTTCTTTTATATTTGGATTGTTTATATCAATTGCTTTAGAAAATATAGAAAAAAAATCATAGATCTTTTTGTTAACATCTGGATTAACCAAAGGTTTCAGAACAAGGGAACTCAAAATTCCGTCAACTTTCAAATCAAAATTACCGAGTTTAACAAAAAGTCCTTGTTCTCCTTCTTCGTTGTATATGTTAAGGAATATATCATCATCAGCTGATAATCCTTTTTTTCCTATATCCTTATATCCTATAATAGTTTTTTCATTGGAATATACGGGTATATAATCCAAAAATCGCATAAGAAAGTTAAAACCTCTTGAGAATTGTTCAGCTATTTCATCAATGTTTCTCTCAGAACCAGGTTTTAGCTTAAGAAATTCTGGTGAGACCTCGACTATATAGGCTAAACTTGCAAAGAAAATAGCAGTGTCATAAACATTAAAAGACAATGCAGATGTGAGAAAACTTATTTGCTGCGAGGAAACACCCCTCAAAATGTCCTGTGGAACAGGTGTAGAACCAAAAGATACAAGCGAATTAATATCTGTTCTAAACTGTAAATCAATCAATTTTGAAAGATTTAAATCGAGATTTATAACAAGGATAAACTTTAACATTCCAGCTAGTATGTTTGATATACCACCAAACAGAGCGGCTTCCGTTGGTCCCCAAAGATTGTTATCACCCCTCAAGTTCCCCAGACGAGATTTAGTTAATGTCAAAGATCTGGAACCTAATACAAAAGGGAAAGATACATTTACAAAACATTTTTTCGCATCTATCACAGAAATATTTTTCGAAATCTCATCCGTTGGAGAAAGTATCGGCAAAATAGCAAGTGAAACAATATCTGACAAATTCTTTTCCTTCAAATCCGATAAAATATCAAATCTTGGGGAAAATCCGACATCTACGAACCCACTAAGTATTGATATGATAGAATTTATAACCTCCAAAATCTTATGGAATGAAACAAAAACCATGCCCCAGGATGCATAGCAATCATCTGGTTTTTCGTCTTTAACTTGCTTCAGTATCCTTTCTGATTCTAGGAAAAAACCTTTTTCTATTAGCTCAAAAGCGTTCAGAACTCTTGGGTCAATAGTATCTACATTTTTCTTCTTACCACATCCAAACGTAAAAACAAGAAGGGTCAAAAGGAGGATTTTCCTACTAAAAACCATAACTTACGCACACAATATATATAATAAACACAGCTACCAAATTTTTCAAGGTAGAGAAAAATAATTTTTTATTCTTTCAAAGAAATGATTCGGAAATTTCTTTATATGCTCAATCCTTTCATAAGTCCCGGCATCTGAGAAAAGACCTGTATGTATGGATGCGGATATTTTTTCCCCATACGAAATAGCTGGAATATATCCGTCTCTAATTATACACAAAGGTATATCTCTCTTTTGACTCAAAAAATTCACTATCTTCCTATCTACCAAATGAACTCCACAGAAGGTATAATTCCCTCCCCTACCTTCTCCTTTTATATTAACATATCTACTTGGAAGATTTAGATCAATCCCCCCTATTGAACTATCTTGGTAAAGCATTATATGAGCGATTGAATCAAATTGAAAAGCTTCGTTTAAAAATTCAGGTATATCAAAATCACCAACAGAGTCAGAATTAATCACCAGAATTTTTTCAAAACCAAAATTCTCAAAAACATATTTTATAGTGCCTCCTGTTCCGAGAAGTTTTTCTTCTCTAATTATCACAAAATCTATTGAGTTTTTCTTTCCAAAATCTAAAAGGAAATTTTCAAGTATATCAGCAAGATGATGGGAGTTTACAATTATTCTCCTGAAACCAGACTTAACCACAAGGTACAAGGGGAAGACAATAATAGGTATATCTCTTATCCTAATTAATGGCTTTGGGATATTTTCTGTAATAGGTTTCAATCTTTCTCCAAGACCAGCTGCAAGAACCAAAACTCCATCCACTCCATGCATAAAAAATCAAAATAATAAATTGTTCTTCAAATTGATAATAAATTTTAGTTTAGATTGACTCTTGGTTTTGTTTTTCCTACCGCATTATAAAACTATAATATCTTCGTATATGGGGAGAAACTTGGTACTTTCTAAATAAAAATAAATAAACTATTCTTTGTTGCATTCATCAAAAATTCTTGGGTGCGAGAAGGAATATACACAACAAAAGAGGGAAGTTGCTTTATGCATACTCACCTAAAACACAAATTCCCTTGTCGCTTTTGCAAAAAATTGTTTGACTGTGTTTGCAACAAAGCAATAAACTATATTATTTTTCTTTTTCTTCTGAGAAAAGATGGGATATCGTAAAGGTCTTTACCTTCTTTTGATATGCTCGATATTTCTTCACGAGATTTCATTGTTTTTTCTTCTTCCTGCTGTATTTTCACTTTTCCATTCAAACCAGTTGCGACTATTACTATTCTGACTTTATCTCCAATTGATTCATCTATTGAGACTCCAAAGATTATGTTTGCCTCTTCTGACACTCTTTCTCTTATTGATTCAGCAGCTTCCTTAGCTTCGTGTAAAGAGAGAGATTCTCCACCAGATATACACAGTAAAACATCTGTGGCACCATCTATTCTTATATCTCCATCAAGCAGAGGATTTTCTATTGCAGCCTTTGCTGCTTTTATAGCTCTTCCCTCTTTTGTAGTTTCATCGCTCTCGCCCATACCTATTATGGCATAACCTTTGTTCTGCATTATTGTTCTGACATCTGCAAAATCAATATTTATTAGCGCTGGAGAAGTTATAAGTTCTGATATTGATTTAACAGCTCTAACAAGGATGCTATCTATAAGTCTAAAGCTTTCTCTTATTGATATGTTCTTCCCACAAACCTCAAAAAGTTTATCATTAGATATAACTATTAGAGTATCGACATAGTTTCTCAAACTTTCTATTCCCTGAATGGCGTTTTCATATCTTTTTTTGCCCTCGAAGAAAAAAGGTTTTGTAACAACTCCAACAGTAAGGGCTCCGATTTCTTCTTTTGCAATCTGAGCTATCACGGGTGCAGCACCTGTACCAGTTCCACCTCCCATTCCAGCTGTTATAAAGACCATATCACTCCCATCAAGAAACTGTTTTATCTTTTCAGAATCCTCCTCCGCAGATTTCCTTCCTACCTCCGGATTACCACCCGCTCCAAGTCCTCTTGTGGTTTTAGTACCTATCTGTATTTTCTTCTGAGCCTTGTTCAAGCCTAAAACTTGAGCATCAGTATTAACAGCTATAAGATCAACACCATCTATTCCAACATCACACAAACTGTTGATTATATTTGAACCTCCGCCTCCAACTCCTACAACCCTTATTACAGGTTTGAATTCACTGAAGTTATCCATAAAATTTCACCTCCTTTTTATGAAAACAAAAATGCAAACCACTGCTTAACCTTTTCACTAAACCTTTTGAAAAATCCCCTCCCAGAAGTATAAGGCTTACTCTCATAAATAGGAAAGTTCTTGTTCGCATAAATAACAAGACCAACGGCTGTAGAGAATATTGGGTTTTCTAACTCACTTATACCAATTATGTTCTGCGGATAACCAATTCTCACAGGAACTCCCAATATCTTTTCAGCAATTTCATTTATTCCAACAAGAGATGATGTCCCTCCAGTTACAACAGCATTCCTCATAAATTTCGGGAACGGACTTGCATCCATTCCGATTTTTACTCGGTCAAATATCTCTTCAATACGAGTCTGTATGACCTCCGCCAATTCCTTTCTGTTTATATCAATAGTCTGGTTTGGTCCACCTCTTCTCACTCCGTGAATTATATCTTTTTCTGATATTTTGCTTGCATTCGCACAACCATATTTCTTTTTTATATCTTCCGCAACATTTTTCGGAATACCAAATCTTATAGCTATATCAGAAGTTATATGACTACCAGCTATATCTATCTCAACTGTATGAACAAGGCTACCATTGTAGAACAAGGCAACATCTGTTGTCCCCCCACCTATATCAATAAGTATCGTTCCTATTTCCATCTCCTCAGGATATAAAACAGCTTCAGCGGATGCAATTGACTGCAGGACTATGTTTCTCACCGTTAATCCGGCTCTTTCACAGCTCCTTATCAAGTTCTTTATGGCATGCAAATTTCCTGTAATTATATATATATTTGCTTTCAGCTTCCTCCCATACATTCCAACAGGTCTCAAGATGTGCCTTTGATCATCTACTATAAATTCCTGAGGAATTATATGAATTATCTGCTTGTCCGGAGGAATATTATTCACTTTAGCACTTTCTATCACCCTTTTTACATCCCTCTCTGTGATTATACCTGATGGAGTAGTTACAATCCCCTCTGAACCAAATCCACTTATATGCTCACCTGCTATCCCTATTATAACATCAGAAATCTTTGAGTCTATCATTTGTTCAGCTTCTCTAACAGACTTGATTATGGTCTCTGTAAGCTGATCTATATCATATACCATTCCTTTCTTCATTCCAGCAGATGGAGATAAACCAACACCAACAGTTGAAATATCTCCACCTGGACCTCTTTCCGCCACGACTGTGCATATCTTTGTTGTCCCTATATCAACACCTACAATGTATTTTTCGTTTGCAGAATCCATAATTTTACCTCCGCTACAAAAATTTTAAAAAATAGATTTTTGAAATTATTTTACAAAACAGAAACAAAATATTTTCATTTTTTTGCATCATCTTACAAAAATTCCGTTCTTCCCTCTTACATCAATTTCACTAACATTGCCAATCTGATTCCTCATCTTCATAAATCTATTAAATGAATCGTAAAGATCATCTAATGGAAGAATAACCTTGTACTTTTCGGTAGAATATATCTCCAGAGAAAAATCTGAGCAGAGAACTTGATCTAAGAAATTTGGTATCTCACTACGAACATAACTTATAAAATCAGCAATATCTTTCATCGAACATCTTGAAGATTGGAACTTCACAAATGGGAGAGAAAGTTTCTCCTTGAACTTATACAACCTTGAAATATTTATATGCGTCTCTATCTTCTGTCCATCTCCAGATATGAAAGAAACTTTTCCATCATCTTCAATTAAAAATGCTACTGGAACAACCTTACGGAATTCCACATTAATAACATTTGGAACTTGAAAACTTACCCTACAATCCGAAGCCCAAGGACTTGATTCACACTTCTTATAAATCTGCTGCACAGAAGAAGAAATATCTGAATTCACATCAAAACTATTTGCTATCTCATCCCTTACAAGGTCAGAAATATATGAAACATCGTCTATCCTTATTCTTCCAATCTTAAAATCTGCAAAAAATGGATATGAAATAAGAAAAATATATATGATAAGAACTACTAATGAATCTGTCTTTGGAAGATTTCTTCCAAACATCCTAAATTTTCATTTTACAAAAATCAGAACACTTTCACAGAAGAAATTACAGATGCTTTAAACTCTTCTTAATCATAAAATCAATACAATTAATAAAGCAAATCGTTGCAAGACTCCTTATGTGAGATTGATAATCAACTAAAAATTTGTGATCTTCAACAAAACAATTATAATCAAACTATAAGCCTTCCATATGCATTGCAGGTTCTAACTTTTTCATTTCAAGCGATGAAATTTTCTCCTTCTTACAATTTTCAAATTTTAAAAGGTCAAGAAATTCAAGCACTCCACGATTAACTCACAAGAACAAAGGAAAGATCTACAAATATCGAAAGTCAAGAAAAGCAAAATATAGTCTCTATATCTTGTAGAGAAAACTTAAATGCCTTACCAATAGATTCAAAATTAATTCTTCTCATTCCGATATAAATCAATATGGAATTTGAAAAAATTCTACAAGAGGTTCAAAAAATATCAGATGAGACTTTTATCCTCGCTAAAGAGGGGAAATTTAAAGAAAGCTCCGAAAGGCTTGAAAAAGCCTTATTCAAAATGCTAAAGCTAATACATATGCAACCAAGTCAGAATAAAAATATCATAAAAAACGAACTCAAGAAAATATCTCTGAAATTCAACATACTGAAAAGATATTTTGAATTAGTTTGGCAGATAGAAAATGAAGCTAACAGGATTTCATTAAAAGATATATCAGCTGGTTCAGTCTGTAACAGGAAAATATAAAAACAAATAACTTTCTTCTACGAAAAATATCGCAAAAACAATTAAAGAGAGAATTCTATCAAAAAAATGAAAAAATTAATCGAGCCGATCCAATATATAGCAACAAAAAATTTCATGAGAGAAATAGCTGAAGCAATTGAAAGTAAAAGAGAGAAAATATAAAATCCGACAAATATTAACAATAAATATAGTCAAATACATGAATGATTACACTGAAAAAGATTTTCAGTTAGAATGAGAAAAGCTCGGAAATCAAATGCTAAAACTAAAAACTGATTCTTAAAACTATCAATACTCTCCCAAAAATCCGAGACATCATATTACTGAATCTTTTCTAATACCTCATTGCAAAGCTTCTTGAAGTCCTCGTCCGAAAGCACAGGAACTGAATCCTGTATATCTATATCCTCTGAAATATCTATCCAAGATTTACAACCACCATATTCTGGCTTCATCTTTATCCTTACTGGATTTTTAAGCTTATACACACGAACAATAAGACACCAAACTTCATCTTTGTTCCATCTGTGAAATCTCTCAAGCACAACATCATCGCTCCATATGTGATATGGCGAAATTTTTTTGA
>CAZRNR010000064.1:0-11685 GCA_964601505.1 uncultured bacterium | reverse complement strand
GCAGGCTATCGCTTCCTGTAGCTTGCCAAGATTAGCTAAGGAAACCCCTTTGTTAGACAACCCCCAGGCCTCTAATTCCTGTGGTGTCTCCTCTACTTTAAATTCCTCTCCAGTCTGTTGAAAATATATTTCAGAAAGGTCCTCCCTCAGGCTCTTGAAGTCCCGGTATCTTTTTTTTGGCTCCTTTTCAAGACATCTCATTACCAGGGCATTTAATTCCTCTGGAATATCAGGTTTTAACTCCCTCGGAGGTCTGGGCTTAACCTTCAAATGATGGGCTCTGTAGCTCTCAGGGGAATCGCACTTGAAAGGTGGCTGACCTGTAAGCATCTCATAAAGCACACACCCAAAGGCATAGATGTCTGAGCGTATGTCTATCTTTTCTTCACCCCTGCATTGCTCAGGGGACATATAGGGAGGTGTCCCACAGATAGAACCAGCTACAGATAATCCATGTCTTTCTGCTCCTGTTAATTCATCTTTAACAACGCCAATATTTATCTCCCCTTTTACTCCTATAAATGTCTTTACTAAGCCAAAGTCTGTTATCTTGACCACTTTATCCCATGTGACCAAGATGTTTCCTGGTTTTATATCCCGATGAACAAAGGTTCTTCCCATCTCTTTAAACTTTTTCTCCGCATGCTCCATACCCAGACAGAACTGAATAGAAAAAGATAGGATGGTATTCAGGTCAAGCCCTTTTCCCCGTATCCAGCCTGTTAAATCAGAACCATAGGTCGTATGCCCTGGAACAAACTCAAGAAAGATATAAGGTCTATCTGAGATCTTTTTGACAAAATATGCCCTGACGATGTTTTTATGCTTCTCAAGCCTTATCCATGTCTCTGCTTCCACCATAAAGCGGTCTATTAAATCTTTGTCCATTAGATATTTGTCCTGGAAGGTTTTAATTGCCACAGGCATCATGTGAGTATGGTCATAGCAGAGAAAGACGAGCCCAATCCCGCCTTTTTTAATCTCAAAGATCTCATACCGCCCTTCAATCTTATCGCCTATTTTCCATTTTTCTGACATGGTTTATACCTCCTTTCAATTTATTGCCTTTTCTATGGCCTCTTTGAACTCCCCTGCACTCTGAAACCTCTCCTTTTTATCCTTCCTTATTGCTTTATCCACTACCTTTGCCAGTTTCTCTGGAATATCTGGATTCCTTTCACGGATGGGTATGGGAGGGTCTTCAAGAATAATCAATAGAGGGTCTCTGGGCTTCTGAGGTTTTATTAACATACCCATTAACTGCTCAAGTGGTGTTGGAAAGTTGAAGGGATACATTGCTGTAAGGAGATAGTAAAGTGTAACTCCCATGGAGTAAACATCAGCAGGTGGTTTTACAAAACGATAGTTAAGGAGCTGTTCTGGCGCCATAAACAAGAGAGTCCCAGCAGTTTGACCTTGTTTTGTTATACCAGAGTTTCCAGCCTCTGCAGAGCTCTTAGCCAGACCAAAATCGCTGATCTTTGTAATAACTTTGCCTGTTTTGCTTTTATTAAGGAGTATATTCTGGGGCTTAATATCTCTATGAACAAAAACCTTTGGATGCCTATGGGCAAAATCCAACCCCTCCAGCGCCTGACATATAATTTCACAGGCCAGTTTTACAGGAAGAGGTCCCTTATACTCCATGGTAACCAGCTTATCCACATCACCGTAGGGCATGAATTCCGAAACAAAGTAGTGCTCTCTGCCCACCATACCCAGGTCATATAGACGCACTATATTTTTATGAATTAATGAACTTATAACCGCCATCTCACGCTGAAAAAGTTTATTTGCCTTTTCATCCATTGATGCCTCTGGAAGGATCTTCTTTAAAGCAGCCAACCTTCCCGTAGGCTCATGCCATACTTTATAAACAACGCCCATACCGCCTCTGCCAAGTTCTTTCAATACCCAGTAATCTTTTATCCTTATAATATCCACCGTTTCCTGCTCCTTTGAGTCGCAATCCTCACAGAGATAAAGCGCAACATCTGATAGCTCCTCCGCCCTTCCATCTTTATTTGCCTTATTAGAGACATCCCTTTCACAGTTTAAACACCGATATTTCTTCTGAAGGGAAGGGGCAACCTTTTTCAGTTTTAATTCTTTACATTTACTGCAAAGGTAGTCGTTAATGCTTAATTCAGAAACATCTATATTCCCTATGGAAGGGGTTATATCCGCTCCGCACCTTATACACATAAATACCTCTGGTGCTACAGCTTGTTTCTCTTCCACTATACTGACCTTAAAGATAGTATCCCCTATCCGGATCAGGTCTCCATCATGGAGTTGTTCTGTAGTAATACGCTTAAAATCTACATCGCCACTCTTTTTCAAATATGTGCCGTTTGTACTCTGATTATCCTTGATGAAACAATTGGGAGGTCTTATCTCTAAAAGAAAATGGTTTCTGGAGACATACATGTCCTTACCTTTTTCGAGTCTGAAGTGGGCATGGCACCCGGGTGCATCCCTTCCTACAAGAAAACAGTCAGGCTCTGTAAAGATAAAGGTTTTACCTTTATAAGGTCCTTCAATAACCTCCGATTGTATCTTCATCTCCTTAACACCCTTTTGTTTTTAATTTACTGTTATATTATCCTTTCCACCTTTTTTATTTGCCTCATTAATTAGCAATTCACAGCCCTTTTCCGGCTCTCCATTACAGGTAATAATTAACGAAAGTATCTCTTCATCGGTTAGCATATCTGTCAGTCCATCGGTGCAAAGAAGGATATAATCGCCCTTTTCTATGTTTAGCATCTCAAAGGTCGGTGCTAAATCTTCGGATGTCCCCAGTGCCTGAGTTATAATATGCTTAAGGTGATGTCTTCTTGCCTCTTCAGCCGTTATCATCCCAGCCTTAACCATCTGTGCTACAACGGAATGGTCTTCTGTCAATTGTTTGATATTGCCATGTCTTATAAGATAGGCACGGCTGTCTCCCACATGGGAAATATAAAGGTTATCGTTATGCAAGATGGCTATAACGATTGTAGTTCCCATCCCTTTGAGGTTTATATCGCGATCAGCTTGCAGCTTGATACGCTCAGTGGCTATGAAGATTGCCTCCATGAGGAGTTTATAGAAATCTTCTTTTTTATCACAAGAAGGAATCTTATCTTTCAAAAATTCTCCCACAATCTCAACTGCCATATGGCTTGCCACCTCACCTCCTTGATGTCCACCCATTCCATCAGCAACAATGAAGATACCCTGTCTTTCATCCACTAAAAGGCTGTCCTCACTATTATCTCTTACCTTCCCTACATTCCTTTTGGATCCAATCTTCATTAACACTCCCCCTTTTTTATAGGGAATTTGTGATTTTATAATAAAATATTAGGTGATTGGTAAAAAAAAATTCCACCAAGTTATGGATAAATAATTAGTTGGCATAGGTATATTTTGACATAAAATGATTTATGAAATTAGATTAGTGATTTAATACATATTTTACAAACAGAAGAAACAGCAGTCTAAGAGAAAAAGGGATTCTTAAAACCTTTTCAGTATTCTGTAAGAGTCCCACTAAGTTAGGAGAAATTTTTATCGTTGTCATCCAAGGGAATGGAGTAGTAAAAAAGGAAGTATATTAGAAAAAATAGGTCAGTTTTTGTTAAAACTATTTCTTTTGGAAGTCAATCAAGCATATGTTGGATTAAGTTATAGGACAGTTCATTATCAGTTAATATGGAAGAGAATACATGAATATATTAAGGAAGGAAAGATAGGATTTTAAAGGGGGAAATAGAGATGGATGACTTTGGTGGAAATAGGGGTCGAGGGGCAGTGGGGATATTAGAAGGAAGAGTAAGTGTAGAGGTAGTAGAAGAGAGATTAGAGGCGATAAAGAAAGCAAAAAGGGTGATTTATACAGATAAGTTTAGAAGTTATGATAGTAATGTAAGGATTTAAGCATGAGAGAATAGATAAGAGATTTACGAATGTTATGGTATACATCAATGGGATTTTGGTTCGAAGGAGAGGTTATTATCATGGAGTAGGTAAAGAAAATTTTATATATTACATAAAGAATTTAGATACAATGAAAGAGGTAATTTAGAAAACGCAAGAGGTGTTAGGTGGAATATAATTACCAATCACCTTTATTTTATATATTTCCCGATTATAGGTTTTAACTTCTCTTTGGTTTCTGGGGGTATATTTTCTGGTGCCGTGACAATAGAGTTTTTCAGCGCTTCTTTACATGGGCAATTTCGTTCATCTTTTATCTTCCTTAGGAATATTCTGAGTATTTTTTGAGCTTTTTCTATATTTTTTCTGAGATTTTCAACGACCATCTGTGCATTTACAATTTCTTCACCTTCATACCAGCAATCATAATCTGTAGGGAAAGCGAGAGTGGAGTAGCATATTTCTGCTTCTCTTGCTAAATAGGCTTCTGGGAGGTTAGTCATACCTATTACATCTGCTCCGAACTGTCTCCAAAGATGGCTCATAGCTCTTGTGGAGAACTGGGGGCCTTCTATACATATGTAGGTTCCGCCTTTGTGTGTTATGACTTTGCTTTCAACCGCTGATTCGCTAAGTGATTCAAACATTTCTGGACAAACTGGATCCGAAAATCCAACATGTGCAACGATGCCATCTTCAAAAAATGTTCTTGTCCTTGATACTGTCATATCTATGAACTGCGATACCACAACTGCATTTCCAGGTCTTATGTGTTCTTTCAGACTTCCAACTGCTGAAATACTCAGTATCCTCTGCACACCTATCTTTTTCATCGCGAATATATTTGCCCTGAAGTTTATCTTATGCGGGGGAATCGCGTGTTTCCTACCATGACGAGGTAAGAACGCTAATTTTTTCCCTTCAAGATCACCGATTATTATTTTATCGGATGGTTTCCCAAAGGGTGTATCAACATCGATCTCCTCGATTATCTTCAAATCCTGAATGTTATAAAGTCCTGTTCCACCTATAATTCCAATCATACTTGTGAAGTTTTATTCTATAAATAACCTTTTGTATTTTATCAATTTTTTCCATTTTTATTCTTTATACTCTTTTAATATATTAGACCTCAAAAGGCTTTTTAAAGATATCGGATGATGTGCTCAAGTAATTGTAGGATCGCTTTCTTCTTCAGTATCCTTTGAAACATATTTTTTGATCATACGATATAAAGTTGCTCTCGGGATTCCAGATTTTTCTTGCATTTTTTTTACATTCCCTCCGGTAGATCTATAAAGGGAGATAATATAATTTCTTTCAAAGTCTTCTAAAAATTTTTCTCTTAACTCAAAAAATTTCCCATTTGATTGATTTAGGCTCGGATATAAAAGTTTTTCTGGTAGATCTTCGGGTTTTATAACATTTCCCTGACATACTATTATTGCCCTTTTTATAACGTTCTGAAGTTCTCTGACATTTCCGGGCCAACTGTGTGCGATTAGTATTTCCATAGCATCATCGCTTATCTCATTTGTATCTTTCTTTAGCTCTTGGGAATATTTCTTGAGAAAGTGTTTTGAAAGTACTTCTATATCCTCTTTTCTTTCTCTCAGTGGTGGTATGTGTATTCTGAACACATTTATTCTCCAGTATAAGTCTTCTCTGAATCTTCCTTTCTCAACTTCTTCCTCAATATCCCTGTTTGATGCATAGATTATCCTGATGTTGATAGGGATTTCACGGGTTCCTCCAATCCTTCTTATTTTTCTGTCTTGTATGAATCTCAGTAATTTAACCTGAATTTCCATACTAACTTCTGTTATTTCATCAAGAAATAGGGTTCCATCATTTGCATACTCTACGATTCCTATCTTTAAGTTTTTTGCATCGGTAAATGCTCCTTTCTCATATCCAAAGATTTCAGATTCAATAAGTGTTGTGGGGATGGCCGAAAGATTTACTGGAACAAACTTGTTGTTCTTTCTGGAACTCCATTTATGTATTGTGTAAGCTAAGAGTTCTTTCCCAACTCCACTTTCACCAGTTATGAGAACATCACAATCTATCTTGCTTACCTTTTTAGCGTCTTCTATTATTTTCTCCATTTTTTTGCTTTTGAAGACTATTTCATCTATCTCAAATCTTTTTTCAACTTGTCTTTTGAGAACAGAGTTTTCTTCCTTCAACTCTATTATTTCTGAAGCTCTTTTTACGACACTTACCAGGTACTCCGGTGTAAATGGTTTTATAAGGTAATCAAATATAGATAGCTTTATTGCTTTTACTGCTGAGTCAAGAGATGGGTAAGCTGTCATGAGTATTATTATTGCTACCTTATTTTTCTCTCTTATCTTCTCTGCAAGTTTCAGTCCATCTATTTTGGGCATGACAAAATCAAGTATATAGATATCATATTCTTGGTCATATGAAATGGCTTTCTCGGGGTCGCTTTCAGTATCTACACTGAATCCTTCCCTCTCCAAAACTGATTTCATGGTATCAAGGATTCCTCTCTCATCATCTACTATCAGAATTTTTCTCATATTGGAGTATTTATTATGTCTTGAATTAGTTTAGATATTATTTTATCACGGGCAGAAAAATTCTGAAAGAAGTTCCTTTCTGGTATTCTGATTCAAATTCTATTATCCCATCGTTCTCGTTTTCTATTATCTTTTTAGCAATTGATAATCCTATACCCGTTCCTTTGGGCTTTGATGTGAAAAATGGTTCAAAAATTTTTTCTTTTATTTCGCTTTTTATACCAATTCCGTTGTCTTTTATCTCAGCGCATACATAATCTGATTTATCTCTTTTTGCTCTAAATGTTCTTATAGTTATTGTCTTATTTTCCTTTTCCAGATTTTCAAATGAATCAACCGCGTTGTTTAGTATGTTTAAGATGGCTTGTTCTATATATGCCTGAACACCATAGCACTTTGGAGTGTCTTCAGAAAATTCCAAAGATATTTTTATACCTTTCTTTGAACTCTTAAGTTCTATGAGTTTCAGAACGTTTTTTATGGATTCGCGTAAATCGAACTCTTCTTTGATAGTTTTCCTTGCTCTTACAATATCAAGGATAATGTTTGTAGTTTTAAATATCCTTTCTGTATGTTCATCTATAGATTTTATTTCTCCCTTTATATTCTCTGGGATACTACCTGAGAGGAGATTTTTTGTCTTCATCAAAATTACTGTTAGTGGATTGTTTATCTGATGTGATAGCACAGATGCAAATTCACCAAGCTCGGTCATTTTTGATGCATGTATCAGTTCCGCTATCGCCTTTCTTTCTGATTTTATCTTCTCCCTTAAGCTTTCTGAAAGCTCAGATGAGAAATAAAATGAAACAGATAATACCATGGTAAGAACGAAGATTGAAGAGAGAACGAACATTGGTTTTTTATAAAGCTCTCCGTGTAATTCTGTAAGCCTTAATGTATGATGTGGGATTATCCCTTTGAACTCAAGGAGAGATAAAATTGAGAATATGAGAAGAGAAAATACAAAAACAAACATTGCTGTAGATCTCCCAAGTAATATGTTTGCAAGGAATATGTGAAATGAATACGAGATAAAGAGAGGATTCTCCGTCCCCCCAGAGAGATGTAGCATAATGGTTAGATTCAAAAGATCGGAGATTATCTGTAAAAATATGTTCCTCTGGAGAGGGATTTGTTCCTTTAATTTTATAAAGATAAAATTTGAGAAAGCAAGGATTAGAGAAACAAAAGTAAGACCAAATATTTGTATATTTTCATCAATCAGATTGAGAGAGGTTGATAATCCTGTTAGCATAAGGGAGAAAATAGAAGCTATATATCTGTTTTCAATGAACCACTGGATTAGTTCATCAAGGTTAAATAGATTCTTCCCGAAATCAAATATCCTTTTTATGTTTCTTATTTTGAGAAAGAGTAAAAATACAGATAATAATGTGAGAATGACTCCAAAAATAAATTTCCACACACGAAAATTTTTGTCAATCTTAGATTTTTTCAGGTTTATATCAGTTTATTTTATGTTTGTTGTAAGGAGTTTTTCAAATAGAGCAGACAAAGTCAATTTCTTGCGATTAATATTAGGGCTATGAGGATAACTATTATTCCAAAAATTTTCTTAACTAATTTTGAGGGGAGTTTGTTTGAGGCTATGTATGAACCTGTGAATGCACCGAGAGCAACAGATATTGCTGGCTGGATTATCGGGTCAAGTTGAATATTTTTAATTTTCACCAAGTGTCCAACGAGTCCGAATATTGAGTTAGCCAAGATAAAAATGGTTCCAGCTGAGGCAGCTTCCTTCTCTTTGGCTTTTCCTGTCAGATAAAGAAGTGGAACCAAAAAAACTCCACATCCTATTCCTATCATACCCCCCAGGAAACCGAAAAATGAAGAAAATAAAAGTATAACGGAAGTGTTTTGGAAGATTTTAAATCTTATTTTCTTTTCTACTGGGTAAAGCATAAGTATTCCTATACTAATTAGAACAAGGGAGGTGATTATGATAAATACTTTTTCGCTAATTTTTAATAATCCCCCAACAAATGCAGATGGTGTTGAAACAAGTATTATTGGGATAACAATTTTCCTGACATGTTTGAACCAATTCATTGATGAGATTGTAGTTGATATTATACTAAGTATGAGAGCATATATCGGTATAAGGTTATAATCTATGTGTGCTAATGATAAATATGCAAGATAAGCGGATGCACCTCCAAGTCCAGCAGAAGAGTAGAGCAAAGCTGTTATGAAGAAAATGAGATTCCAGATGAGGCTCATGTTTTTTTTGATTTTAGAGAGTGGAGTATTATTGCTATTATCCCAACGGTTATTGTTGAGTCAGCAACATTGAATGCTGGCCAATGGTATCCACCTATGTGAAAATCAAGGAAATCTACTACATATCCCTTTGTTAGCCTTTCATACACATTTCCCGCAGCTCCACCTATCATTGCCGCTATTACATAAAAGGTGAAACCGCTGAACATCCTTGCTGAAACTATTAGCACCACAAGTACTGATAACGATAAAATATTCATAAAAATCCTGAAAGCTTGACTTTTTATACCTGAGAAGATTCCAAATATGCTACCTCTATTTTGCACGTGCACAATGTTGAAAAAATCTGTTATTTTTATTTCACCAAGGTATGGGATGTTTTTCTCTATTAATTCTTTGGTTGCTATGTCCACCGAGAAGATTGCAAGAGCAATAATTGAAAATATGATCCATCTTTTCACAGGTCAAATAATTAGTTTGGTCAAATTTACCTTGATGTAAATTCAGAAATTTACCTCTATTAATAAATTCATTGTTTTACTTATTAATAAATCTTTCTTTATAAAACTCATAGATTTTTCTGCAGATATAAATCAATTCATTTTCTTTGAGTTCAACAAAGATTGGTAATCTTATCAACCTTTCGCTTTCCCTTGTTGTGTATATGTCTTCACCAGAAAATCGTCCGTATTTCATACCTGCTTTACTTGAGTGTAGAGGAATATAGTGGAATGTTGCACATATTTTATTTTGTCTGAGAAAATCAAGCAATCTTTGTCTTTCTTCAAGGTTTTTTGCCTTTATATAAAATATATGAGCGTTGTGCTCGCAGTTTTCGGGAATGTGTGGAAGTTCTATATGCCCCATTTCTTCAAGGGGTTTTAGTAGATAGAAATATTTGTTCCATATTTCTTTTCTTCTTTTCTGTATCTCTTCTATTTTTTCAAGTTGTGCCCATAGAACTGCTGCATTTAGTTCAGATAGGAGATAACTGCTCCCAACATCTATCCAAGTGTATTTATCTACTTCACCTCTGAAAAATTCACTTCTGTTTGTCCCTTTCTCGCGTACTATTTCTGCCCTCTTTATAAACCTCTCATCATTTATCAGCAAAACTCCTCCCTCTCCGCAGGAGATATTTTTTGTATCATGGAAACTGTATATTCCAATTTGCCCTATAGTTCCGAGCGTTTTTCCCTTGTATTTTGCTGTAATAGCATGTGCAGCATCTTCAATAACAAATAGACCATATTTTTTAGCGATATCGTTTATCTTATCCATTTCACATCCAACACCTGCGTAGTGCATAGGAACTAAAGCTCTTGTTTTCTCTGTAATAGCCTGTTCTATTTTCGTCTCATCAATATTCATAGTGTCGGGTCTTATATCCACGAAGACAGGTATAGCTCCCCGAAGCACAAATGCATTGGCAGTTGATGGTGAGGTGAAACTTGACATTATTACCTCATCACCCTCTTTTATATCTATAAGTATTGATGCTATCTCTAATGCGTGTGTTCCAGAAGTTGTTAGAAAGGCTTTTTTGGCACCGGTGTTCTCCTCAAACCACATTTGGCACTTTCTCGTAAATTCACCATTACCCGATAAATGCCCCTCAGATAAAGCATCTATTATATATCTTATTGCCGATTCACCATGATATAGTTTATTGAATGGTATCATACTTATTATTCTCTTTTGATAACGCATATTTTATAGATAAAATTTTTTTGTAGGAACAGGCTAACTCTTTTTCCCCTATTCTGATCAGAACCATTTGCTTCCCCAAACTTTTACAAGACTATAAGACTATGAAGGGATTTCAATTTATAATTATGCTCACTTCTTTCTGAAGTTATCAAGTTCTTGGATTATTCGTTTGAGAAGATCATGAGGATATTCTGAATCTTCTGAAAACCATATTTTCTGCTTGATTTCGTTTTCAAAGGTATCTTTGTCTGGCGGATTGACAAATTTTATTCCAATTTCTTTGAGTTTTTGTTTTGTCTTTTCTTGTTCATCTCTTATGATTTTATTTATATTACCACCATGATTTTTCTGCTCTTCTTGAATAGCAGATTCTATTATGCTTTTTGCGTCCTGTGGAAGTTTTTCCCATATTTCTGAAGATATTGCTAAAACTCCGGGTTCATATCTGTATGGAAAATCAATCATTGTTTTTACAAGTTTGCACCATTGAAGGCTTAGGCAGGAAATTGGAGTTGTTTGGAAAGTTTCAACCATTCCTGTCTCAAGAGCAGAAAGTAAGTCCGGAACTGGAACATATATCGGGGTTGTTCCGAGAGATTTTATAAGATTTGTTATAGTTTTATCTCCTTTCCATCCCCAGAACCTCGTTTTACCAAGATCTTTAAAGCTATCTACATTGCTTTTTGAAAAGAAATAAACAAACCCGTGTTCAGAAAACACCATGATTTTGAAACCACCTTTTATGAAGTAATCTGAAAATTCTTTCTCAAATTTTTTTAGAATGAAATCTACCTCATTGTAATTTCTGAACAGGAACGGAAGATCTATGACTCCAAGTTGTGGGGCTATTTTTTTATCCCGTTTATCGTAAAAGCTCCAATATGAAGTTGTCCTATTTTGATTTTTCTTATCATTTCCTCCTCGTCTCCCATTACTCCTCCGGGATAGATCACAAGTTTTATCTTCCCCTGAGATTTTTCCCTTATTCTTTCTGACAATTCTGTAAGAACTTGCCCCCATTTAGAGGCTGCAGGTGCTAAAGTCCCAACTTTCAGCTCCTGTGAAAATAAAATTTCAGGTAGAATCAAATATACTAAAAAAGAAATTAAAACTGCCAACTTATACATCTTCATCTTGGAATTACTTACCTTCTATCTTAATATTTTAAATTTTTTTATTTTTTAATAAGTATTGTTTTGTTTTAGGGTTAGAATGCTGTATCAAAAAATTTTTATCCTCAACTCACAAATTTATGCCAGAG
>CAZRNR010000063.1:0-12030 GCA_964601505.1 uncultured bacterium | reverse complement strand
ATGAAGAGCTCAAAAAGAAAACAGAAAGAGGATTTTAAAGATTTCTTAAGATTAAGTAAAAATTTATACGAACTTTTTAGTTTAAAGGTATCTAAATTATCAATTCTTCAGTTCATCCACGAATCCTCTGATTCCGAAAGTTATATACTCTATTGAAATAGCTGATATAAAGACAGCCATAAGTTTTGAAACCACAACAGAACCAGTTTTACCAAAAACACTATTTATCCTTTCAGCATTCATAAGGATCAACCAGTTTATAGCAGAAACTATAAACACAGATACAACTGTCTGAATAATACCATAATTCTGTATAGATAACATAGCTGTAGTTATAGCTCCCGGACCTACAAGAAGTGGGAATGCCAAAGGTACAGCCCCCAAAAATTCTTTCCTCTCTTTATCATATTCATTATCAATTCTTCCAGCGAGTGTCTTCATTGATATAAAAAACAAAAGCATTCCTCCCGCTATCGCAAAACTGTAAATCTTTATGTTGAAAAATCTTAAAACACCTTCTCCAAGAATTGAAAAGAACATAAGAAGAATAAAAGATACAAGAATAGATTGCCTAAAAATAAACCTCCTCCTTTTCTTCAGACTTTCGGTAAGAGAAATAAAAATAGGAATATTTCCAACAGAATCCACAACTATAAAAAGCGATATAGAAACTCGTAAAACATCTTTCAAAAAACCTATTAAATCCACAAAATATTGAATATACACGATAAAAATAAATTCTTTAATTTATAAAATGTTTGCGATATGAATCAAAAAGAAATGATATCGTTAGTTTTACCAAAGGAATTTATCAAAGTAAAGATAATAAAAGGGAGAATAGTCCCAAATTTTATAGAAAATGAAAACGATATAAAAAAATTATTTGAAATATGGAGGGGATCTTTAGGGAAAAAGAAAAGAGAAATAAAGGAAAGATTTCAAATCTTTGAAAATTCATCAAACTACAAAATGGTCAGAGGATATTTCCATATACTCTGCGGAATATCTGAATTCAAAGAGATCTTCAAAGAGGCCGGTAAGCTAAGAGAGTTTTTGTTTGGACTTGGTCCGGCTATTTATGAGGAAGATAGAAAAAGAATAATCCAGAAAGCACAAGAAGTTTTCAGAACAAAAATTTCCCCGGATATGATTTGGGGAGATCTTGAAGAAAATTTGATACTTGAAAAATTTCCCAATATTACACTTGAAGAAACCATAAAAATATATAATCTTGCTCTACTAAATGGAATAGCACTACTTTCCCATAAGATAAAATTCAGAACCCAAAACATTGGGGAAATCTTGAGATTCGCAAAAAAACTAAAACTTATGTATGATATTGACCAGGATGGATGGATTTATATATTTGGACCAGAATCAATAATAAGCGAATCACCAAGATATAAAATACAAATACTAAAATGCTTCCAAAAAATAATAAGGAACAAAAATTCAAACCTGATTCTGGAAACAAAAAAAGGGTATTTTAATATGCTACCAGAATACTACAAATATATACCAGAAATAGAAAGCCCAGAAGAAAGTTTTGATTCCAAAATAGAAGAAGAGATATCAAAGCTCATAAAAGATGCTATGCCCTATATCTCAATTGAAAGAGAAGCAGATATATTCATATCAAAAAGTGGAGTATTTATTCCAGATTTCAAAGTAAAAAACAAAGAGAAAGAATTATTCATTGAGATAGTTGGTTTTTGGACAAAACAATATATAGAGAAAAAAATAGAAAAACTCTCGGATTTCAAAAAGGATATAATGATTATAGCATCAGAAGAAAATTCTCTTGAGATCAGGGAAAAAATACCAGATAACAAAAATCTGATCGTGTTCGGAAATAAAATTCCACACCTTGAAATAATAAAAAGAATAAAAGAAGCAGTCGGATATCAATTTCCAAAAGAAGAAAATGACCAAGACATTCTTAAGATCAAAGATGAAATAAAAGATGGGATGGAATTCACTGAAGCTTCCGAAATAATAAAAAAAAGAGGACTCAATGTTATTCAGACACTCAGAAAAATTGGATTTGATGTGATCTGGGAATCTCTTGTCCCTCCAAAGGGAAAACTAAAAAAGAAATACTAAACTGAATGTCTTTTATATATGAACCTAAAATTTGTTCTGATCTATGCAAAAATTGAATTTCACAAAAGAGAGATAAATAAATTGACTTTGAAACAAAATAATGCAACAAATTAAAATATGTTCATAACATGCTCTAATGCAAAGCTATAATTCTCAAGAAAATTAAAATTTTCAAAACGATGAGCATTTATTTTTCCCAAACCTATAGGCTTGAAAAGATTTAATATACTCAACACACTCCCGCAAAAAAGTAATAAACATTTTCTGTTTTAAATTTATTCGTTCGCTTGAATATAAACATAAATATACTATGAAGGATCAAAAACATGAACAGCAACAACAGATAGATCCACAGGTAGTTATCAAGGAAATGAAAAATGAGATGAGTATCACACTCGAAAAGTTTTCAGAAGAGATCAAGAAAATAAAGACAGGGAGAGCTCATCCATCTTTGCTTGATGGGATAAAGGTTTTTCTATATGATTCAGAACTCCCAATTAAACAAGTTGCTCTTATAACGATTGAGTCCCCATCGACACTTCTTATTCAACCGCATGATTCTTCTACTATTGCTGCAATAGAAAAAGCTATACTCCAATCTGGTAGAGATCTTGTGCCCTCAAATGATGGGAAGGTAATCAGGATAAAAATCTCTCCTCTTACTCAAGAAGCAAGGGAAAAACTTATAAAACTTGTGAGAAAAAAAGCAGAAGAATTCAAAGTCTCTGTTAGAAACATAAGAGATAAAGCCAGAAATAAAATCAGAGATATAAAAACAATCTCCGAAGATAAAAAAAGAAAAATTCTTGATGACATAGAAAAAGAAACAAATCAGATTATAGCTAAAATAGAAAGCTTAAACTCAGAAAAAGAAAAAGAAATCCTTTCATAGAAAGGAGGGAAAAATATGTTTCAAATTGAACTTGAGGAAAAAGCAAAAGAGAATGGTTTAGCAAATATGATTGAGCAAATGATAAGAGAAAACATAAACAAAAATAAATGGAAAGAAAAAGATGCTTTATCAATAAATGCGAACATATCAATATATGCCACAGATTCAGATGTAAAGGTCGGACTTTCATTTAAAAAAGGGAAATGTATCATAGTTGATGGAGAGATATTCTCTCCTGACATAAGAATAGAATCAAAAACGATAGACTTGATAAATCTATCCAAAATAAAAATCATTTCTCCACTACACATACCAATAATAGATAAAGAATCTTTGGAAATTATCAAAAAAATTTTTAATAGGGAAATGAAAATAAGCTTCTGCCTGAAAGACCTGAAGAATCTCTTTCATCTTGTGAGACTGCTCTCCGTATATCCATAGATTAGCCATAAGCTAAAAAGTCTTTCAATTTTTATTGGCCATCCTTGATATCCAATCATATAGTTTCGATAAAGCAAATTTGAGAAATCCATACAAAACAGAAATTAAAAAAAACATAATACAAATGAATAAGAAAGAAAGGAAATGACAATTCAGGAGAAAGAGAGTAAAATAACACAAATCATAAGGGAACTAAAAAAAATAAATTATCCTGGATATTCAAGAGATATTGTATCATTTGGCCTTATAAAAAAGGTAGATGTAGATGATAATGGAAAAACATTTGTTGATATAGAAGTTCCAACAGAAAAGGAGGATGTTTTCAATGAGATAAAAAAAAGAGTTCAAGAAGTTCTAAAAAGCAGAGAAGATACTCAGGTAAATATTAGAAAGAAAGAAATATTCAAAAGACAATCTTTGCCCATAAGGGGTAAAGGTATAGCAGTGTATTCTACAAAAGGTGGAGTTGGGAAATCAACTGTTGCGGTTAACCTAGCATACTCAATAAGCAAGATGGGTTTGAAAACCTCAATTTTAGACCTTGATATACACGGACCATCTGTTCCAAAGATAACTGGAACAAAAGATTACGAACCTTATTCGCCCGACGGGAAAAATATTCAACCAGCCGAAAAGTTTGGGGTAAGAATAATGTCAATTGGTTTTATGGCTAAGGAAGATACTCCTGTAATATGGCGTGGGCCTATGGTTATGAAAGCCTTCAGAACACTAACATTTTCAACACTCTGGCCAGACACAGACATCCTTGTTATGGACCTTCCTCCAGGTTCCGGGGATATACAACTTTCCCTGGCACAGGAAGCAGATATCTCTGGAATGATTATGCTAACCACACCACAAGAACTTGCGCTTGAAGATCTAAAAAGAGGAATAGTTATGTTCAAAAAGCTTTCTATACCAATACTCGGTGTGGTGGAAAACATGTCTTATTTTATCTGTGATTCTTGTGGTAAAAAACATTTTATCTTTGGTAAAGAAGGAGGAAAAAAGGTAGCTGAACAATATGGTATAGATTTCATAGGAGAAATACCATTTGACCCAGAACTACTTGAATTATCTGACTCCGGTAAGATATTCGTTCTTGAGAAAAATAACCAGACCACAAAAGCTTTTGATGAAATAGCAGAGAAGATAATCAGTAAGCTCAATATCGCATAAATGATAACAGATGAAAAACTAAAACTAATATCTATTGAATTTTCAAGGAGAAAAAGAGATACCCTAACAGCTTATATACTATGCATATTTTTCTGGTTCGCTGGAGTTCATAAATTTTACCTACTTCGCTATATAGAGGGTATAATATATATAGGGCTAATCTTATCCGGAGTAATATCCCTAATCTTTGGACTATTTTTTTATAACTTCTTTGAAATGCTAAAAATCAGCTTAATTATGCTATCACTTTTATTTCTTTTCTTAACATATGACCTAATAACACTATGGAAACAAGTTGAGAAAACAAACGAAAAAATATATGCAGAAATATTTCAAAAAATAACAGGGATCCCCTACCAATGATTCAATAAGAGAAATCAAAAATAAAAAAATCTTTTTATACACCAAGAAATACTATTGTGATCAAAAACTTATTTAAAACTCCTCGTAAGAATTTTATTGAAAATGGTATTACAAACCAAGTAGTTTTTCAAGAGATTCACTCCATAGCTTAAAAAGTTCAGAAATCTTGAAGGATAGAATCCCATCAACTTCAAAAATATCCTCATCTGTTGTCTCTCCTATAACCTGAAAAGGTATTGAATTCTTTGAACACAGGGATATAAAATCTTGAAGCTTATTCCTTTCAATACTGACTACATACATTGGAAATGCTTCCGAAAAAAGATAGAAGTCCCATCTATCTTTTATGAAGCTATTTTGTATTTTAACTCCACATAAATCTTTCCCTATAGCTTTTCCATAAACAGCACTTTCAAAAATAGATATCAAGAGCCCCCCATCTGATACATCATGGCACGAAGAAACTATTCTTTTTCTGTTCAAAAATCTTATAAAGTTCATGAGTTTCTTCTCAAGATCAAAGTTCGGAATTGAGAATTTCCCACCAACTTTATCAAAAATGGTATAAAGATATGCACTTGAAGTGATCATCGGATAGATATCACCAATAACCAGAATAATCTTTCCTGGCTCAAAAAATATCTTCTGCGGTTCAGAAAAAGGGAATATCTCTCCAATTGTTCCGATGACCGGAGTTGGAGGAATAGAAACTCCCTCTGTTTCATTATAGAAGCTGACATTTCCGGAAACTACTGGAATCCCAAGCTCCTCAAGAGCTTTTTTCATTCCGTCAATTGAAGAAGAAAACTCCCACATAACTTCTTCATTTTCTGGATTACCAAAATTAAGGTTATCTGTTATAGCAAGGGGCTCAGCTCCAACAGAAGTAAGATTTCTGCATCCTTCAAGAATAACTAACATCGTTCCTATATAAGGGTCGGTGAGGCAATAGAGAGGATTAGCATCAATGGATACTGCAAGTCCAATATCTTTATCGGAATTATATTCATCAAATTTTTTGTATGAATTAAGCTTCAGCACTCCCGCATCGGCTCCAGGTAAAAAAAATGTCTGCCCAAGAACTGTTGAATCATACTGCTCATATACAAATGCTTTTGATGACAAAAGAGGAGAAGAAAGCATCTTAACAAGAACCTCTGATGGATCATGAGGAACTGGAAGCTTATCCAGTGATATTTCTGCTAAAGAATCTATCCAGACTGGTCTTTTTTTAGGTCTATCGTATTTAGGCGAATCATCTATAAGAAATTTGAGAGGTATAGATAATATCTTTTCTGAACCATCAAAAACCTCGTAATTTCCTGTTCCAGTAAGTTCCCCTATTATTTCACACTCAAGTCCCCACTTTGTGAATATTTCTTTTATTTTCGGGAAATCATCTCTATCTGCAGCGATAAGCATTCTTTCCTGCGATTCAGAGAGGAGAAATTCAATAGGTCTTAGGTCTTGTCTCCTTGGTATGCGAGATATATCTATTTTCGCTCCGAATCCTCCTTTGTTAGCAACCTCCGTTGTTGAGTTCAGAAGACCAGCAGCTCCCATGTCTTGCATTGCTATGATTTTTACAGAATTCAAAACCTCAAGAACAGCTTCAATGAGACATTTTTCCGCAAAAGGATCTCCTATCTGCACAGTTGGTCTCTTACTCTTCTCATCTTTTAATTCAAAAGGTTTAGATGCCATCGCTGAACCACCTATACCATCTACTCCCGTTTTAGCACCACAGTATATGAGAACTCCCTGTCTTTTAGGTTTACTTGAAACAGGCTCCATACCATCCGGAACAACTCCAACACACATGACATTTACAAGAATGTTGTGATTAAAGAATTTATAAAAAATAGTCTGTCCTCTTACCACAGGGACTCCGATCGAATTACCATAATCAGATATTCCTTCAACAACTCTCTCTGTCAGATATTTCATTCTACCTTCAAGATTTCCAAAGCATAAGAAATCAGCCAGACATATTGGTCTTGCTCCAACGCATAAAACATCTCTGACTATTCCGCCAACACCAGTAGCAGCTCCAGAATATGGCTCTATATAAGAAGGATGATTATGAGACTCTATCTTGAATGCAACAAGAGTACCATCCGATAATTTTATTATCCCAGAATTTTCCCCCGGACCGAAAACCACTCTTTCAGATTTTGTCGGAAGCCTTTGCAGATGTATTTTAGATGACTTGTAGGAAGCATGCTCACTCCATAAAGCCTCAAAAACCAAAAGCTCATCCCCAGATGGTTCTCTTTGAAGTAGATTCCTTATCTTTTCTATCTCGGAAGTTGGAAGCATTTCAAAATTCTACAAGCTTGCGAATTTTCTCCCGAACTTTTTCTAATCTGATTCTTTGAGCTATATCTTTTCTATCAACTTTAGAACCCTCCCCAAAATTCTTTGCTATAAAATCATCCACATCTTTATCAGATACTTGTATATTCATATCTTCCGCAAGATTTGAAATTATGGTGTATTCTATCGCTTCAAACACAGCTATATTTTGAGCCTCTTTCCGATCCATGCGAGAATCAGAAGAAATTATATCTGAAAAATATCTTTCGACCAAACTGGCTGGTATCTCTATATTGTTTTTCTCAGCAATCTTCTTTATAGCTTGCAAATAGAGTTGATCCTGAAGAAGAAGTTTTTTTGCATTATAAATTTTCTGCTTAAAATCATCAAACATCTCTTTTTCACTGTTGTATCCTAAAGTTCTTGATAATTCTTCATCTGTAGGCAAAAGTCTTTTCCTTATATCCTTCAAAACTAAAGAAACTTTTTTATTCCCATCTACAATGATATCCTTTTTCTCTCCCTTTTTCATTCCTATAACAGCACTTTTCAACCAATCTTCAGCCCTTGATACATCAACAATTTCATTACTTACCTTTCTCATAATTCTTTGAGTAGATATATCTTTAACAGATATGTCAAAAATTCCAATCTCATCATCCTTCCCCATAATCTGAGTATCTTCTGAAAACTCTAAAACGGCTGACTGGAATCTCCTTGAATCTATCTGTTTTCTCACCTCATCATCAGATACCTCTATCTTCAGATCCCCGACAGATTTAAACAACTCTTCTTTATTTATATCAGTATCTATCTTCTTTCTCGGCACAACCTCAATATTTAATGTAAATGAAATAATCCCATCTACTTCGTTCCAGATAAACTTATCTATTTTTGAAACATACAACCACCTTTCCTTCTTTTGAGTCTCTTGAGCCAAAATCTCGGATATCTTGGAATTTACAGTCCTTGATTTTATCTCCTCACCGTACCTTCTCTCAACAATTTCTCTTGGAGCATTCCCCTGTCTAAAACCAGATATCTTGACATTCCTTGAAAATTCTTGAAGCTCCTTCTCATAAATTTCTTTAATCTCATCCCATTTTATTTTTCCAGATAACTCAAACATAACTCCTGAGAGCTGTTTGAAAGATGTCTCCATAACTCGCCCTCCGAATCACTTAGACCTGCTCTGAAGGAAATCTCCGTATTTCTTTTTGAATTTTTCAACCTTACCGAACTTATCAATAATTTTTTCTTCTTCTGCGCCTTTATAGAATGGATGACAAGCAGAGCATATCTCCACACTAAAATCACTATCTTTTGTAGACCTAACCTCTATAACATTTCCGCACGCACAGGTAATCCTAACAAGTTTATACTCAGGGTGTATACCAGTTTTCATAGCTTAAAAATTATAAAAAGCAACAGATAATGAACAAAAAAACAGATTTTATGAAGCAAAAAGCTTAGACATAATCTTCACTCCAAAATCCATAAATGTCCAAATAGGTCCGGCATGGAAAGGTTTGCAGTTTTTAAACCTCCAAGGTAGATAAGCTCCGAGGAGCTTCTTTCCAAGTCTCCAAACTTTAGATGAACCAACCTTATACATAGATATATCTGACTGACGAACTTCAACAGGTCTTTCTGGATTCCCAGTAAGCTGAAGAGGAACTTGTGCAAAAGTCGCTTTATCAAATTGCTCCATAATACACATACTTGTAGGAGTGAAACCATCATGAAAATCTATTTTTTCTATATCTGAAAAGATATGTTCAGCAACCGCATCACCCTGCAAAAGTGCCAAGAACGCCTGCTTAACAGGAAAATCACCAATATCTCCAACAGCATATATGTTCGGATAATCCAAAACCTGTCTCGTTTCAAGTTTTGTTGCAATGAACCCTCTTTCATCGGAACGCAAACCAGAAATATATGTTGAAGCATAATATGGAGGAAAAGATATAAGAAGGTCAAAAGGTAGAGATTTGCCATTCCTATACCTAACCTCGTTTGCTAACACCTTCTCTACAACATATTCATTATATCCTGTAATCTTCCGCTTCTCAAACTCTCCACTTACAACCTGATGTAGTCTTGGACCAAACGCCTGAATAAAAGTCTTCTCATAGGTTGTGTAAGTTATGCTTACCTTATCTCTCACACCTTTTCTTCTCAGGTATGTATCAAGCATAAAGACTATTTCATAAAGTGGTCCAGAACACTTATTGTTTGGTGGAACCAAAAAGAGAACATTCTGAAATTTTCCTTCTTTAGCTTTATCGATAAGACGGTTTATAGACTCTCTCAAACGCATCATCTCATCTGGTGTCCATATAGTATTTGCATATTGTTCAAGACCCTCCACTTCCTCAGGTTTCATCTTCGCACCCATGGCAAGAACAAGATAATCATACTCAAAAGATTTACCATCAGCATAAACTATCTGCTTTGAAGGATCTATACCTTCAACAGAAGCTTTATAGAACTGTATATTTAACTTTTTCGCAGAATCAACATAACTAAACATAAAATCTTTAGGATCCTTCCCAAACGGTATGTATATCGTGTTTGGTTTGAAAAGAAAATAATCTTTATCAGATATCAGAGTAATATCTACCCGATCCTTTAGTTTATACTTGAGATAAGAAAGAGTCTCAAGCCCCCCAAAACCTCCCCCACAAACAACAACTTTTTTGTTTGCCATTTTTTTCACCTCCTCAATTAAATTTTAGATTCCAATAATAAATCTACACACGAAACAGAATTGAAAAGTATAAAGAACTATACTACTTGAAATCTTAGCTTTAAAATATATCTCACTTGTTTAGTATTTTCGATTCTGCAGAAAATCTTAAATTGAAAATTTTATGGAACATTATTATGCATACATGATCATAATACAAAGCTAAAAATAATCTCTCAATCCCAAAAATAGTTTTAAATGGATACCTTTAATGGGACAACAAAAGAGTTATAAGCTACAAGAACATCATTGACTGGCTTTGCAGAAAGAATTTTAGATAATGGATAAGTAACATAACTTAATTCTTTCAATAGAGGATAAGAGATTTTTATCATTTTGTACAAATTTACATTCGGATAGAATCTCAACCATCTTTTTTCTATTATTTTTTTGACAGCATCCAGAAAGAGCATAAAGAAAAGTGGTAGATTCTTACCTTCATAAGATTTTTCCCATGCGTCTTTTATGGCTTTGAAGAACATTATATTCGCAACTTTTATAGCTCCTACCGAGTCCCCAAGCTCGTTTCTCTTGACCCAGGATGAAACATATTCGTAAGCACCTTGAAGATTGTCAATAAAGAGCAATTCAGCTACTTTATCTGCCCATTTCTCTTCTGGATTCAAAACTATAGCTTCAGTAAAAACTCCATCCTTCTGCTTTTCAAAGCAAGCCCAAATAACCCTATCCTCCTTCTTTGAAAGAATTATCGTAAAAAGATTTCCATTCACAAAATCAGATATCTTTATAGCCTTCATAATCTTATAAACAAACCTTACATCTATGAAAATATCTATGAAGAAAGGATGATACCAAATGTCATCTAATTTCTCACCTCTTGATATTTTCGCACATTTCTGAACGAGATCAAACCAGGGTTCTTTAAAGGCTTTTCCTGCCCACGCTTTAATTTCTTTTTCTTCCAGTGTAAGCGGAATCATAAAAAGTATTTTAAGAAAAAGTGTCAACAAAACAAATAAATTTACAAAATAATCACTATTAACCAGAAAATGAAACAATCAAGTCCCAGACATACGATTATAATTTGTTCTTCATCAATCCAAATAACATGCTAGAATCATAAACATGTCTAATGATTTTATAACCTTGCAAAAACATAATTTCTCAAAGCTCATTCTTTTCAAATTTAAGGATTTAGAACTTTCCGAACAATAAAATTTATTCTACTACTACCGAATTTCTGAAGATTCATGTAAAAATTGATAGTGTAAATTTCCACAAAATAGAATTCAAATCTGCTGTAGTAAACATTAAAGATAAAATTTATATAGATTTATTTGATTCTGATAAGATAATTTTGATCAGCAAGATTTAGCAAAGATGAAGGAAACAATATCATATCTCCGCCTGAAAAGAGAATAATCTGAATCATAATAAATCCTTAAAGAAAAGAAAAAAGATTTTATACCAAGCGATATTGCTTTGCTCTATGACAAATTTCTTTCGTCCTCTTGTGTAAATTTTTAGGAAATTCTGACAAAGTAGATAAATTACAATCAGTATTAATGCCAATAATTAATTCCGTTTTACTTCAAATCCTTTTGCCCTGTTGAATTCATGCTTTAGGATAGTGGGTTAGGATATGAAAAGTAAAAAAAATACATGAATCAGTATTTTGACCATGATTGCAACAGAGCAATTTATTCTTATTTCCTTGAGGAATTCTCTAAAATTTTCTCTATATCTTTTATACTTTTTGCTTTAATTATAGCTTTTTTTATTCTTTTTAGCTTTTCTAAATCATCTATTTCCTTGATTTTTTTAATCATCGCTTTTGCCTTTGAACCAAATTTAATTTTCATATCAAGAAGAATCGCTTCAAGCATCCCCGCCTTCTGACCCTTTTCAATTCCTTCTTTTAGTCCTTTTTCAATTCCTTCTTTTAGTCCTTTTTCAATTCCTTCTTTTAGTCCTTTTTCAATTCCTTCTTTTAGCCCTTTTTCAATTCCTTTTTCAATACCTTCTT
>CAZRNR010000062.1:0-12082 GCA_964601505.1 uncultured bacterium | reverse complement strand
TATCAGGAGATGTTGTAATCCTACTCAATCCACAAAATCAAATAAAACCTTTCTTTACTTGACGATTTATATTTCCTATTGAAAGAAAACTTGAATCTCTGGATAGCTCTTTTTTGTAAAAGCCCAGAAATATAACTCAGAAATTTTTGAATATTTCATCTTTATATTCTCTTGTTTTATTTCCTTTGATGATAAGGAGGTGAAAGAGATGAGTATATCTAAATACTTTTGCTCCTTAATCTTGGTAGGATTGGTTGTTTCTCCGGTTTTCGCTCAAAAGGAGGGGAAGGACAGTGCAAAAGTTCAGGGTAGCCAGAAGAAACAAACAGAGCAGAAGTTTGACGATAAAGCAATGATAGACCTTGCTACAAAAAAAGGTTGTATGGCTTGTCATCAGATAGATGCTAAATTGATCGGTCCGGCTTGGAAAGAAGTATCACAAAAATACACTGAAAATGATGTGAGTTCCCTTGTGAATTCCGTCCTTAACGGTTCGGTTGGGAAATGGGGTAATGTTCCTATGACCGCCAATAAGGGAATAGTTACTGAACAGGAAGCAGAACAGCTTGTCAGATGGATCATTACTCTGAAAAATAAGAAATAAATCCTTTTATCTTATGGTCTGTTATGGATACTATTTTTTATCACTATATCGTAATTGGCGCAATAGCGTTTAAATCAATTTTTCTGCGATAGTAGTCCTTTTTCTGTCTCGGAATCATTAGTAATCAGGATCAAAGTTGAAAATTCCATTGAATTGAAAATTGTGTTTGTATTCTTTATTTATGTAGCACCTTCAATCTCCCATTTTTGTAAGTATGCTTTTGGGGGTAAGCAAATGAGTATATCTGCAAATTTTGCTCATCTTATTACAAAATCTTTATTATCTCCGCTTTCTCTGTTGGGTGTATGATTTAGAAAATTTCTGTAGTGGGAAATACACTTTGAAACAGTTTTTTAATTGAAGTGCTGCGAAATTATGATCGTTCTTTTAAGATTGAAGATTTTTGGAAATTTTCTCCAGATTCAATACTTCGGAAATTTTTACTTATGCCTTTTCTTCTTTTATTTATCTTCTTAAGAGTATTTCTGATTTAAGGACAAAGATTTATAGCCTTTTGTAAATAATTGTTGGAAAATTTCCGAAAAACTTACTAAATTAAAAGAAAACAATGAGGATAGAAGTTCTGGGTGCTTTCGGGTCAAAGCTCAAAAACTTTGGTATGTCTTCTTTTTTTATAGACAATAAGGTAGCAATAGACGCGGGGAATATATTGAAAAAAGGGGAGAAAGTTTTCCACATTGAGCATATTGTTCTGACGCACCAACATCTTGACCATATAGCAGATATCCCATACCTTGTCGCGGAGTCGTTTCCTACAAGAAGGAAGCCTCTTAATATTTATGCTCCAAAGAGTTCTATTGAATCAATAAGCAGGCATATACTTAATACTGAAATATGGCCGGATTTTTCAAATATAAGAATGGTAAATAGTGAGAAACCATCTTTGAGATATGTGAAGATCTCACTCAGACAGCAATTAGATATAGATGGCTTAAAATTAATTTCTTTTGAATCAAATCACACGGTTGAAACATTTGGTTATAAGATATATGATAAAAAATCAAACAGATCTTTCCTCATAACAGGTGATACATGGAAGCAGGATGATGTTTGGGAAATTGCAAATTCAGACCAATCTGTTGAAGCTATTTTTATTGATGTTTCTTATCCAAGAAGAATGAGCGAGATTGGGAAGATCGCAAAACACTTGACATCGGATGCCTTTGAAGAGGAGCTTTCAAAGCTTAAAAGAACTGATCTGAAAATATATGTGTATCATATAAAACCTGTCTTTCGTAAGGAAGTTGTGAAAGAAATAAATGAAATTAAAAAACGGACAAAATTACATATAGATGTACTAAAAGATGGTGATGTTATAAACCTTTAGTTTATATTCCATAAAATATACAAACTTTGGTTAAACTGATCGTTGATGTATTTCCTTGATAAAAGCAACGAACTTGAATGTCATCTTACATTGGAAAGCCTTTTTTCTTTTCAAGTAATTTTTACTGAGTTATCTATCGTGTCCATTGTTAGATTTAGATTTTATTTGTTTTTATTAGATAAATTTTTGTCTCTTTAGAATATGAATCAGATTTACGATATTGCGATAGATGGTCGTGAGATTGTGAAGGGTGGTAGAAGAACGGGACTTGCAAGATATCTTATATCATTTATGAAGGCTCTGGGGGAGAAAGGGAAATCATCTCTTATTATATCTGATAAGAATACAGATAAAGATTTGATATCGGAGCTTTTGCGAGGAAAAGGAAAATTTGTTGAATTAAGGTACAGCAATGTTTTTGCAGATCAGTTTCTTATACCACTTTATGTTGTCGGGAGATCGTATGTTTATTTTTCAATATATCCAAAGTTTCCTATTGTTCTTCCATTTTTTGGTGTGAAGGTCATCATAACAATAGCCGATATGATAAACTTTTCTCACTTTCAGAGAATCTTTTTGAGATTATTCTCGGGATTTCCGCACGAGATAATAACCATATCAGATACATGGAAAAGGAAGATAGATAAATACATAGGTAGGGAGACTATCAGAATTTATTCTGATATTTTATATATGAAGGATAGATTTTACGATCAGAGTTCAGATTTGGAGGTACTGAAGGATCTCGGATTAGAACGAGGAAAATACATTCTTTATGTAGGAAACTTTAACCCTCATAAGAATGTTGCAGTTCTTGTTAAAGCATTCAGAATAATCAGAGATGAGATTAAAGATATAAAACTTGTTCTTGCTGGTGGAGGAGGCAAGGCGGAGCAGAAATTTGATCTACCAGATGGCTGCATAGTGATAAGATCACCTGATGATAGAACTCTTGGTATTCTTTACAGAAATGCTTTGCTATTTGTTTTTCCTTCATTTTCTGAAGGGTTAGGAATTCCACCTCTTGAAGCTTGTTATTTTGGGATACCTGTTTTAGTTTCAGATATTGATGTTTTCAGAGAAATAGTAGGAGATTGTGCTATTTTTTTTGATCCTAAAAGTCATAGGGACCTGGCTGATAAAATGCACTTAATATATAAAAATCACAACTTTAGAGATATTATGAGGGAAAGATCTAAAGTTAATTCTGAAAAATTTTTATCTTTTAATACAGGTTTTCTCATTTATAATCTAATTTTTGGAAGCTGATATGTATAATAAAAAGAAAAAGGCTCTTATAACAGGTATATCTGGTCAAGATGGATCGTATATTGCCGAGCTTCTATTGGGAATGGGATATGAGGTGCATGGTATAGTCAGAAGGGCGAGCATTGAGGATCCAGAAAGATATCTATGGAGAATAGTCCATCTGCTTGATAAGATTCATATCCATGTTGGTTCAGTTGATAGTTATCCGACTGTTTTTAATATAATAGAGAAAGTAAGGCCAGACGAAGTTTATCATCTTGCAGCTTCCAGTTTTGTTGTCTATTCGCCAGATGAAGAAATTTCTGTCTTGAATTCTAATGTAGGGAGTACTATGTATATTCTTTCGGCACTGAAGGAGAAATCTGCAGAAAGTAAGCTATATTTTGCATGTTCAAGCGAAGTCTTCGGTAAGGCTCCTTATTCTCCACAAAATGAAAATACCCCATTTAATCCAAGATCAATCTATGGAATATCAAAAGCTACAGGATTTTATATAGTAAAATATTTCAGGCAGAACTTCAAACTTTTCTGTTGCTCAGGTATCGCTTACAACCATGAATCTCCGAGACGAGGTTTTGAATATGTAACGAGGAAGATTACCAGTGGTGTCGCTAAGATAAAATATGGACTTTCAAAGGAACTTCGTCTTGGAAATCTAGATGCTAGGAGAGACTGGGGATATTCTCCAGATTTTGTTAGAGCTATGTGGATGATGCTCCAGAGATCTGAACCGGAAGATTATGTTATAGCAACTGGTAAAACCCACAGTGTCAGAGATATTGTTGAATTTGCTTTTGATTATGTTGGTCTTGATTGGAGGAAATATGTTGTTATAGATCCTGCTTTGTATAGACCTCAAGAAGATGTTGAGCTGAGAGGAGATTACTCTAAAATCAAAAAAGATTTAAGTTGGGAGCCAACTGTTGATTTCTATAAAATGTTAGAAATTATGCTTCAAGAAGACCTAAAAATCTATTCAAGATATTCTTAAAAATCTTTGTAATTTCAAAAAATATCCATTGCCTATTATTAACTTTTTTAAGAATATGAAGGTATTTACTGAATCATTTTTTGAACTCCCTATAGTTAGGGTTGTAAAAGATTATAAAGGGCTTGATTTTGATTCTGCTGTCATTGGAGTATTTAAGGAAGATCTAAAATCATCAAAAATTTTCCAGAGTTTTACTCCTGATATCTCAAAAGCTATAGAGAAGAAGAATTTCAAAGCTTCATCGGGTGAGAGCTTACATATGACTTCTGATGGGAAAGATATATTCATTGTCGGATTTGGTAGTAGAGATGAGAAAAATTTGATTGTCAAAGAAAACATAAGGAGAGCATCTTCTTTGGGATGCATAAGCGCAAGGGATTATGGAGCTGAATCCGTACTACTTTTAGGTTTTGAGGGCTTTGAAAGGGAGGCAATTGAGGGAGGATTAATTGGCCTTTATGATTTTAGGATCTTAAAAAAAATTTCAGAAGATGGTGAAGAAAACACAAGAAAGAAAAAAGAAATAAAGTATATATACCTGGTCTCTAATAATTCTGTGGACGTTGATTTTATAAAGAATCTATGTGAGGCTCAAAACTTTGCGAGAGATTTAATAAATCTTCCTGGAAACTATATTAACCCTAGCACTTTGGCTGAAATATCGTCAGCGGTTTCGGAGAAATATGGTTTGAACTGCAGGATACTGGATGTGGATGAAATGAAGAAATTAGGAATGGGGGGCATTCTAGCAGTTGGTCAGGGTAGCGCTGTCCCTCCAAAGCTGATCCATATCTGGTGGTCTCCGGAAAAACCAAAAGATAAAATCGCATTCGTTGGAAAAGCTATAACCTTTGATTCAGGAGGGTTGTCTTTGAAAACCCCCCAAAGTATGATCACAATGAAGGCTGATAAATCTGGTTCTGCTGTAGTTTTATCTGCTATGAAAATGATTGCTCGGATGAAACCGAAAATTGAGGTGCATGGAATTTTCGCTGCTTGTGAAAATATGCCATCTGGAAATGCACAAAGACCAGATGATATAATAAGAACAATGAGTGGAAAAACTGTTGAAGTTGAAAACACAGATGCTGAAGGCAGATTAACATTGGCTGATGCAGTTTATTACGCTCAAACACTTGGTGTAAATAAGATAGTTGATATTGCCACTCTCACAGGGGCCTGTATGATTGCTCTTGGTGAATACTATATTGGTGCTATGGGAAACTCTGATGAATTTTTGAAATTTGTTTGTGATATAGGTAATGAACTTGGTGAAAAGATGTGGATTTTGCCTTTTGATCAGGATTTGAAGGAAAAACTTAAAAGTCCATTTGCGGACCTGAAAAATGTTGGCGATTCATATGGTGGAGCTATAACTGCTGGAATGTTTATAGGGGAGTTTGTCAAAAAAGATGTGCAATGGGTCCATCTTGATATAGCTGGGCCGGCTTTTGCAAGGAATAAAATTGGATATTTTGCAAGTAAGGGAGCTACAGGTGTTGGTGTTAGAACTTTTGTTGAATTAGTAAGAAGACTTGATTCCAGTGTTTGAAGTTGTTGATCACACAGCAGATGTTGCCTTTGTTGTAAGAGCTAAAAATAAAGAAGATTTGTTAAAAGATGCCGCAAATGCTCTCTACTACATCTACTTTGGTAAATTACCAGATAAGAATTACTCTGAAAAGAGGACTTTAAAAATTGATGGTTTGAATTTTGAGGATGCTTTGATCTCTTTTCTAAATGAATTAATATTTTACTTTGAGGCTCGAAAATTGGTTTTCTCCGGAATAAATAATGTAAAATTTTCTCAAAATACAATAGAGGCAGAGGTATTCTTCTCTCAATTTTCTCCTGAAAAACATCTTCCATTGATACATATCAAGGCTGCTACTTATGGAGGTGGAAAACTCAGGGTCTTGGAAAATGGAGATTTATATATCACAGTGATATTAGACATATAAATCAGTTTTTGGTTGAGATAGCTTTAGTTTTATCTCCTTTTTTGTCTTCTTCTATCTTTATTTGTAGATATGTCTCCTCCTCGTAAAGCTTGAGTTCTTCTTGTATCTTTCTTTTGATTTGTTCCCTTGCTCTTACAAAATTCTTTATCACCTTCGCAACTGACCTGCTGAATTCTGGTATTCTTTTTGGACCAATCACTATTAGTGCAATTACTATTATCACGAGTATCTCTTGCCATCCAATTCCGAACATACACAATAAATTCTGGTAAAAAGTTTTTCGTTTAGAATATTTGCTAAAAGCTCAGTTGAATGGAATTAAGTGTAATTTACATTTTTAAAGATTATCCTTATTACTTGTTTATTCGTTGATATGCAGGGTAATCTTGAAATTTTCTTTATGTCATTTAATTTTTCTGACTTTGAGATTGATCTTGTTTTTGATGTCGTCAGATATTTAGGATATTTTCCAGAAGATAGGGGTTTTTTACATCTTCCACAAGATGCTTTTTCTACAAAAAGGAATCAATACAATGCTGGTATAATCATGAAGTATGTTTCCTATGTTAGAAAATCTTCTGCTCTTGTGATTATGAAAGATGATATATATTTTCAAGATTTAAATTTTGTTTTTGGTGTGTCTTCACCTACTGCTAAAATTTCCCTTGTTTCTTTCGCGCGCTTGAATCCTGAGTTTTATGGATACCACTTTGATACTGATCTTTATTCTTCACGGATAAGAAAAGAAATAGCTCACGAGCTTGGGCACCTTGAGGGACTTTTGCATTGCCAGAATCAAAGCTGTGTTATGAGTTTCTCTAACTCCATTTTTGATGTTGATCGTAAGGGAGATAAGTTTTGCAATATTTGTTTGAAGCTTCTGGGAAAATCATATTACTGAAAAATCTTATGGTTTTGCAAGATTTTTTTAATATTTTTATATTTTGGGCGTGTAGCTCAGTGGCAGAGCGCTGCTCTCACGAAGCAGAGGTCGGAGGTTCAATTCCTCCCACGCCCAATTGGAAAGATTTTTTCTCTTCACTCTATAAATCCCAAAAAGAATTCTTCATAAGATCTGGATATGGTTCCATTCGCTCTCTTCAATATAGAATAAAAAAAATAAAAGATATAAAGGAAAAATTTAAACCACAGGGGAGAGTTTTAGATATCGGTTGCGGCATAGGTAATTTCGTTAGTCTTTTTGAAGAAAATTATTTCGGGCTTGATTTCTCATTTGCGGCTTTAAAAGAGCTTAAAGAAAAATATAAAAAACCAGTAGCGGTTGCTGATTCTCAATCTATCCCTTTTAAGTCTGGGGTTTTCTCTTTCGTTCTGGCTGTTGAAGTTTCACAGTATATGTATGACCACAAAGCATTTATATCCGAAATATCAAGAATACTCAAAAAGAATGGAATCGCTGTTATTATATCACCTAATCCTGATTCTATATTCTGGATAATAAGGCAGAAGATAAAAGGAAAATCTCCTTTACATTTTATATCTCTGGATCACCTTTTAAGTCTTGGAGAAAACTTCTTACTGGAAGAAATACAAGGTGTTTTCCCTATACCTTTTCTTTGGGACTTTGTTGATAAGATTTTGAATTTTTTCCCAAGAACTCTTAGGAAAGCCTTTATCATGCTTTTCTCTAAATCTTTTGTTCTCGTCTTGAAAAGGAAATGAAACCAAAGAAAGAATTTACTCAAATATTTTAGATAACATTTTGTAAGATAATTCTCTCATTCTTTCAAAAGTTTGAAATTCTTGTTCCGTTATTTTTTGCATATCTATACCTTCGGATTTTAGTTCATCTTTATATTCTTCTGCCCATAGTTTTACCATTTGAGCATTTACTTCAAGATGAAATTGTATTCCTACTGCTTTTCCATAGACAAAACATTGATTTTCGTATTCATCGGATGAAAATATTCTCTTTGCACCTTTCGGAAGATCAAAAGTATCACCGTGCCAATGAAATGTTTTGAATCTTTCAGGAAAATCTTTGAAAATCTCATCGTTTCCAACCTTAAACACATCAAACCATCCTATTTCCTTTTTGTGTCCTTTAAAAACTTTTGCTCCAAGAATGTGAGCTAAAATCTGTGATCCAAGACATACACCTAAAATTGGTTTGTTGTATTCAATTGCTCTTTCGGCTATATCAAAAGTGTTTTTTAAAAATGTATATTTCTCTTGTTCATAAACTCCCATATATCCTCCAAGTATTATGAAACCATTGAAGCTATTGATGTTTAATCTGTCGATTTGTTCTCTCCATACATCAAAATATTTTATCTTGTATTTCATATCATTCAAGATCTTTTCAAATTCCCCAAGATGTTCTATTTCCACATGTCTTATTGCAAGTATTTTCCTCGTAGCCTCTGAATTCATATCTATAAAATTATTAATGTTTTTTATTTATATGAATTTTGTTGATTTCCGTGTGAAAAACTATAGACCAAAAATAAGATTCTATCGCTGAATATAAACTGTTAGGAATAAGATGCGGTTAATCCTTTTGATTTTCCCGAGGGTGAATCTTTTTATATAGAGATATTATTTCTTCAATGTTTGTATGTATATACTTTTGAGTTGTGTTTATAGATGAATGTCCGAGTAATTCTTGAATAACTCTTATATCAGCTTCATTCTTAAGCAGGTGTGTTGCATAAGAGTGTCTCAGAAGATGAGGCCATACATTTTTTCCTGTTCTTATAAAGCCTTCCATTTTTATTATTTTCCTTATGTATCTTGCTGAAAGTCTCTTTCCATACTTGTTTAAGAGAAGATATCCTTCATCTTTTTCTTTCAGATACTTTGGTCTTATATTTTTTATGTAAAAATCCAGAAACTCTTTTACAGATTCTGGAATTGGAACTACTCTCCATTTTCCACCTTTTCCCTGTATTTTCAGAAAATCTCCTGATATATCTTGTAATTTCAGTTTTTCAAGTTCAGAAATTCGCAAGCCGCATCCGTATAAGAGAATTATAGCCATTTTGTCTCTCTCTCTTTCAACACCTATAAGTTCAGTTACCTCATCTTCGTCGAGATAGCTCGGTATTTTTTTACTCCTTTTCCTAAATGGCACAAGCTCAGCTGGATTGTGTTTAATTAATTCTCTTGATTCTAAAAACCTGAAAAATGTTTTTATTGAGGAAAGATTTCTCTCAATTGTTGAATCTTCAAGGTTGATTTCTGAAAGATATCTTATATATTTCTCTATGTCTTTGAAGGTCAGATCACTTATTTTTTTACCGCCTTTTTCAATAACAAAATTGAGAAAATCTGAAATATCTTTTTGATATGCTCTTATTGTGTTTTGAGAAAAGTTTTTTGATTTGAGGAAAGAGATAAAATCATCTAAATAGATCATTCTATTAATGATATTATTTTAAAAAATTGAATATGAAGTTTAGATTAATTACGGAGCTTTAGGTTCTAATATGTATTTTATTTTCTTTCAAATATTCCTTAAGTTTTCTTATTTTTATTTTTCCGTAGTGAAATACAGATGCTGCAAGACAAGCGGAAGCTCCAGCTTTGGCTGCTTTTAGGAAATGTTCTTGTTTACCGGCTCCTCCAGATATTATCACAGGAATTGAAACAGCTTCAACAATCTTCTCAAGAAGTTCTATATCATATCCATCTTGAGTGCCATCTTTATCTATTGATGTGAGCAAGATTTCTCCAGCACCGAGCTCTTCAACTTTTTTAGCCCATTCTATAGCATCAATGTTCGTATTTTTACTCCCAGAATATATGAAAACCTTGAACTTCCCATCAACTCTCTTGGCATCTATCGCAACTACTACGCACTGACTACCAAAACTCTTTGCACAATCTTCTATGACTTCTGGATTCTCTACTGCACCTGTGTTTATTGATACTTTATCTGCACCGTATCTTAAATACTCTCCCATATCATGAACTGTCCTAACTCCTCCACCAAAAGTTATAGGAACAAAAACATTCTGGGCTATCTTCTTTATCATCTCTAAAGAAGCTTTTCTCCCCTCAACACTTGCGGATATATCAAGAACGCATATTTCATCTGCTCCCTCTTCACTGTATATCTTTGATGATTCAAAAGGATCTCCAGCATCTTTGAGATCAAGAAAGTTTATCCCTTTTACTACCCTCCCATTCTTTATGTCAAGACAAGGAATTATCCTTAATACTCCAAGATCTTTTTTCATTTTATTATGATTCTTTATTGCGAATAGAAAAATTTATTTTTCTCAAATTCTACATCCATATTATTGTAAGAAATATTATCATTTCAGATCAATTTTGTCTTTTCAAAAGCTTCAACTTAATAGAGAAATTTTTCAAGAAAATACGGGAATAGTTTGGGAATGATTGGTAAGGGATTTGTGATCCTTTATTGTTTTACCATTTTTGTTATATACTCGTCAGGCGCAAGAGGTTGGACGCCTTTGCATATACTTGAAAGAAGGTTTCTAAAAGCCTGTTCTATAGCTTCTTTAGCTGTGCTTCCTCCTCCCTTTGAATTTTTCACTGCTTTTAGAACATTTTCATTTTCCTTGAGAACGGATATATCAGCGGAAATGTTAATTATGTAGATACTGTTTCCTTTGAAATCTTTTCCTACACTCTCTATTTTAGCTGATGGTATTACTCTTATGGTATAAGGTGCATTAGAAGAGAACTCAAACCCAAAGTTTGAAAGGCATGCTGAGATGAAGTTTTTTATCGCCTCACTATCACTTGAAACTTTAAAAGTTTTCCTCTCACTTGGTGATACATATATGTTTGCAGATGATTTTAGTTCCGGAATTCCAGATTTTATTTCTATTCTATTTTTCTGAAATGTGAGGATAGGGAAAGAAAAATTTGCTATACCATTACCATCTGTTGTCTGAAGAATCTCTGATCCGAAGATTGGTCCATCAAATTTTGCTATAAGTGGAATATTCTTTGCAGGTTGACCACTTTTTGTTATAACTTTGACCTGGAAATATAAATTTGTTGCTGGTTCTGGAATTACCAAGTTATCTGATTCTGGTCTTATTGTAATCAGATCTTTCAGACTATCTATTTTCTTATCTATGATTTCCTGGAAAGACGAAAATGTTCCACCAGATATAGAATAGAGTAGAACTATATCTGATTCAAGTTCTGCATACTTTCTCTTGGTTTCCTTTAATTTCTGTATTGAGTTAAATATTTCTCCATTTGATATATCATCTTCTACTGATTTGAGAACTTTTGATATTTCCAGTTCTTTTTCTGTGAGTTTCCTTCTTATTTTTTTGGAATACTCTGCTTTATCAAATACTGCAAGAGAATACCACATCCCTTTATCTTCATATCTTTGTATTATTTGTATATCTTCTATTTTCCCTTCAACTACGCCTTCTATTCTCCCAAGAACTTTTTCTTCTATGTTAACTTCTGATCCGGATTTTATTTCCATCTTGGCCGTTTGCTCAAATCGTGATCGTATCTGAACTTTTATCTGTTTTATTATCTCCTGCCTTGCTGTATCATCAGATTGATTAATGCTTGAGCCAAATCCAACTCCGACTATGTATTTAGATGGATCATATTCTTTGTAAGGTTCTTCTATCCACTTGGGCCTTGAAGAACAAAAATAGAATAATCCATTACAACAAATAAAGATTAAGAACAAAACAGAAATATTTTTCATATTTTCTATTTATCAACTATTTTTCCATTTCTATTTTTTTTCATTATTCTTTGTTAGTTATCGATGCTTTGTAAGAGGACTTTCTCTTGCTTTGTCTAAGATATATAATTTCTTTAATAAGGTAGAGAAGAGATGAGAGACAGGGACTATAACAAGGAACTGCTTAAGAGAGGATAAATGCTCATTGACCTATCCCTTTTTGAAAACCAAACACTCCAGACACAAAGCTAAA
>CAZRNR010000061.1:0-13069 GCA_964601505.1 uncultured bacterium | reverse complement strand
CTCGCATTTCTCACTTTCTCCATAATATACCTTAGTATTTTTTCAAATTTTTGAATGATTGCGACAGAGCAATACATTTTCATTATCTTTCTTCAAGAAAAGTCTTCTTGACCTTTACTTACTCTATTTAAGAGATAATGTAAAAATAAATCAAAAACCTGCTAACATACTTGCTACTGGAATCAGGCAACTCATAGAAGAACAGATAACGAACAAGCTAACATTTTTTGAAACCGCTGAATTTGTTTTTGAGTTTGGGAACGCATGGGACAAAAGACTTAAAGCTTTAGCTTTAGCATCAAAAGCTGGAATAAGAATAGGAATAATTGAATCCTTCTTTGAAATTGATTTTGCAACAGGAGAACAAACCGATAAAGAAAGAAAAACTTTTTACAATTTCTTTCCAACAAACCATCTACACTATGGATATACAGACCTTTTCGCATGGAAAAATATGTGGGGAATAAGGAGTAATTTGACATTATCTCCTACCAGAGAAACCAAACTCATGATTGATTTATGGAGTTTTCAGCTACGGTCCCCATATGATTTCTGGTATAGGGCAGGACATGAACCTATGTTTCAGAATATAGCTCTCTACCAAAACGTGATATCGGAAGAGAATTAGACTTTACATTCCAACTGATACCAATTGATAAAGCGACTATCTTAACAGGACATTCCATCTTCATACCAGGGAAGTTTCCAAGGGCAATAAACAAAAAAGATGTTCTCCTATGGTATTTCTTACAAGCATTTGTAAAGTTTTAGATTTCATAAATCAAATTTTTTCAGCGGAATAAAATAATTTACAATTATACTGTAGGGGAAAAAACTCGTTGTATCATTGGAGTATTCTTCTTGAACTCTCATAAAGGAGAAAATTTTCAAGCTTGCAGTCTGAAATAAGCTAAATCAATAATAATGCTATTTTTTTCAGAACAACTGCTTTTAGATAATTATAAACCGTAAATCCATAGGTATCTTAACTGCTTTGTCAACTAAATATGTACCAAAAATTGTCAATTTTCTCTTGCATAAATTTGTAAGTGGAGGATGGAAATTTGTTGACACAGCATTTAACCAATCTGAAAAATTTTTAAAAGATTGGTAGCGCATTTACTGTTGAAAGAAAGAAAAAATCACCTCTCACAACAAAGGGTTAATGTCAAAGGAAAACTATTTGAAGTTACAGATGTTTTGACTGGGAAGTTCAATATCATTTCAATATGGTTCCTGCCTGCTTATAAAATATATAAAGATCAAGAGCCGATAACGGTATTTGAGAAATATGCGATATTTTTTCTAGGATCCTTTCACATTCCAGATACAAATTCGGTGTTATACTTTCTTTATACTGGACAAGTTTATGTCTTACAAGAAACCTATAAATATGTCTATCTACAATAGCTACGTCATCGTAGCCTATGTTTCTCAAAAAATGACTTGATTCTTTCATCCCAAGTCCTTTAACCCCCAGCAAGATCTGACGAGCAAGTTTTCCATTACCTTGCTTTAGAACTCTTTGAAGGTCAAAACTTCTTGCAAGAAATATATATTTAGCTCTTATTGATGGATATCTATGTCCCATCTTCAACAGAATCTCTGAAATTTGAACTTCCGAAAGCTCCTTGAATCCTTCAATTCCTATTTCTTTCTGTATCCTTATCCCGAGCTCAGCTGATGAGTTTGCTGTAAGAATGCAAAAACAAAGTTCGCCAAAAATATCGGTATCAAGTTCCAGATCTAAAAATGGATGAAAGTTGAAATGAGTTCTCCCGAATGTTCCAAGAGTTTTAAACTCCTCTATCCTCTTCATTATGATATCAGAAATATTCGAACCTCTATAAAGGACATCTCTTAACGAATTTATCTCATCAATAGCAGGCTCCAGTTGACTTTCTTGCATCTAACCTATTCTTATGGCAACATAGACATACCTTCCACCTCTATTAAGAAGGAAAAGGGCAGATTTTTGGTCCTTAAGCAATTTTTCAACATCTGATGCTGATTTGACTTCTTTTCTATTCACCTCAACTATTATATCTCCTTGATTTATCCCGGCCATGTTTGCAGCTGAACCTGGATCGACGGCAACAATCTGGGGGCCATTCGGAGAATCCTTAATTCTCATTCCAAAATTTTTGAGATAAATTCCCTCCTCCTGCGTTTCTTGTTGTTCTTGTTCCCCAGGTTGTTGTGCTATCTTACTCTCATCCGGCATCTCCATAAGAACAATTTCAAAAGACAGTTCCCTACCATCTCTTATAACCTTTAGCGTAGATTTCTTATTAACAGGAGAAAGAGATACCATCAATGGGAGCTCTCTGAAAGACTTTACTTTCTTTCCATCAAATTCTATTATTATATCACCCCTTTTAAGTCCTGCTTTTTCAGCTGGAGATCCGCTTAAAACTTCCGTTACAAGAGCACCGAAAGGTTCTGGTAACCCCATAGCTTTAGCGATCTCCGGAGAGACTTCTTGAATGTATACTCCAAGCCAAGCTCTCTTTACTTTTCCTTCCTTGATCAAAGAAGAAACAATACCACTTGCAAGAGAAGAAGGTATGGCAAAACCTATTCCAGCATAAGTAGCCATACCGGAAGGATTCAAGATAGCCGTATTTATACCGATAACTTCTCCTTTCAAATTGAGGAGAGGACCTCCGGAGTTTCCCGGGTTTATCGCAGCATCTGTTTGGATAAAATCTTCATACCTTGCAATCCCCAAACTTCGCCCCTTTGCAGAAACAACCCCAACTGTCACAGTATGACCAAGACCAAAAGGATTACCAATAGCTATAACCCAATCACCAACTCTCAAGCTATCTGAATCACCAAACTTTAAAAATGGCAAGCCTTTTAAATCTATCTTTAATATAGAAATATCGGTAGCTTCATCCATACCAACTAGTTTCGCATCATAATTTCTACCATCCCACAAAGTTACCTTTATATCTTTTGCTCCTTTGACAACATGAGAATTAGTAACTACGTATCCATCTGGAGATATTATAAAACCTGATCCAAGACTTCTTGAGAATCTCTCTATCTCTGGTTCACCGAAAAATCTTCTGAAGAATTCTTCCCTTTCCCTTTGGCCAAATGGACCTGGACCAAAAAACCAATAAAATGGATTCTGCTGCTTCTCTACTCTCGTCGTACTTATATTCACTACTCCTTTTTTTACCTCCTCAACTATATCAGCAATCTGAGGTAGACTATAATACTGGACTTGCTTCAGCTGCTCTTCCTGAACCTCACCACCTGATCTTCTTGATACGGCCGATTCTTCTAATTCCTCTGAAGGTTTTTGGCTAAATTTCTCCTTTATAGCCTGACTCGCTGAAGAAAAATTTAAATCACCTTTTCTTAAACCCTCATAAAAAAGGTAAGCCAAACCAGCTATCAAAACTATTCCTATTATGTTCTTCAAGTTCATAGTTTTACAATAACGTCATATAGAAAACATTTATCATTTTTCAGAAAAGCGTTTAACCCATTATACTGCAAATGCCCCCGATAAATGCAAACTATTCATCTTATATCAATTCCTGTCAGATTATCAAATGAATGTTAACAAAATTTCTGAGAGCTATTTATCTTTCTGTTGCTGTTCTTGTTCAACGTTCTTTTCAATATAAGGACCTTGCACAGTTTCTCTTAATATCTTCAACCTGGTATCCTTTGATGTTTCAAGTGTGACAATTCTGTCAGAAAGATCATAGATTTTCCCTATGATACCCCCGGAAGTATAAACTATATCTCCTTTTTTCAGATTCTTTATAAATTCTTTCCTTTTGCTCTCAGCCTTGCTCTGAGGTCTTATCACAAGAAAATAAAAAATCAGAAAAATAAAAAATATTGGAAGGATCGATAGAAAAACATCCATAAAGGTTCTATATTCTTTAATTTATACATTAGTCTTTTTTCAGATTCTTTTGCAGAATTGCAAGGTTAATATTATTCCTTAAACTTAATAATAATAAAAAAAGATCATTAATTGTTCCAAAAATTGAGAATACAGGATAAAAAAATCAAGTCTTGAACCTTACTATAAGCAATGAAATGATCGGAAAGATAGAAAGTCCGCTTAATATTCCCCACATATAAATAGGTTCATACACAAAGTGATCAAAGACAATTCCGCCAACATATTTTCCAATGGACCAACCAAAAGTCTCGAAAAATTCAAAAAATCCAAGAAAAACTCCTTTTCTTTCCTCTGGAGAAACTTTCATAGCCATATTCATTAGTGATGGTATAAGTAGCATTTCTCCAAAAGTCATATAAAAAACAGAAATCACAAGCCAAAAAAAATTCTGGGAGATACCAAACATAAGAAAAGAAGAAGCGTATATAAGTATACCTAATATGGCAGAAACAAGATCCCCGAATTTTTTAGCAGAAATGCGAGAGATAAATACTTGAAAGAGTATAACTGTCAAACCGTTTGTGGTAAAGAAATATCCGATAAGCCTCTTATCTATAGAATATTGGCTTGCAAAAACTGGAAGAGTATTTATAAACTGTGAAAAAACAACAGCGCAAAAAAATGTAGATACAGAAATAAGCATAAATTTCTTATCCTTCGTAGGTAAGATTATATCTGAAAAATAGTTTTTGAAAGACCCCTGTACCCGCTCATTTTTCAACCTAACAGTAAGGAACGAGACAGAAAGGGACAATAAAGCTGCAACGAGGAAAAGTAAGACATAGGAATAGTGAGAAAGAAATCCCCCCAAAATTGGTCCTATTGAAAATCCAAGATTTATACCTACCCTGACCTTACTTATTGCTAGAATTCTTCTTACATCTTCTTTTATAGAGTAGCTCAGAAACGAATTTGATCCATTTATTATAAGAGAAAATGATGCCGAATTAAGAAAAATTGATGGAGCAAAAAGAAGTATATCTGCATCCATTAAGATCAGAAAAACAAAGGAAAGAAGAACTAATCCCCTCAGAACAACTCCGTAGAGAATAACCTTTTGCGGAGAGATAACATCCGAAAGACCTCCGGAAACAATACGCATAGTGGAACCAAGAAAAGTTGAAACTCCAGAAATAAAACCTATCAGAGACATACTGTATCCTCTCTCGTACAAGTATATGTTCAAAAAAGGTAGAGATATAGTAAAAACAGCTGCAGATATACCTCTTACAATTGCTAAAATCAAGATTTCCTGCCTGAAAGTATCATTCATAAACGGGAGAATAAATCTGGGGATTGGGATAAAAAATTTTTTTATCTTTTGAAACTTTTATGACCATTCTAGGAGAAGAAAACAAAACCGGCATCATATTAATCTTGATACAAGAAAGAACGAATTGAGGGAAAAATTTTAGTATTCGGCTTTATTGTATCTTTCTATAACGAAATAACCAACTGGGATCATCTTACCAAGTAATTCTACATAGGCTTTCCCAAGATAAAGGTCATCGTTATCTTCAAAGGGTTTTACAAGGTAATCTCGTAAGAAACGTGAAGGATCATAGATAGGGTTTCTGCCTCTCCCATAGTCAAGCACAAGAGCATTAAGATAGTGTTTATAATTTGTAGAGAATTTAGCTGGATAGACTTTGTAGAAACCATGCCTTTTTGGATTTGCTTCACTTGGCAGGGCTATCCAAGGTTCATCTTGGGAATTTTGTTTCATCATAACATTGTAGCCAAATACCTCATCACCGAGTTTTTTGAAACCCTTTTTGAATTTGAGAATTCTACCAAGCTTTGGTATCATACCTACATTGTGGCCTCTAAACTCCCAGCCAACAAGCTTATTTATATCTGGTGTCGCTCCGGAAACCATAAGAGACTCAAGAATAAACTCCGGAACACTCAAAAGGTCAAAAAAACCCATTTCTGCACTCATAGAAGTCCTACCTCCTCATACCATTTTATTGTTTCTCTCATACCATCCTGAAATTTAGGATACTTGAACTGAAAACCTGTAGATTTGAGCTTTTGATTGGAATATTTCATATTGTATCCAAACATAAATGTAAACTCTTCCTCAATCGGTTTTTTGATTCCAAATGTATCTGATAAGAATTTAAAAAAATAAGAGCCAGAAATCAGGATTTTCCTCAGAACAGGTATTGGTACTGGTGGAAGTAGATAGAAAGGTTTATCAAAAACTTCTGCAAGAAACTTCATAATATCTATTACCGTATTCTGGCTACCATCATCAATCATATAGTCTTCTCCAACAGAACCCTCAAACTTTGAAAGGTGAATAGCTGCTCTAACAACATCTTCTGCATGAACACTCGGGAAAGCAAAATCAAAATTAGAAAATGAAAGGACAACTTTGGATTTTTTTATAGTTCTAAGATAATCGTAAAACATATAAGATTCACGCGGACCATATACAGCTGTTGGTTTTATAATAGTTACTGGAATACCATATCTTTTAAAGTAAGAAAGAGCAGCTTTTTCTTCAAGAAATTTTGAAAGAGCATATTTTGTTACTGGTCTCACAGGAGAACTTTCCGTAATTATCGTATTATCATCTCTGGGAACTCCATATATTCCATTGGTACTCCAAACAACAACCCTTTTAAGATTTGAATTTTTACACCTCAGTATCTCCTCAAATATATTTTTCGTACCATTAACATTAACACTATACAGAAGAGACCAAGGAACATCATACTTCAAAATAGCTGCTATATGAAATATATAATCTGCATCATTAAAAACCCCACGAATGGTTTCTGGTTTAGTTATATCAATCTCTACAACCTCATCCGCAAATTTTTTCACTAACTCAGGATATCTTGATTTGCCAAATTCATCTTTACCTCTGAACGCAGAAGGTAGATCACAAGCTCTTACTTTCCATCCTTCTTTCTTTGCAAGCTCAACAGCATACGAACCTATAAATCCACACGCACCAGTTATAACCAAAAGTGGTTGCCTGTAAGATTCTTTCTTTTCCTGAATTTGAGTCTCTTTTTTTTCCTCCGGTCTCAATTCTTGAGCTTTTTCTTGCGTTTCCTGAGTAGATCTTCCTTCTTCAGTTTCCTTCGTACTTTCAAATAAATCTGTACTTTTTCTCGATTTTCTTCCTCTCTTGCTTTGCTTTTCTTTGTTAGAATCCATAACTTGCTGTTAATATCAAAAAAGCCTTGTGATACTATTTTCAGATAATTTTGATTAATTTAGCCTTCCGCAGCACTTTTTATATTTTTTCCCACTACCACAAGGACAAAGGTCATTTCTCCCAACTTTTTTGTTATAGTTAGGAGAAGCAGATACCATACCTCCAGGAGATGCGGCAAAATATACTCCCTTCCTTCTTGAAAGGGTTTCCATAGCATTAGCTCCTTCCTCCTTTTCATCTCTTGAAAGCTTCATCATAAACAATTTTGAGACAACAGAGATCTTAAACTTCGTAAGCATATCAATGAAAAGAGAAAAACCTTCCTTCTTATACTCTACAAGGGGATCTAGGTGTCCATATCCTCTCATACCAACAGATTCCTTAAGGTGATCCATAGCATAAAGGTGTCTTCTCCACATAGTATCTAGAGTGTTCAGGATAATAAATTGTTCAATCTTATAAACTATCTCATCTGATAGTCCGGAGAACTTGTCATTGTAAAAATCATTTAAGAAGCTCTTCAAATTTTCCAAGTCAGTATCCTTGGGGGGAAACCCAAATATAGTTTTAAATTCTCTTTCAAAACCATCATAATCTGGTTCCGCCTTTTTAGGAAAATACTTTTCAGATAGGTAACCGATAACATCATCAATAAAGGAGAAAATTATCTCCCTCGGATTTTCTCCAGAGAGTATTCTTCTGCGAAGAGAATAAACAGTTTCTCTCTGCTTGTTCATTACGTTATCATATTCAAGTAGGTGCTTTCTTATCTCAAAGTTGTAAGCCTCTACTCTTTTTTGAGCGTTCTGGATAGCTTTCGTAACCCACCTATGTTCAATAGGTTCTCCTTTTTTCATACCAAACCTTTTCATAAGAGGAGCAACTCTATCTGAACCAAAAATCCTCATAAGGTCATCTTCTAAAGATACATAAAATCTTGATGCTCCCGGATCTCCTTGTCTTCCAGATCTTCCACGAAGCTGGTTGTCAATCCTTCTTGATTCATGTCTTTCTGTTCCGATAACATAAAGCCCCCCAAGTTCAATGACTTTTTTTCTCTCTTCCTGACAGATCTGCTCAAATTCTTTGAGAGCTTTTTCAAATTCCTCCGGGGATGCGTCAAAGCCAACTTTTTGCCTTGCGAGCATTTCAGCATTACCTCCAAGTATGATATCAACACCCCTACCAGCCATATTTGTAGCGACAGTAACAGCCTTATACCTGCCCGCCTGAGCAATTATATAAGCTTCTTTTTCATGATTTTTTGCATTGAGAATCTGATGAGGTATTCCTTTTTTTCTCAACATAGCTGAAAGCCTTTCATTCTTCTCTATTGACGTTGTTCCTACAAGAATAGGCCTACCCTTCTGCCAATTTTCATAAATATCCTGAACAACACGCTCGAACTTCTCTTCCTCTGTCAGGAAAACAACATCATCAAAATCCTGTCTTATCATAGGTTTATGAGTTGGGATAACAACAACATCAAGGTTATATATCTCTTTGAATTCAAGAGCTTCAGTTTCAGCAGTTCCAGTCATACCTGCGAGCTTTTTATACATCCTGAAAAAATTCTGAAAGGAAATCGAGGCCAGTGTTTGATTTTCCGCTTCTATCTTCAGCCCTTCTTTTGCCTCTATAGCCTGATGCAGACCATCTGACCATCTTCTCCCAGGCATAAGTCTTCCTGTAAACTCATCCACAATCACGACTTTTCCATCCTTGACTACATAATCAACATCTCTTCTGAAAAGCTTATGAGCTCTCAGAGATTGAATAAGATGATGAAGTATCTCAAGATTAACGGGGTCATAAAGATTTGAAACTCCCAAAAATCTCTCGGCCTTTTCTATACCCTTTTCCTTGAGCAGAACCTGTTTCGATTTCTCATCTAAATCAAAATCTTCACCAACCTTCATTAATCTCGCTACTTTATCTACCTTATAATACAAAGATATATCCTCCTCAGCTGGTCCAGATATTATAAGAGGGGTTCTCGCTTCATCTATAAGTATTGAATCAACTTCATCAACTATCGCATAATATAGCTCTCTTTGGTTTATATCTTCAATGGAATACTTCATGTTATCTCGCAAGTAATCAAAAGCAAATTCATTGTTAGTTCCATAAGTTATATCACACATGTAAGCTTGTTTTCTTGAGGATTTTATTAGATTCACCTGAAATGCACCAATAGCTGACATATTTATTTTATCCTGAGGCAATGGATCGTTTATTATATTGCCCTGGGGCCAGGCTCTTACATCTTCTTCTAGTGCTTTTTGGAAAAGATCTGGAAACTGCCACTCGACAATATAGGAAACATCAAGTTGGTTTATAACTCCAACATCAAGGCCGAGAAACTTATATATCGGTCCCATCCATGTAGCATCTCTTCTGGCAAGATAGTCATTGACCGTAACAAGGTGGCATCCTCTACCCTCAAGAGCAGTTAGAGCCAAAGGTAAAGTTGCCACGATTGTTTTCCCTTCACCAGTTTTCATCTCCGCTATCTTTCCATGATATAGAACTATACCACCAAGAATCTGAACATCAAAGTGCCTCTTCCCTATCGTGCGCTTTGCTGCCTCTCGAATCAGTGCAAAATACTCCGGAAGAATATCGTCCGTAGATACTTTATCTTTCCTGACTTTTTCAATGTATTCAAGAGATATCTTCCTAAGTTTGTTATTTGGTACTTTATCAAATTCCTCTTCAGCAGCAAGAATGTTGCCAAGGTATTTCTCTTTTATCCTTTTCAAATACCTTTGATTCGCAGTTCCAAAAATTTTTGCTATGAATCTCTCGAAAAATCCCATAGATATTTTAAATTAACCTTAAGAAAACCTAAATTACATAAAGTAGAATATTTATTGTATGTAAAATAAAAAGCAATGGTAATATGCTATGTCTCTGTATTATCACATCCATGGTGCGTAATAATTTCTCTTCAATTGGAAATCTGAATACTGATTAAGATAGAACTTTTTGGATAAATTCCCAGATCAAAAAATAATAGAAAGAATCAAAAAAATATCATACTTGAGAACTTTACTTTCAATCTTGAAATCTAAAAGTTCGTAATATTCACTACAAAAATTTTCAATTCTAAAACTTTATGTTCCTTTTCCAAAAATTTTTCTCGCCAAGATTCTTATCGGATCAAAGAATTCATCAGCAACTCTTTCTTTCAGAGGTATTATAGCATTGTCAGTTATATGTATATCCTCGGGGCATGCCTCAGTACAACACCTAGTTATGTTGCAATACATAATTCCCCCTTCATCTTTGAGCCATTTTAACCTATTGATAGAATCCATAGGATGTGTTTCAAGGTATGCAGAAAAAGTTAGATATGCCGGACCTATGAATTTATCAAAAAGTTTATGCTCACGTAGTACATGGCAGGTATCTATACAAAGACCACACTCTATACAAGCTCTGAACTCCCTGCCTTTTTCAATATCCTGATCCTCCATAATCCAATTTGCATCCTTTTTGGGAGTAAAGCCCATCTTTTGGATTATGTTTCTTCTAGTTTTTAGGTTCCATGATGTATCTGGAACAAGATCTTTTATATGCGGATATGCTCGCATAGGCTCAACTTTTATTGGTTGCTGTAATTCTTTTATCTTGGTTTTACACATCAAAGATGGTTTTCCGTTTATCTCTGCTGCACAAGATCCACATTTTGCAGCCTTACAGTTCCACCTAACAGATAAACTTCCATCTATCTTACTTTGAATATAAAGTATTGCATCTAAAACAACCATTCCTTCCTGATAAGGAACTTTATATTCTTTAAAAGATCCCTCTCCCCTTTCACCTCTGAAGACAAAAAAAGTTACTTCCTCCATTTTCTGGAATACCTCCGAATCCAAAAGAAATTAAAAATAAAATAAAAATGTTTTGTAATTCTGGAAAATTTCATCATATTCCATACCTTTTATAGAGATAAAAAACTTAAGGAGGTTAATAGGACATGACAAAAGAAGTTGTTATAGTTGATGCTATAAGGACACCTATAGGAAAATCAAGTTGGAAAGGACTTGAAAAATGTGGTCCGATGGGACACTTATCAGCAATAGAGCTTGCCTCATTACCCGTTAAAGAGATAATAAAGAGAACAAAGGTAGATACAAGAGAAATAGAGGATGTAGTCTGGGGATGTCTTTCACAGGTAGGAGAACAAGGATTCAATCTTGGTAGGACATTACTTTTTGAGGCAGGATTCCATGATGAAGCTGTTGGTTGCACCATAAATAGATACTGCGGTTCAGGTCTTCAAGCTATAAATTTTGCAGCTCAAGAAGTATTAGCGGGAGAATGTGATTTGGTTCTTGCAGGAGGTTCAGAATCTATGTCGAGGTATCCCATGGGATCAGACGCACAAATAGCATCAAAAGCAGGAGCTCCTTTGAATATTCCAGAAAGTGTTCAGGGTAAAGGTCTTGTTCCCATGGGCATGTCTGCTGATATGATAGCTCAAAAGTATAAGATATCAAGAGAAGAGGTAGATGAATTTGGATTTATTTCCCAAAAGAGAGCAGCAACTGCGTGGAAACAAGGGATATACAATTCCCAGGTTTTTCCAGTCAAGGTGAAAAAAGACGGACAAGAATTCACAATAACGCAAGATGAGGGGGTAAGACATAATGTTCTTGATAATCCTGAAGGATTTATTTCTGATATGAAGAAATTACCTTTTTCCTTCACAGCAGATGGCCCCCACACACCAGCAAATTCATCACAGATATCTGACGCAGCATGTGCTGTCATGATAACAACACCAGAAAAAGCTCAAAAACTTGGACTGAAACCGAGAGCGAGGTTTGTAAGCTGGGGTCTTGCTGGTTCCGATCCAGTTCTTATGCTCACAGGAATAGCTCCGGCTATAAAGAATGCACTAAAAAAAGCTGGGCTCAAAACAGACGATATAGATATCTTTGAAATAAATGAAGCTTTTGCATCTCCAGTTATTTTCGCAGCAAGAGAACTCGGAATAGACTGGAAAACCGATTCAAGAATTAATCCTAACGGTGGAGCCATAGCTCATGGGCACCCAATCGGAGCAACAGGTGCAATACTCCTTACAAAAGCTATATATGAACTTGAAAGAACAAAGAAACGCTATGCGGTCATATCGCTTTGTATGGGCGGGGGAATGGGAATAGCTACAATAATTGAAAGAATATAGACAACAAAAAATAAATAAAGAACGATTTGTTGCATCTATCAAATCAAAAAAATGCTTATAATGAGTTAGGATATGAAAAGCAGAATACATAAATCAGTATATTATGATTGCAACAGAGGAAGATAGCCACTTAGGGTGCGTAAAAAATCATAAAGAATACGCAGTTTGAAGCTTGCAACTACCTTTTTTATCTTGTCTTTTGTTGAAATAAATATCGCCCAGTTGAAATAAGTATCGCCCGATGCTCCAATGGAAATAAAGATTAAAAAAATTGATAGCCAAACACTTTATGGTGCGTAAAAAAAGTAAAAAAATTTTTACATCCATCAAAAATTCTAAATAGTGAGTATGGTCCTAATTTATCTTTTTCCTGATATAACAGTTAGTAAGATTTTGATTCTGATATTGCATGGCAACATTCCAAACTGAAAATAATTTCAATGGTTTTTAGAAATTTGCAAAATTTTCCCTGTGAGATTTGATACTGAGATAAAGGGTATTTTTGAATCTGCCGCAAAAGCTGTCGTTAAGCTTGTTCTCAAAGTTGATATACTTGAGATAAAACCTGCGGGAACAGAGATTCAGGAACTCCTCAGAGCTGATTTCGTTGGAATAATCAGAACTCATAAAGGTTCCTTCCTCCTTCACATTGAGTTCCAAACATCAAACGATGAAACAATGCCCCAAAGAATGCTTCAGTATGCTATTGCTCTTTACAGAAAATATAAACTCCCCCTTATCCAGATTGTCATTTACATAGGTA